>JAADHK010000106.1 GCA_013151835.1 Deltaproteobacteria bacterium
CGGATAACTGATTCTTCCTGTAACTCACCACTCTTAAAGATGTTCTTCAGGTGCTCATTGACGGTACGCACATCTACATCAAAGAGTTGTTCAATCAGCTTTTGAGACAGCCAGATGGTTTTATCTTCATACCGGGCCTCTATACTCTGTTCGCCCGCCTGTCCGGTAAAGATCAGAAATTGTCAGAAACTGGAGAAAATACGACGGGAACACTTTTTCACCGACACTTTCTCTGTTTCTCCGGCTTGTCCCGCCACAGTTCTTCGAACGACGGCGGATAGGTATGGGGCAGAGAACAGAAAAGTAGGAGGTTTCCCGTGAATCGCGTAATGCAGTTTATTCTGCACCTTGGCAAAGAAGGCTTTGGTAGTCGGGGCATCCTTGTTGTAATCGACGCTGGTGGCGTAGATGTCGGTGATTTTTTGATAAAAACGGCGTTCGCTGAGGCGGATCTCGCGGATCTCTTCCAGCAGGCGTTCAAAATAATCTTCACCAAGGAAGGTTCCGTTTTCCATGCGCTTTCTGTCCAGCACATAGCCTTTGATGGCAAACTCCCGCAGTACCCGGGTGGCCCACTGACGGAACTGGGTCGCCCGAACCGAGTTGACCCGGTACCCCACCGATATAATGGCATCGAGATTGTAAAAATCGACATTTCGAGAAATTTCCCGCTTGCCCTCGATTTGAACTATCCGGAATTTCCGGATAGTTGCCTCTCTCGTTAACTCAGCTTGATCATAAATGTTTTTCAGGTGCTCATTAATGGTACGCACATTCACATCAAAAAGCTGAGCCATCAGCTTTTGAGACAGCCAGATGGTCTCATCCTCATAGCGGGCCTCGATACTTTGTTCTCCCGCTTGGCCTGTAAAGATCAGAAATTCAGCGGTGCTGTTACGAATCAGTTGCTTTCCTTTGTTCTTATTCTGTCTCATGTTTTATCCTCATATTCACACCATACTGAGTTCTAGTTTATGCTTAATCTTTTCCCAACCTGGGATGGCAGAGTCGAGAAGTTTATAAAATTCCGGACTATGATTATGATATTTCAAATGACACAGCTCGTGGGTAACAACATAGTCAATACACTCTTTAGGTGCTCTGATCAGATCTGCATTAAGGGTTATTGTTCCTTTATCTGAAAGGCTGCCCCATCTTTTTTGCATTCGCTTGATCGATATTTTGGGTTTGCCAATGCCAAGGCTGTTGAATTTCTGCCAGCATCGATCCATGCTCTGTGCAAATTGCAGTTGGGCTTTTTCTGAATACCATTGATTCAATAGTTTCTTTGCAGTTTCCGGAGTCGGTACATTACGGCAAGTGATATGAAAGAAGCCACGAGATAATTTGACGGAATTTTCTGGTCCCTCGGATAACTTTAAGCGGTACTGCTTTCCAAGATACAGGTGGGTTTCACCGTTCACGTAACATCGATCAGGCGTCTTTGGATTAAACTGCTTGAAATAATTCAATGTCTTAAGAATCCATCGAGCCCTTTTAATTATCTTCTTTTCTATCAGCGTGATGTCTGATTGCACGGGCGCTTTGACAATAACTGTACTGTCAGGATGTACAGCAATTTCCATCGTTTTTCTGTCACAATAGAACAGGCTGAAATCAATAGTCTTTCGCCCGTAAACAACCGAATGTTTGTCGTTATGAATTAATGCCTCCATTACTTATAACTCCTGTGCTTTGCCACCTGCAGCACCTTTTCAATAATGTCATCCATCTGATCAAGCGACAATTCAATGCCTTTTTCTGTTTTAAGTTCATCATAGAGGTAATCGTCAATTTCATTTACAGATTGTTTCTGAGCGTCTTCATCATCCCAGAATTGAACCTTTTTATGCTTTTCAAGAATACCGTGTATCGCAATTGCGGTGTCGGCAGTGATTGATTCAAGATCCGCTTCATTCAAGTCATGTTTTTCAAGGAACGGTTTCAATACACCATAATAGGCCATGGCATCATCAAAGCCGGACAGATTATTTGGAACATCATCGTGAACCTTGCCAACAATCTTATCCCTGATATCAACAACTTTATGCAGGTAATCCAAATCGGATATTCTTTTGGCTCTGAAGTCTTCAATAGCCTGCTGAATCAGCTTTGAGAATTTCTCATAAAAGGCAGGGTCTTCGTCCATTTTTTCCGTAATCACTTTTTTAGTTGCGTGAGCAATCGTATCGGCTTTGGAAGCCGTGGTTTTCCTAGTTTGATATACTCCTTGCTCCTCCTTCACCTGGTTGAACATTTTGTCATCAAAGATATTTACCGGTTCATTGAGCTGAATAACCTCATTAGCCTGAATATGGGTATCCAACAATTTTTTGATTTTGAGCTCATAATCCCGATAATCAATGGCTTCAGCGTATCGCAATTTAACAGATACCTTAAGGGACCGGAATTTTAGAAGGTCAGCTTTATATCTTGACAAAGTTTTTTCATCCGTCTCGGACAAAAACTTTTCAGAAGAAAGAGCGATGCTGAGATTTTTCCCGAATTCTGAAAGACGGCTGTAAAACTCTTCTCGTTGCTCTATATCAGCAAGCAATACTTCATAGGCCTCTTCATCATTCGAATGCTTAACAGTTTTGAATAGATCCCAAAGATCGGAATACCGGCCCAGCAGTTTTTCTATCTCGCTATTAATGGATGTCATAGTGCCAACAAGGTCGGATTCATCGAATCCCTCAAATGCGCTGTACATGGTAAGCGCTTTATCCAGCTCACCAAGGACGCTTGCATAGTCGACAATAAATCCGAACTCCTTGCCTTCATGAAGCCGATTGACCCGTGCAATTGCCTGAAGCAGCGTATGCTCTCTAAGAACCCTGCACAAATAGAGAACCGCATTTCTTGGTGCGTCAAATCCGGTCAACAGTTTATCAACGACAATAAGAATTTCAGGATCACTGCCATGCTTGAACTGGTTGATTAGCTGCTTGGTATACTCTTCCTCGCTGCCGTAGCGCTTCATCATTTTTTGCCAGAATTTAACGACCTCATCGGCAGTTTCGTCGTCGGTTTCCTCATAGCCTTCACGCATATCCGGTGGTGAGATAACAACCTCTGAACTGACAATACCTATTTCATTCAGATAAGCATTATACTTGAGTGCGGATACTTTGCTGGGAGCCACCAACTGTGCTTTGAATCCTGTTCCCTGCCAGTTGGAACGGAAATGCTCGCTAATGTCAAAGGCTCTCATGTAAATAACCTGATCAGCCTTATTCAGCATTTCAGCGCGTGCGTATTTCCGTTTGAGATCGGCTTGCTGCTCTTTGGTCAAGCCTTGTGTATGCCTTTCAAACCACAAATCAACAGCTTTTTTATTCTGGCTCATCTCCACATGCCGGCCTTCATACAAAAGCGGCACGACCGCGCCGTCTTCCACGGCCTGGGTAATGGAATAATGCGGTTCAACCAATTCACCAAATTTTGTGAAACTGTTTTTTTCTTTTTTCAGCAAGGGGGTGCCTGTGAATCCCAGATAGCAGGCATTCGGGAACATTTGTCTCATACGGGCGGAAAAGGAGCCAAACTGTGTGCGGTGGCTTTCATCCACAAGAATGAAAATATCGGGAGACTCGCACCTGTATTTTTTTACCGCATACGCCTTGTCGAATTTATGAATAAGTGTGGTGATGATGCCTGATTGTTTCTCAGCAACCAATTCCAGCAAATTTCTGCCCGATGTTGCTCTGTTGGCTTCAAGTCCGCAGGCGGCAAAGGTATTACCAAGCTGTTTATCCAAATCATCCCGGTCGGTAACCAACACAATTCTTGGATTGAGAATCTCCGGGTCGAGAGCAAGATTTCTTGCCAGCATGACCATGGTCAGGGATTTGCCGGACCCTTGCGTGTGCCAGATAACACCACCCTTGCGAGAGCCGGTGCTGTCAAAATGCTTGACACGGCTCAGTGTTGATTTAATCACAAAATACTGCTGATAACGGGCAATCTTTTTGATGCCACCATCAAACACCGTGAACTTCCACGCCAACGCCAAAAGCCTTTCCGGGCGGCATAAGGCATAAAGGGCCTTGTCCTGCCCCGTAACGAGTCTGGTTTTTTCAATCACGGAAGGCACGGAAGACACTGAAAAATCTTTTGGATTGACCTTAAAGTTCAAAGATTCTTTAACAAGTGTCTCCAGTTTTTTATATTCAGTGCTTTCCGTGGTTAAGCCGGGTTCTTTCCAGACACCCCAAAATTTTGCCGCAGTCCCGGTTGTTGCGTACATGGCACTGTTCTTGTTTACCGCCATAACCAGTTGGCTATAGATGAACAGTTTCGGAATATAATTATCGTTCTGGTTTCTGATAGATTGAGAAACAGCTGGTTCAACTTCCACTTGAGGTGCTTTGCATTCAATTACACAAAACGGAATGCCGTTAACAAAGAGAACAATGTCCGGCCGGGCGGTTTCTGTGCTTCGAGCACGCTCAACACTAAATTCAACCGTTACGTGAAACCTGTTGCGAACAGGATTACGCCAGTCAACATAGTTCAAATTGAAGCTTTTTGAGTCACCCTCAATGGTCTGCTCCATGGCCGTCCCGAGAGTGATCAGATCGTAAATAGTCTCATTCGTCTTCAGCAGTCCGTCATATTTGATGTTTTTCAGCTTCTGGATAGCGGACTGAATATTTTCCTCGCTGAAAAGGTATTCGCTTCCCTTATAGCGGATGCGGTTTATTTCTTTGAGCTGGTTGCGCAAAATATTTTCCAACAAAACATTGGACAAACGCCCCTGCCGCTCCACTAACGCTTCTTCGGGCGAGATATATTCATAACCCATTGCTATCAGCAGTTGCACCGCAGGAATTTGGGATGTCTGCTTCTCGTTAGTTGCAAAATCACACATTGTTAATCCTTATTTTGAGAACCACGAATGGGCACGAATAAACACAAATTTTTAATTTATCATTCATATCTCATACCTCATCATTTTTTATCCCCAAGGCATGCCAATAAGGATTAAATCCGGCTTCAACGACCGCAATGATAAGGGATAAAAACGGCTGATAATCACCTTTTGTGTGAGCTGTATCCAAAGCTTCATAATAATCAAGGCGTTTTTCCACAGGCAGTACAACCGGCGGGAATCCGGCTTTTATCAATTCCAGATTCATAAGCAGACGTGCCGTTCTTCCGTTTCCGTCTGTAAAGGGATGAATTTTAACAAAATCAGAATGTACCCGGGCAGCCCGTTCAACCGGATGCAGCAATAGACCTTGTGTCTGATACCAGCTGATAAAACCCTGCATCTCGCTTTCCACATGCAAAGCATCGGGCGGAATATGTTCCGCGCCGGAAATAAGAACATTGATTTTTCTGTATATCCCGGCATTGTTGTCATCAATATTTTTAAGAATTAGCTGATGAATTGACTTTATCTGCCATTCAGACAACGTCTCATTTTTTTTAACCAGATCTTCCACAAAATAGATGGCCTCCCTATGATTAATGGCTTCAAAATGCTCCCGCATGGTTTTGCCGCCGACTGTAATGCCTTCCAGAGCAACTTTTGTCTCTTTAAGGGTCAAGGTGTTGCCCTCTATGGCATTGGAATGATATGTCCAGCGTAAGACCAAATCTTCATGAAGATTATTGACCACCTCCGCCGGAAGCGGCCTGAAGGAATCCAGCTTTTGTTTTAGTTTGTCTAAGTTTGCATAGTCAGTCATTTGTTTTTCTCCTTAAAAAATTTGAAACCACGGATGGACACACTAAGCATTCTCCTTTCCAACGATAAAAGCTCGCATTTCACTTATGGACTGCACTAATTCATCGGCAGTGAATGGCTGGTTGTAAGTATTTTCAGGATGATGAATCTGGTGGCGAATATACTCACTGAGAATCTTTTGTTCTGACTGTGTCTGTCCATTCTTTTTCAGGCGTATATATGGTCTTTGTTCCTTCCCATTTTTATACTCAGATAACCATCCTTCACTTTCAATGTACCCATAAAGTTCATTATGATAGCCAGTATCAGATTCATTGAAAGCAAGAAAGTTTACCTCGTTGAGTGATGGATAGGGTAGATTATGCTTTTCAATATTTATGATCTCTTTTATCTGGTTCCCTTTAATCAACTTTAGATGCTCAAAATTCAGCATTTTGACAATTGACGGGCTATGTGTCGTCAAAACAATCTGAGTATTTTCTCCTTTTGACAACTCAAGAAAGGCATTAATGAGTTTTCTCTGGTGGTCAGGGTGCTGAGATGTTTCAGGCTCCTCAATTGCGTAAATGATGTCAGGAACATTTTTTCAGCTTTTCTCCTTTCAGCTTCAGCTCTGAAAAAGTTCAGTAGAACAAGCCTTTTTACACCGCTACCACGCTTATTAATTGGAATGTCTTCATCCCCTGAAATGGAGACATTCTTGAAAACATCTGCCCATTTTAAGCTTTCAACCGGAGGAATAACCGGATTTAAGCTATTGGCAATTTCCGGATTCATCTCTTTCAGCTTTTCCAGTGTCCGGTCAGCTACCTTTTTAAGTTTAGAATCAACTTCTGACGCAATTTGGTTGAGCGAAGATTGAATACTTGTGTCCTTCAAGATTTCTTGAACAGCCAGTTTCATCGGGTCTTGTATCTCGCTGTCTCCATCACTGTTTTTTCGATCAGATTGAAAAAGAGAATATAGCGGCATGTAATTTTTAAGCTGTTCCCAAATATTTTTGGCATCTTCTTTGGTTACATCTATTGCAACTTCACTAAGTTGAAGATCGTTCGAATAATGTGACCAAATAGCTTTACGCATGACAGCATTCTTCTTTTCATCTTCACAGGTTATTGATTCTTTTTTGATGATCGCCTGTAAATCTTTTTGCTTTTTGAGTAGAAGATCTGAACATGCTGAATTAGAAGGATGATGCGCCTTTACAGATACTTTTACCTTACCTGCATTCGGATAAGTTTTTAAAATTTCTAGCTTGCCCTGGCTATTCAGCAAATATTCATCTTGAAGCGTCGTTTCATTTGTGCTGTCAATCACCAAGCTGGTCGGCAAGTCCTCAAAAGCTACGGCAATGCAGATATCCTTACTCCCCCCTGTAAGCCCTTGTTTATTAATATCATCCTTATCCAATTTTATGACACCTTTACCATCATTGAAAAATACATCAAGTGCCTCAAGAATGGTTGACTTACCAACATCATTTTTCCCAACAAACACTGTCAAATCATTAAAATCAATGGTTGTTTCATCCTTATAACCTCGAAAATTCGAGATTTTAACTTGCGAAATTTTCATTTTTGTTCTCCCTCATACTTCTTAATAATTTCCGGTTTTACCCGCCATTCGCCTGTCAGTATCTTCTGCATCAGACCGCGTTTCTGGGTTTTGTATTTTTCTGAGAGCTGCTTCAGCAGGTCGATTTCCTGCTGAAAAATTGACAAAGTTTCAGTAATCTCTTTCTGTTCTTCAAGAGGAGGAACTGGAATCTTAATACTCAGAAAATCAGGTATGCTTATTTGTTTCCCATCACGAATACCAATGACGGCAAGATTCAAGTGTTTCTCAATGAAGATGTATGACTTAAAAAACAGCCGATAAAAGTCGTTATTCAATTCAATTTTAGGTCTTAATACCGTATATGCTGGGCTGATAATTCCTTGATAATTCGAGTATTCAATACCACCTTGGAATGAACGAAGACTTATCGCAAAGTCACCTCGCTTGATGAGTTTATAGTTTGCTGTTGTGCCATTTGGTGACATGACCCGGCCTTCCAGCATACTTCTAGGTATAACACCACGATCTTGGGTAACCGACAGGAGCTCTTCGTCAGGAAAATTCTTTTCAGTTATCGTGTCGAATATTTTCTTCGATTTGATATGGGGCCAAGAATCACACCGCTTGCTTATCAGGTTCTGTGTCAGACCCTTAAACCACTTTTCCTTCGCCTGAATCAGCCGTTCAGTTTTCTCGATGGCCTCATCCCAGGTGGAGAGCAAATCGGCAATGGCTTTTTGTTCGGGGAGTGGGGGAAGTGGAATTAAACAAAATTTCTTAAATTCAGTAGGGTTTACATTTGCCTGACTAACTGCTCTGGTTGCAATCTTCTTAATCATCTGATCGGCCCAGAAACTTGATAGCCACATTGCTACAAATTTTGGATCTGACTTTGTTTTATCCATTTCAAGACGGATTAAATAAGATGCAAACACCGCCTCACAAGCATTTTCAACAAATCCTATCTTACCAACTAAGTCGTAACTATTTGTTCGGTTGAGCAATATATCTCCATTATGTAAGATCAACCTTTTTCTTTCTTCTTCGTCGAGAGAAACAAAAGGAAGGTCATTAAAATTAACTTTTCCATCCTGCAGATTTTTCATCCCGACAACAGGAACCCCTGTTTCTGAGTTACCATTACTTGTTCCATATTGACTTGAAATAAGAACTTTTCCAATTGGGACCATTTCCCAATCAGATGGAATTTTAATTTTGCTTCTTATAGAAAGTAAACTCATCGCTGAATCTCCTTGAGCTTCTCCGCCATCTTCACCCGCACCTCTGGCAGATCCTTTTCATTACTCATTGAGCATTTATCACTCAGCATCATTTTTCTTCCCTCCCAATTTCTTTACCCTCCGCTCCAATTTTTTCAAATCCTCATCCGGTGTTGGCAGATCTTCCGGCATGGTACCTCCAAGCTCTTCAATGGTCTGACGAACTTTTTTTCCTACTTCAAAATGGGTTTTATTGGCTTTGATTTTACCTTTGATATTTTCCCGCCGGAGTTTCTCCTCTGTCTGGGTTGCACGGAAGAGATTTGCTGCCAGTTCGGTACTGCCCATATTGTCAAGAATCTGCTGATTCTTTTTTAAGCCCTTGCGTTTATGAATGGCTTTGGCATCCAGTCCGCCGTAAAGTCCCTTGTAGCCGTGATTCTGAAAAATGGCAAAATCCAGATTGGATTTCACGCCTGCCTGTTGAGCAGTTTCCACCAGTTGTTTATTGTGTTCCCGCATCTCTTTACGGAGAAAAAGGCGTTTTTCTTCTTCCTTGAGTTTTTGAAACGACTCATCATCCGCCAATTCCTGTCTTCGGGTCTGAATGGCAAAATAGGTTTGTCCGTTGGCAATCACAGGTTTTGACGGATCGGCATTTTGAACAATCAAATAACAGGCATAGCGGGAAAGTGCATAATCCTCAATTTCTCTTTTACTGCCAGAACCCAGTTCAACCATTTTAACCACTTGGGAAAAATGGTCATCAGCTTTTTGTCCGGAGTTATCACATGCCTTCATAGCCTTTTGAAGAACCCGCTTGAATTTATCCCAACTGGAATAGTTCAAGGCTTTCTGGAGTTCCCTGGCAAACCAGAACTCTATATTGTCATTATTAACTTTTTTTAGACTCTCAAAAGTCTTATGATGTTGTTTTTCAATATCTTTATTCATCGCTGAATCTCCTTGAGCTTCTCCGCCATCTTTGCCCGCACTTCGGCCAGCTCTTTTTCCAGTGCGTCAATCTCTTTTTGTACTTCATCAATATCAATCTCCTCTTCCTCCTCAAAGGTGTCCACATAGCGGGGAATATTGAGATTAAAATCGTTTTCTTTTATCTCCTCGAAGTCGGCAACGTGGGCATATTTTTCCACCTCGGCTCTGACAGAGTAGGTCTCCATGATCTTGGCCAGATGTTCTTCCGAGAGGGTGTTTTGATTTTTTCCTGAGACAAACTTCCGACTGGCATCGACAAAGAGGACATTTTTGCAGTCTTCTTTTGCTCCGCCTTTTTCCCGTGAGCGGTCAAAGACCAGAATGGCCACCGGAATATTAGTGGTCGGGAACAGGTTGCCCGGCAGGCCGATCACCGCATCCAGCAGGTTTTCCTCAATTATTTTCCGGCGGATGCGACCTTCGGCAGCACCTCGGAACAGAACGCCATGGGGGACGACAACAGCAACCCGACCCTCTTTTTCAAGGGCAACTTCCACCATATGACTGATAAAGGCCCAGTCCCCCTTGCTCTTGGGAGGAACCCCACGCCAGAAGCGGTTGTACTGGTCGTTTGCAGCATTCTCGGCCCCCCACTTATCCAGGAAAAATGGCGGATTGGCCACCACGCAGTTGAATCTCATCAACCGGTCATTTTCCACCAGCAGGGGACTGTTCAGGGTGTCACACCATTCAATCCGGGCGCTGTCAAAATTGTGCAGAAACATATTTATGCGGCAGAGCGCCCAGGTACTGCCGTTGGACTCCTGCCCGAACAGGGCAAAATTACGGCTGCCCACCTGTTTTGCTGCCTGAATCAAAAGCCCGCCAGAGCCGCAGGCAGGGTCACAGATACGATCATCCGGTTTTGGCCCGGCCAGCTTTGCAACGAGCTTCGTTACTTTCAGCGGGGTAAAAAACTCTCCGGCCTTTTTGCCTGAATCTGAGGCAAAACGTTCAATCAGATAGATATAGGTATTGCCGATGACATCTTCCGGAACGAGGCTTGGTTTCATATTTAATTGCGGTTTGTAAAAATCTTCAATCAGGGTTTTCAGGCGACGGTTGCGGTCTTTGGTTTTACCGAGATTGGCTTCGCTGTTAAAGTCGATATTACGAAAGACCCCTTCGAGTTTGCTTTTATTGCTCTCCTCAATATGATCGAGTACAATATTGATCAGCTCGCCGATATTGGCGGCTGACCTGCGCTCATACAGGCTGTAATAGGTGGCTGGAAATTCATCCAGAACCGTTTCTTCACCAGTCGCATCATTTTTTTCGGTGAGTTTTATAACCGGGAGAACAAAACGTTCACGCTCGAGCTTGCGGCGGATACGGACATCATCATCCCCATACTGCTTCCGGTAGGCCTCGTAATGATCCAACCACACATCGGATATATACTTTAAAAACAGCATCACAAGGATGTAGTCTTTGTACTGTGCCGGATCAACAACGCCCCGGAAAGTGTCACACGCCGCCCACGCCGCGTTGTTGATGTGTTTCTGATCAATCTTACTGCTCATATTTTATTCTCCTTTTGCATACTGCATTAGTATTGTTGAAATGTATTGTTTTCGCTTTTCCGCCAGCGTGTTCAATATGGTTTGTTCCCGAGCGGATAATGATGCCAGCTCAACGATATTTTTTTGTTGTTCCAGACTTGGAAGCGCCACCTCCAGATCTTCAATTGCTTGCTTGCTGATCATTTTCTGAACCGTACCCTTGGCTCTGCTGGTCAGGAAAATCTGGGCATCCCGTTGGCTGATGTACCAGTTCAGATACTCAGGCAAAATTTTGTCAGGCGTTGTGACGCGTATCCTTAATAAGGGAGCGGCAACAACTGCCTTGCCCGGATCTTCGAGAAGAACCGCTGCAGTGGTCACATGACCGCGAGACCTGAATACCAAATCGCCTTTTTGTGCGAAGTGATGCTCTTTCATGGCCTCCATATTGATTCTGACCAAACCATCACAGCTGACCGTGTTGTTATCCAGGAGATCCTTCATCTGAATAACTGCAACTCCACCACCTTCCGAGGTTTCGAGACGGGATCGGAACGAGTACCCCATCTGCACTGTTGCCAGTTTTTTTATTTTTATTTTCATTTAATCACCTTGCAATATGCTATAACACCATTTCTGCACAATGTACGTATGTTGGGAATATTTGTCAACTATATTTTGCAGAAATAATGTTTCTGTATATTTTCATAGTTTCAGTTCCAGGACTCCTGAAACAAAATATTTACAAAATGAGAAGGACTACAAAAGTGGGAAAACCGCTAAGCTCAATTTCCCGATTCCTGCGAGAGACTTTGAGTTCGGTAACACCATGTGTGCTTATTCTCTAACTCAAGTCCGATTATGTTTTTCTGGCTTGATAGGGAGAGTTATTATGCAACGACTTGATTTGAAAGGGTTTCTGCAATCGGACGAGGTCCAAAAAGGAGAGTTGAGAATTCAGGGAAAAATTCTCCAAAAGAAGCGTTTTTTCACCCCGATTTCCCGAAAATCGAGTGACTGCAAGACAAACCAGCGACTTCAAGAATCGCCGGAACTCCTTGCTACAAAAAAAACGAACCACCCGACATGCCGCTTGCGGCAATCGGACCGGTTCGTTCAATTTGTTAATGGTGGAGGCGGGGGGAGTCGAACCCCCGTCCGAAAACAATCCACAATGGCATCTACATACTTAGCCTGAAATTTGAATTTAGCGGATCAGGTCTCCGTCAGGCGGGATACTTGAGCCGCGAGCCTGTAAAAATTTCGCTTCACCGGAAACAGGCGTTCCGGATCGGCTATCCCGCTAAATGACGTTCCACTCCGGACTCGCGGGAGAAATCCGGGGGAACGCTGGCTGGTATTAGGCAGCCAGGGCGTAGTTATAATCGTCTGCGTTTGTGTTTAGACGCCGCCGAGTTTAACGAGTTCAGCGGAACTCGGTATGCAACCATTGCTTCCATGTCCCCGTCGAACCCGTTTCGCCCCCGTTTGGAAGGTATGGGTTAAAAGAACCTGTTAGCTTATAAATTATAATAATCGCCGGTGTGCTGATTGTCAAGCATACTGAACGGTGATTATAATAAGCCGTTACCGCCGCAGTCTTTTCACGCGGTCAAGTTCCCGTTTGTTTTCCCGGGCCTTGATGGCTTGGCGTTTGTCATAGAGCCGCTTGCCCTTTGCCAGGGCGATTACGACCTTTGCCCGGCCGCCCTTGAAATATACTCGCAGGGGGACAAGGGAAAATCCCTTTTCCCTTACCTTCCCGTAAAGGCGTTTCAGCTCGGATCTGTTGAGCAGAAGCTTGCGGGGCCGCAGGGGCTCGTGATTGTCATTGTGGGCGAAAGGGTAGGGGCTTATGTGCATCTGGTGAATATACAGTTCGTCGCCCTTGAATCTGCCGTATGCATCCTTGAGGTGGGCCCGGCCGTTGCGCAACGATTTGACCTCCGTACCCGCAAGCACCATGCCCGCCTCGAATTCGTCCATGATATGAAAATTGTGCCGGGCCTTCCGGTTCTCGGTAACTATTTTTATGTGGCTTTTATCCATTGGGTCACTCCGGAAAAGATCAGTCGGAAAGGCTTTCTTTTAAAATGTCGCCGTAACGCTCTATGATCAGGTTCTGTATCTCGGAAGCGCTGGTGGCGCTCAGGATGCCGGGCAATAGCTTTTCGGCCTCCCTGCTATCAATTTTGCGGATAAGATTTTTGACCTCGGGTATTGATTGGGGGGACATGCTCAGCTCGTCTATGCCCAATGCCATGAGAAACGGGATGTTTATGGGATCGGCCGCCATTTCGCCGCACATGAATATCTTTTTTCCGTTCTTTTTCGCGCCGTCCACGGTCTGCGCTATCATACGTATGACGGCCGGGTGCAGTGGGTTGTAGAGGTAGGCCACAAACCTGTTCCCCCGGTCTATGGCAAGGGCATACTGGACAAGGTCATTTGTGCCGATGCTTAAAAAATCAACAATCTTGGCCAGTTCATCCGCCATGATGGCGGCTGAGGGGATCTCAATCATCGCGCCGATTTCAATGTCCGCCTTATGGGGAAGTCCATCTTTTTCAAGCGATGCAGCGGCCTGCTCAATGATCCGTTTTGACTGTTGAATCTCCTCACATCCGGAAATCATGGGAAGAAGCAGGCGCACGTTTCCAAATGCTGCGGCCCGGAGAATTGCCCGGATCTGGGTTTTGAATATTTTCGGCTTTTTCAGGCAGAACCGGATGGCGCGCAGGCCCAGGGCCGGATTTGCCTCCTGTAACGCCGGCAGAGAGGATATTTCCTTGTCGCCGTTGATGTCAAGGGTCCTGATGGTGACAGGTCCCGGCGCCATCAGCTCCACGATTTCCCTGTACTGGTTGAACAATTCGGTTTCTTCAGGGAAGTTATTACGGGAAAGGTAGAGAAATTCAGTCCGAAACAGGCCGATGCCGTCCCCGCCATGGTCTCTGACTCCAACGACCTCCTCGGGCAGTTCTATATTTCCCATTATCTTGAAATGTCTGCCGTCTGTGGAGACAGCCGGGGCTTCGCTGATACGGAGTATATCCGCCTTGTACGACTCGTAGCGCCGGTTTAGTTCCTCGTAACGGATAAGTGTCTTTTCGTCGGGATTGACAATGACGATCCCCTCGGAACCATCCACGATGATTAAATCGTCATTTTGTATCATGGTCGTGGCGTTGCCGAGGCCGAGAACTGCGGGAATTTCTAAAGTCCTGGCGATAATGCTGGTGTGGGATGCCTTACCGCCGCGGTCGGTGACAAATCCCATGACGCGGTTGACCTGTATCTGGCTGGTTTCCGCAGGGGAGAGGTTGTGGGCGACCAGGATAACCCGTTTGTCGATAACCGTTAAATCGACATCCGTGGCTCCGGTAAGCTGCCGCATGATCCTCTCGCTCACATGTTCGATGTCGGCAGCCCGGCTCTTGAGATAGGGATCCGGAATACGATCGAATCTCTCCTTGACGGACCCTATGGACGTTTTCAGCGCCCATTCCGCATTTATCCGTTCTTCATCAATCAGCCGGATGCTCTTTTCATAGAGCATTTTATCCTTATGGAGCAGGAGGTGGGCTTCCAGTATGTATGTCTGGTCCCGCAGCTCTTCGGGTATTTTTGCGATAATAGCTTTCAGCTCTTTTCTGGCTGAAGTGACTGCGGTTTTAAACCGGCGGATCTCTTTTTTTACTAGTTTCGGCTCGATCGTATATTTTTTGACGACACTTACGCTTTCAGGGTCGACAAGGTACGCCTTGCCTATGCAGATACCCGGAGACGCGTTTATACCGTTTAAGGTAGTTTCGGTGGATTCAGTGGCCTTTGTCATGTGCGTGTTACTCCGTAAAGCCGTTTTCAATAAGCCTGCAAATCCGGTTCAGTATGTCCATGTCCGCCGGGTTGTCGATTTTAATATCAATACTGTCGCCTTTTGTACAGCCCAGGGAGAGAATATCGATAATGCTTGTCGCATCAACCGTTTCTCCGTCCTTTATAATCCTTATGCCGGACGATGCCTGGGCCGCGAGCCTCGCTATTCTTGCGGCCGGCCGGGCATGCATGCCCAGTTCGTTTGTGATAATGACTCTTTTCAGGATAGCCCCATCAACTATTTATTTTTAATATATATTTATACAAATATCTGTAGAACCGTACCATGAGATCTGCTTTGGTGTCAACTAAATCGTTGACATCAGGGCATCGTGAAGGTATTCTTTTACACTTTCATGCATATTTAACCATTTGAAATTTTACCTTTTTATGAAAAACGGCGCTGATTTCGTCTCCTGCGCCGATATCCGCTATTGGAGGAATTCCATGGAAAAACAGTTTTTAATCGATGAAATACAATTAAGTGAATCGTGGCGGCTTTTCAAGATCATAGGGGAGTTTGTGGAGGGCGTGGAAACCCTTTACGGGCTCGGTCCTGCGGTTAGTATTTTCGGTTCAGCCAGAATGACGCCGGACACCCCGTATTACCAGGCTGCGAAGGAGCTTGCGGGTCTGCTTGCAAAAAGCGACATAGCGGTTATCACGGGCGGCGGCGGTGGAATAATGGAAGCCGCCAACAAGGGCGCCGCCGAGGCGGGAGGCAAGTCAGTAGGATTGAATATCACGCTTCCCATGGAGCAGAAACCCAACCCTTACGCAAACATCAGCCTGCAGTTCAATTATTTTTTCATCCGCAAGGTCATGTTCATCAAATACGCCTATGCGTATATCATCATGCCGGGCGGGTTCGGGACCATGGATGAGCTTTTTGAGGCGGTTACCCTGATCCAGACCCACAGGATCAAGCCGCTTCCCGTGATCCTCTTCGGCGTGTCTTACTGGACCGGGCTTGTGGACTGGATCAAGGCCACCCTGCTTGAAAACGGGAATATTTCTCCGGAAGACATGAATATTTTAACCGTTACCGACGATCCTAAAGAGGTTCTTTCGATTGTCGGGCACACTATCGATCTTACTTCTCCCGCTTAGAGACTTCCGGATAATGGATTTGGGCGGCGTTATCGGTCGGAGATATACAAAATTAGTATTATCTCCTCCCTCTATCCTTGCCAAATTCATTATCTGAAAGTCTCTCTAACATATATTTAATCATAGAGGACCGCATTCCAAGATGCTTATCAACAGGGCCATCAAGGATAAGACATGATGAAAACAGAGCATGTGATCCATTTTTGCGATGCCCGAAAAATGAAGGGGGTCTATGACGGAAGCGTTGACCTTGTGGTCACGTCTCCGCCTTATCCCATGATAGAGATGTGGGATAATATATTTTCACGCATTGATCCTCCCATTGGAATTGCCCTTAAAAAAAATAAAGGCGCACAGGCATTTGAGCTGATGCACAAGTTGCTGGACCGGGTGTGGAAGGAACTCGGCCGGGTTGTCCGCACCGGAGGATTTGCCTGTATCAACATCGGTGATGCGGTAAGAAAGATCGGTGATGATTTTTGTCTTTATCCCAATCATTCCCGAATAATGTCTGCCATGCGGGAAAACGGCTTCATGTCCCTTCCCGCGATAATATGGCGCAAGCAGACCAATGCGCCCAACAAGTTCATGGGTTCGGGCATGCTCCCTGCCGGGGCTTATGTAACCCTGGAACACGAGTATGTGCTGATTTTCAGGAAGGGCGGAAAAAGGGAGTTTATGACCCCTTCGAAGCGTGCCGAACGCCAGGCCAGCGCTTTTTTCTGGGAAGAGAGGAATCAGTGGTTTTCAGATGTCTGGTTTGATCTCAAGGGCGCGCGTCAGGCCCTTTTGGACAAGGACATGAGAAAGCGGAGCGGGGCTTATCCCTTTGAGCTTGCATATCGGCTTATCAATATGTATTCCGTAAAGGGGGATTGTGTGCTCGACCCGTTTGCGGGAACCGGGACAACAATGCTTGCGGCCATGGTTTCGGCAAGAAACAGCGTGTCATGCGAGATTGGGCCGGAATTTGCAAAGATCATCGATTCCAGGGTTCCCGGAGTGATGGAACTGGCGGACACCTGCATTTGCGAGCGGATAAAGCGGCACAGGGATTTTATAGCCGAACGGGTTGCAGCGAAAAAGCCGATAAAGTATGTGAACGGACCGCACGGATTTCCGGTTGTGACGCGGCAGGAAGTCAATCTTTCTATCAACCCGGTGCGCAGGGTCGAAAAAATAGATAAAAACCGTTATGCTGTGGAATACGGCGTGGTCGAAAAGAGTGAAGCGGATGCGGCGCCTCCTGTCCCGCATTCTGATGACAAGGCATCAAAGAAGGGCGGGCTTGCGAAAAAGGGCGCCGCAATCCCGGGATCGCAGCTTACCCTGTTCGGGGCATGATTCGAAATCTGCTTATGGAGTTGTAATTGAACATCATTTTTTTCGCCATTATTTTAATCTCGTTCCTTTTTGCGGGCGGACACCAGATTTTCGGGACCGGATTCGAGCCGGGCGCGCTTCCCATGCAGGTTCTGTCAAAGGCCATGATCGATTCGGCCAAGGGTGCGGTTGACCTTTCCATCGGCCTTGTCGGTATTATGACGCTTTTTCTCGGCCTGATGAAGGTGGCCGAGGCAGGCGGGCTTCTTTCGGTCATATCAAAGCTTTTGCGGCCGCTGATGGTTCGTCTCTTTCCGGATGTGCCCCCGGATCACCCAGCCATGGGCGCCATGATTTTAAATATGTCCGCAAATGTCCTGGGGCTTGGCAACGCAGCCACGCCTTTCGGCATCCGGGCCATGCAGGAGCTTGACAAGCTCAATCCCCACAAGGGATGCGCCACAAATGCAATGGCACTTTTTCTGGCCATAAATACATCCAGCCTCACGTTGCTGCCCACGGGTGTAATCGCGCTCCGGGCCGCAGCAGGTTCGGCCAACCCGGCCGGAATACTGCCCACCACGCTCTTCGCGACCCTATGCTCCACCCTTGTCGGCATTATTGCGGCCAAGACATACCAGCGGTTTTCATCGGTTCCGGCAGGCTCATCCATGCCGGAAAAGGATGAATCAGGCGGCGAAAGTGGCGTCCCCTGTCCGAGCGATGGGGCCGAAAATATGGAGGAAATTAATCCAGAGCCGGGTTATCCCCTTTGGGTGAGCGTCCTGGCCCTGATTTTCCTCGGCTCGCTTGTTCCGCTCACTATTATCTGGGGAGACCGGGTTTCTCCGTGGATCATTCCCGGCCTTATGCTCGCTTTTCTGGGCTACGGCGTTATCCGGCGCGTCAGGATTTACGAGGTTTTTGTTGAGGGCGCAAAAGAGGGGTTCCAGGTGGCGGTCAGGATCATTCCGTTTCTGGTGGCCATACTCGTGGCCGTGGGCATGTTCAGGGCAAGCGGCGCACTCGATGTAATGGTGGCCGTACTCGGCAAATGGACGGGCAGGGTCGGGCTTCCGGCCGAGGCCCTCCCCATGGCCCTTCTTCGGCCCCTTTCCGGTTCCGGCGCTTTCGGAATACTCGCTTCGATCATAAACGATCCCTCCATAGGCCCGGACAGCTATACCGGCTATCTTGTGAGCACTCTACAGGGATCCACTGAAACGACCTTTTACGTGCTTGCGGTCTATTACGGTGCGGTTTCCATCCGCAGGGTGAGACATACGCTCGCGGCCGCCCTTACCGCCGATTTTGCGGGGATTGTTTTTGCCATTATCGCCTGCACCTGGTTCTTGTCATAGGCCTGAACAGAAAAATCCTTGACCGGTTTAATGCTGTTAGCTGTTAGCTGTTAGCTGTTAGCTGTTAGCTGTTAGCTGTTAGCTAAAGGCTAAAGGCTAAAGGCTAAAGGCTAAAGGCTAAAGGCTAAAGGCCAGTATCAGTAAACTACTTCAGCACGGTCTCTATGATATCATCAATGTTATCCGTCGTCAGGATGGTGATCCCTTTTTTGACCTCGTCGGGTATGGTGGAAAGCTCGGGTTCGTTCCTGGCCGGAAAGATCACCGTGGTAACCCCGGCCCTGCGGGCCGCCAGGACCTTTTCCCGCCCGCCGCCGATGGCCAGCACCCTGCCGCTCAGGGTTAGTTCCCCGCTCAACGCCACGTCTCTGCGTGCCGGCCGATTTGTCAGCAGGGAGACCAGGGCCACTGCTATGGTCAGGCCGGCGGAGGGACCATCCTTGGGAATGGCTCCTGCCGGAACATGGATATGAATATCGATGGTTTCAAAGAAATTCTCACTGATCTTAAACCGTTCAGTGTTGCTGCGGATGTAGCTTAAGGCCGCCTGGGCCGATTCCTTCATGACATCTCCTAAGGACCCGGTCAGTATCAGGTTGCTCTTGCCCTTCATCATTGTGGCCTCGATGAAGATGATTTCCCCTCCGGTCTCCGTCCATGCAAGGCCAGTGGCAACACCGATCCTGTCATGGGCTTCGGCCACCTCATAGCGGTATTTCGGTGGACCGAGATGGTTGCGGACATCGTTAACGGTTATGGTGCGGTGGGACGCTTCGTCTTCGGTCAGTGATTCGCGGGCTTCCTTGCGGCAGATGGCATCTATCCTGCGTTTTAAATTTCTCAGCCCGGCTTCGCGGGTATATTCCCGTACAATTATCGAAATCGCGTCGTTGCGAAATTGGATAAGTTCCGGGTTCAGGCTCGCCTCCTTTATGGCCTGCGGGACAAGGTATTTACCCGCTATGACTTCTTTTTCTTCTTCGGTATACCCGGAAAGACGAATCATTTCCATCCGGTCGAGGAGAGGGCCGGGGATCAGATCAATGCGGTTTGCGGTTGTGATGAACATGACCTGGGAGAGGTCAAAGGGGATGTCTATGTAGTGATCAATGAACTCGGCGTTCTGTTCCGGGTCAAGGACCTCCAGCAGGGCGGCGGCCGGGTCGCCCTTGAAATCCTGTCCGAGTTTATCCACCTCGTCGAGCATGAAAACCGGGTTTTTTGATCCGACCCGCCTTATTTCCTGTATGATCCTTCCGGGCAGGGCTCCCACGTAGCTCCTCCTGTGTCCCCGGATTTCAGCCTCATCCTTGACTCCGGCCAGGGAGATGCGGATGAATTTTTTTTCCAGGCTTTTTGCTATGGACTGTCCCAGGGATGTCTTGCCTGTTCCAGGCGGGCCCGCAAAGCAGAGTATGGGGCCCCTGGACTTGAGCTGGTATTTTTTCTTTTTTAGCGCTCTTTTGACCGTCTCCCTGATTTCATTTAATTTAAACGGCTTTGAAAGGTAATGAAAAGATCCTTTCTGAATCGATTCCACGGCGGTTTGAACCGTGGCGTATCCGGTTACGATAATAACCTGGATGGAAGGGTCAATGGCACGCGATGCCTCGAGTACCCCCATGCCGTCAACCTGGTCCATTTTCAGATCCGTTATTATGACATCGAATCCCTGGCGTGACAGCAGATCAATGGCCTGGCGGCCGTTTTCAGCGGTGGTAACGCTATATCCCTCCTTGGTCAGGACATGGTTTAGGTTTTCCCTGGTCATTTTTTCATCATCGGCCACCAGAATATTAAATCGCCTGGAGAGTTTAAGTATCCTTACCGCGAGATGCTCGAGTATCCGGTCCTTGATTTCGGACAGGCCGTAGTGTTCAAGATTGAGCAGTTCCTCGGCGTGCCGGATATCCAGGTTGTCTTCGGTCATTTTGTTCCATGGCAGGGAAAGAACATAGTCGACATAGTTGAGCCCTATGGTGTATTCGGCTGCCGACGGGCTGGTTTTATAAAGCTTTTCAACCTCTTTTAAAATGACTTCTTCCACCGCCCCGGCAAGGCCGGCGTCCCTTACCCTGACTTTTAGTCCATCCAGTTCAGAGCCGATATCCTGCCGGTCGTCTTCTGGTTCGGTTTTTTTAAAAAAAGCCACAATTGTCCTCCTGTGAAAAAGGGTGGTGGGTTTCGGATATTTCTATCATTTACCCGCACCAGGGTTCAATCCTTTTATAAGAAAAGTGACGTTGCAATTTGCAACAGGTGTTGAAAAATTGAAACAGTAGCTAATATACTGTAATTAAAAATAAAATAATAACACTTGTTTATTTGTTGCAATTTGCAACGATTTTAAATCCGCTTTCATGAAGCGACAAATCATAAACTTTATGTTAAAAATTAAATAAGTTATGTGCTTTGGTTCCGAAATGGCATGGAATCTGCATTAACAGGAGCTGAAGGACAAGCGTGGATACGAAAGTAACTTGAGGGCAAAAAGGAGCCGGAAAATGAAAATTTTTAAAAGACTTAATTTTTTTGATCGCCTTATGGCAGCCATTTCTTTTGCCGAAGCAGGAGAGCACAAGACCGCCATGAAATTTATGGAAGCTGATACCGGTAAACAAAAGCGCAGGCAAAAACAAAAAAATGCGCGCGTCCGCCAGGACCAACGACCGGCCATGCGCATGTAACGATCAATATCAAGCAATGAATATTGATGATCTCGTAAAAAGTCGGGCAACCCGGTTACGATGGCTAAGTAGAAAGTTCCATATGCAAGGCGTAGTGGTGTCGCGAAAGCGGAGGCATACATATAGTATTCCGAGCATTTCGCGACCCGCTACAACGCAGTGGATGGGACTTTTTACGACGCCATCAATATTAAATGGAAACAAGGGTGAAGGATATGGACAAGGTGCTTTTAGCCATTGACGGATTTAACCCGAATCAGGGTCTTTTTTCATACGCCGTGGATCTCTGCCGGCGCATGAAGGCGGAATTAAGCATTCTTCAGGTGATCAGGCCGGGCGGTGAAGCAAGAGGTCTGAAAAAACTGGGGGAAAAGGCACAGCGAGCCGGAGCCTTTTTTGAAAATGCCATGATGGCCGCAACTTTTGCAGAGGCAAACGAGCATGAAACTGCAGTCGGGATACTGAAAAGGGCACAGGAGAATCTGGAGCCTTTCTTATCGGAGCCCGCAGGCAAAGGTGTTCGCGTAAACGCGACAACGCGACTGGGAGCCCCGGAGCACGAAATCCCGGATTATGTGAACAACCACAGGGATGTTGTAATCACCGTATGCGATTGCCACGCGGGGACATGGAAAAACGGAGATGTTCCCCAGGGTACGAATGACACGTCCCCGATCGCTCCCCCAGTCGCCCCATTGGTAAACCGGATCAGGCGTATGCTTCCGGTTCCGCTGGTGGTGTGGAGACAGTGAAGGCCGGCCCGGTGATTTTGCAATGATCTGAAGTGTAATCCAACAAATACCGCATTTTAGAGACTTTTAAATATAGGGAGGAGATTCATGAAAGATTTATGGCGGAAAACAAAGGGTGCGATGATGTCTTTGATGGGTAGAATGGATGAATACCAGGAGGCGATTACTTTTGCCGAAGCCGATCAGCATCAGTTGGTGGCGCGTGAAGCAGAGGCCGAAAAAGAGAAAAACGAGATCGGAAAGCTTCTGGTGGTGGGCAGTGAAAGCACCTTTTCACACGATGTGATCGAGTATGCAATAGATATGGCCAGGCGGCTTACCTATGAGATCATCGCGTTAAATGCCGCGCCTTTGTCAAAAAAGATGATGAAGCTTGTGCCGGCGGCATGCGACGATGCGTGTCGGGAATTCAAGGCTCAGTCCGAGGAAAATGCCGTGGCTTTCAGCGAGGCTGCTTTAGCTGCCGGGATTGCGTTTACACACACGGTGCGTTTTGCGGAAACCGACGATGCCATACGCGAGGTGAATAAAGAGTTTGGAGGCGTTGACTTCGTGATCTCAGAACCCGAGGAAGAGCGGATTTCAGGCCGGCCCGTTGCTGAAAACCGGCTGCGCAATGATATCCATGTGTATTCCATGATGTGATGGCGTTTTAAAAATTGACGGACTCGTAAAAAGTCCGTCTGCGGCGTTGCGCGATCCGGGAAAGGCCTCAACGTACAAAAAGTACGCCTTCGCCCTTTCCC
>JAADHK010000093.1 GCA_013151835.1 Deltaproteobacteria bacterium
TGTACCATTTTTTAAAGATCATAATCAGGCCTTTTTCGAGCAGAAAGGTTCAAACGTCTTCAGCAAGCAAGAACTAAACCGGACAGTGCTGAAAAATGGTAGAAAAATGCGCCCTACGGCTGAAACAGGATCTGAATTTTACAAGTATCCGGCCAATTTCGTTTATCATGATACCCCCCTTTGCCGGGAAGCGTATGTGGTTTTGGACTCTCAAGCTATTAAGGGGAAAAACTATTTTCCGCTGCGGGCGGCCCAATTTCTGACCTTTAAACCAGGTACGCGTTGAAACTCCCGCTCGTTATTGGTTACGACAATAAGGGATGCAGCCTTGGCATGCGCGGCAATCCACAAATCGTTATTGCCGATAATCCTGCCGCCGGACTCCAGCGATGCACGAATGGCCCCATAAGTTTTTCCGACATTCTCCGGCATCGGCAAAACAGGAATAAAGGAAGTAAACTCCTCTAGAAACTGCAACACCCTTTTACGCTGGCAACTTTTCTCGGCGCCATACAGCAGATCTCCCCACGTGATCACTGAAATTCCGGCGTCACCGGGCTTGAGCTTTTGAAAACGCGCCAATACTTCCGCAGGCTTATGACGTTGAATATAAATACAGATGTTGGTATCGAGAAGATAACGCACGGGCATCACAATTCCCCGCGATGCTGCGGCAGCGTATCCCGGCGGCCTTCAGCAAGAAAATCGTCAGGAAGATTGGCCAGCAATTCAAAAGCCCGGGCCAATCCCCTGGCCGGTTCCCGGAGCACAATTTCATCGCCACGGCGGTAAATCTCAACCACCTTGCTTTTGATCGCAAATTCCTTTGGCAACCTGACCGCCTGACTGTTTCCTGATTTAAAAACCCGGGTCGTCGTCATATCAGCCTCCTTATGTCAGGGATTTCACCTCATTTGATTACAATGTCGCACACGATATCTTTGTATACACTTATATGTATATACATGCCAGGCCCGTTGTCAATGCTAAAACATAAAAACAGGGCCATATGCAAGGTGCGCGAACCGGAAAACGGGCGGGGATAAACCCCGCCCCTACGGCAACCAAGGTGATCCTTCACCATGAAAAGCTTTTTACGAGCCCGTCAGCATTATTTTGCGCCATGGCGGCCGCCCGGTCAAGGTCTTCGGGAGTGTTTATGTTGAAAAGGGAGATGAGCTGCGGGTCTGCGGCAAGGACCCTTTTTTCGGATACATGCTTTACGCGCATTTTTTTAAACAGCCGTGCGATCTTTAATTTCCCGGCTTCAAGACCCCGTTCCACAACGGGCAGGCTTTCTTTAGAGTATGCGGCCAGGAGAGGTTCAACCCCTGACCGGGTTTCGGGCATGACCGCCGCAAGCCCGGGCCGAATCTCCGATACGATAAGACTGACCAGTTCCTTCCGGATAAATGGAGTATCACAGGCGGCCACGAAAACAAACGGGGTGTTCGCGTAAAAAAGTCCCGTGTGTATGCCGGTAAGTGAACTTTTAACGTCAAACACGTCAGTCACAACCATGACATTCCATTCCAGGTAGGCGAGGGGGTTTGAAGTTACCACAATGACCTGATCGAAAAGAGACAAAAACAGATCGATGACCGGCGAGACCAGCCGACGGCCGGAAAGCCTCAAAAACGCTTTGTTTTGTCCGTTAAACCGCGAATTTTTTCCTCCGGCCAGGATGACGCCGGTACATTCGGTGAACATGGGCTTCCTTTTGTTTGAAAATCCGACGTCCAACATAAAACTTGCCATTTTATCCACCCATAGTATAAACTATTCCGGTTTTCAAGAAAGGACATTACCATGGCCGTTTTTGCAGGCAGTGTTTCATTGCATGACCCTGAATTGAAGATAATTGGATTGGAGATATCCCATGGCCGCTGTAAACAGAATTCTTACCGCATCAGATATCGAGCGTATTCTGATGCGCATGGCTTGTGAAATCGTCGAAAAGCACAAGGCAATCGATAATATGGCCCTTGTGGGCATTCATACCCGGGGGGTTTTCCTGGCCCGGAGGATAGCCGCGATTATTTCAAAAACGGCCTCTTCCGAGCCATTGACCGGAACCCTGGACATAAGCCTTTACAGGGATGACTGGAGCCGTATCTCGACGAACCCGGTGGTCCGGTCCACGCAGCTTTCATTTGATGTTGACGACCGCGAGATCATCCTCATGGACGACGTCCTGTACACAGGCCGAACGGTCAGGGCGGCCATGGACGCAATCATCGATTTCGGACGGCCGAAACGGATCGAGCTTGCCGTACTCATCGACAGGGGCCACCGGGAGCTGCCAATTGAAGCCAATTTTTCCGGAAAGTATGTAAAAACATCGGAATCCCAGGCGATAAACGTCCTGATGGCGGAATGCGACGGCGAAGACGGTGTCGAGATAATGGAAACAGTTGTAAACGGGGGGACCAATGGGTAAAAAAGCTCATCTGGCAAAGACCCCGAAAAATATCCGCATGGCCGTGATTACGGTATCATCATCAAGGGACGAAAAAACCGACAAAAGCGGAAAATGGATAAAAAAACGGGCTAAACGGGAAAAAGCGGATATCGTGTTTTATACCATCGTAACCGATGACAGGGACTTAATTTCAAAAACACTTACTGACGTTATTGCCGAACAGGCACCGCATGTCGTCGTGCTGACCGGCGGTACGGGTATCAGTCGACAGGATGTAACCATAGAGGCTGTCCGGCCTTTTTTTGAAAAAGAGATGACCGCGTTTTCAGCCCTCTTTGCGCGTTTAAGCTTTGAGCAGATCGATTCAGCGGCCATACTCTCCAGGGCCACGGCCGGGCTGGTGGGTGAAACGGCCGTATTCTGCATCCCCGGCTCACTCACCGCCTGCAAACTTGCCTGCAATGAATTGATATTCCCTGAAATAATGCATATTGCCGCCCATATTGCCCCATTGACATAATAAATAAGGAGATTTAAAAATGTTCGGAATCGGTATGCCCGAGCTGATCCTCATCCTGGTTGTGGCGCTTATTATTATCGGCCCCAAAAAACTGCCGGATATGGCAAAAACACTCGGCCGGGCCATCAACGAATTTAAGAGGGCCACACAGGATATTACGGACTCCATCGATATCACCGGGAGTGTGCGCCCTGTTGACAAAAATCCGGCAGGCCGTATCTCCCACGATGGAACAGCACAAAACACAAAACCTGCCGTTACGGAATCCGGGAGCCTGAAACCTGAACAGGATGAACAAACTCCCGAGGAAACGCCGACTACCCCCGAAACCACAGAGACCCCTGGGGACAAGGACGAAAATGTAAAAAGCGGACAGGAAGCAAAAACCGAAACGCCGGGGGCCGGGGGTCTGGATGGATAAGACGGAAAAGCGGCCCTTAACCGAACATCTGGATGAATTAAGAGTCCGGCTGATTCGCTGTGTAATCGCGGTACTCATAGGATTTATCGGGGCATACGCCTTTAAGGAGAAATTATTTGCCATCCTGATGAAACCCCTGCTTGCGGTGATGAACAACAACGGAACCATGATATTTACCGGCCTGCCCGAGGCCTTTTTCACCTACCTCAAAACCTCGTTTCTCGCCGGGCTCATCCTTGCTTCCCCGGTCATCATCTATCAGTTCTGGATGTTTATCGCGCCCGGGCTGTATAAAAAAGAGAGGCTCATTCTGCTTCCCGCAGTTATCCTTTCCGTGTTTTTCTTTGCCGGCGGCGCACTTTTCGGGTATTTTATTGTTTTCCCCTTTGGATTCAGGTTCTTTCTGGGTTTCGCCACGGATAGTATTCAGGCGCTCCCTTCCATGCGTGAATACCTGGCCTTTTCATCCAAGCTGCTTCTTGTTTTCGGGTTTGTATTCGAACTGCCCATTGTCATAACGTTTATGGCGAGGCTCGGCCTGGTCAGCGTAGATTTTTTGAAAAAAAACCGTAAATACGCGATTCTTATCTTCTTTATAGTGGCGGCGATTCTAACCCCCCCGGACGTGATTACACAGGCCATGCTCGCCATGCCTCTTATCCTCCTCTATGAGGTCAGCATCATAGGGGCGAGAATTTTCGGAAGAGAGAAGAAGCAGGCGGATGAAGCGACGGACGAGTAAAACAGCAGAGCCCCGTCAACACGCATCATCGAATATTCAACGCTGATTTTGCTGTTGACACGGACCATACGAACTGATATTCTAATCTCTTTTTTTAAACCACCTAAGAATCAATACAAAATATCAGGAGGTAAAATGAACAAAAAATTATTTTTAATTTTAATTGTGACCTTTGTCGCGATGGCATTCATGGCTACGGGTATTTATGCCGGCACAACCTGCCCCGATAAAATCGAGATGAAGACCACGAAAATATTCCCGAAGCATAAAAAGGCTATCGTGGTATTCGACCATAAAAAACACGAGGCCGCAAAGCCGGACGGGTATGGCTTAAAGTGCGGAGAATGTCACCATGACAAAGATCACAAGCCGTTAAATGATTTAAAGCCGACCGACAAGGTCAAGCTCTGCACGGATTGTCACAAAAAACCGGGCAAGGCGTCAGCCAAGGTATTTAAGAAGCCGTCCAAAAAGGATCTGGAAAAATACTATGTGGCGATTCATGTAAATTGCATAAGCTGCCACAAGAAGCTTAAGGACAAGAAGGCCCCGACAAAGTGCTCCCAGTGTCATCCTAGAAAGAAGAAAAAATAAAATATCTTCGTAATCGGAAACAAAAAAAGCCGCGTAAACGTACGCGGCTTTTTTTGTTCATCCACCCTTTTTTATTTATACGTCACTATATCTCCTGGCCGCCTCGACGATCGCAGGAGCCCAGCCCGGATTTCCCAGGGCATGAATATGGGTATAGGTGGCCAGCACGTTTTTATATACCATTGCGT
>JAADHK010000045.1 GCA_013151835.1 Deltaproteobacteria bacterium
TTCACCGCCCTTTTAAATGGAAAAAGCCTCTGTCATAGAGGTTCATTTGTTTTTTTCAGGACCTGCTTGAATTCTTTTTCAGTGGGCAGTTTATTTGATAGTTCATCCGGCAGGTGATGATGCAGGGAGTATTCGGCCATACCGATGGGATTGATTTTTGTCTTAAGCGAATATTCCACTTCCAGGCGATCTTTTTCAGCACACAGAATAATACCGATGGATGGATTGTCTTCCGGCGCTTTTTCCCTGTCATTTAAAAGATTCAGGTAAAAATCCATTTTCCCGGCATATTCGGGCTTGAATTTCCCGACCTTTAATTCAATCACCACCAGGGCTTTAAGAAACCGGTGGTAAAAAAGCAGATCCAGAAAATACTCATTATCGCCCAGAATCAGCTTAGACTGATTTCCGATAAAACAAAATCCATAGCCCAGTTCAAGGATAAAACTCTTCAGACGCGCGATTAATTGCTGCTCCAGTTCACGCTCGCGCACGGGTCAGCCAATCCCCAGAAAATCAAGGTTATAGGAGCTTTTCAGCGCTTCATCTGCCTGTTCAGCCAGATTTGCGGGCAGTACCTTTTCAAAATTATGGGTTTTTGTTTCCACCCTGGCCCGATCGTATGCATTGACTTTGATCTGGTTCAAAAGGACATTACGGCTCCACCCCATCTGCCGGGCATTTTCAATGTAATACATGCGGGCTTCAAGGTCGGAAATTTTGTTCATGATCAACAGGTTATGGCTCCACTAAAGTTCTGCGACAGCCTGTCGCAGATTTGTATGGCCGGCGTATTGCTCATAAAAGCGTTTCATATCCCACAGGTTGCGGGACGAGAACCCCTTGCCCCCGGGGAATGCCTGCTTCAAATCCCGGGATAAATTTTCCACAATGGATTTTCCCCAGCCTTCTTTGATCTGTTTCTCTACGATCATTCGGCCGATATCCCAATACAGGGCGATTAATTCCCGGTTAACCGAGCGGGCCGCTGAAATACGCGCTGATATCACCCTCTGTTTGATATCGGATAAAAAATTAATATATGTGCTGCTGGATTCGATTTTCATTAAACGTATCCTGTGTGGACTTGGGGACGCCCCAAACTTAATAACTTGATGTGATCGAACCGTACGTCGATTATCCCAGGGATCAATTGCCTTTGTTTTAAGTATCTTCTTTATTATTTTGTTCTGAGCTTTTTATAAATTCAAGTGCTTCTGCATCGGCCAAGTCCTTAGCTCTTCCAGAGGTTCTCTTGTTCAGAATCAGGTCGTCGATCGACGGAATATGCACTTCTAATCCATCGATATACACAGGTAGTGACCGTTTATAAGCTTCTTCAAACTTCAGTCCGGATGCAGTTGTGATGATGTCGATTCTCCTACGAGAAGAAATCTAACCTTCTCGGCGGACAAGGCTTGTAACATGTCTTTGTAATCTTCGTTCAGCATCGTGTTTTTTGCTCAAGGACGAGATTTCCCGGGTCAGAATCCAGACGAGCTTAATGCGGTCTGCCGGTGTCCCGGGAACGAAGTCGTCATTTCTAATGTCTGCAATTTTGTATATGGCGGTGTGGTTTCTGTTCATAGTTATAATGTAACATTTTTACAGTTGGATATCAACACCCCCCAAAAAGATATACCCATTGGCACTTTGAAAAGTATAGAACGTCAGTCGGGAATTCGATTCAACTGAGTGAGGTATACCCATGGCAAACTACATTGCGATCGTACATAAAGACCTCCAGAGCGACTTCGGCGTGTCATTTCCAGACTTTCCGGGCTGCATAACGGCTGGAAAAAATATCGACGATGCAAAGGACATGGCACAGGAAGCTCTGAACCTTCATATTCAGGGCATGATTGAAGATGGAGACCAACTGTCGGCTCCTTTAAAGCTCGAAGAAATTATGGCTGATTCCGATTTTGCTGATGTAGCTGCCTATTTGGTGGTTGAGGTCCCGGATGTAAGGCCTCGAACCGTCAGGGTCAATATTTCTGTTCCCGAAATGACGCTTAAACAAATTGATGCCGCTGCTAAAAATCGCGGCATGTCAAGATCTTCATTTCTTGTTTACGCAGCTAAAAACGCCATACAGCCGAGCCAATCGGAAGCAACTGTTTAACTTCTGATGCTGCGAACCCTACAGACCCCTCATGCTCCGAGGCGGATTCTGTTTCAGGTATTCCAGCCGGTTTAAGCCGTTAACATAGGCATAGGCGCTGGCGGTTATGATATCCGGATCCGAGCCCTTGCCTATGGATATAAGCCCGGCTTCGGACAAACGTACGGTTACCTCACCCTGGGCGTCGGTTCCACCGGTGAGCGCGGAGATGGAAAAGCGTTCAAGCTTTGATTCCGTGCCCGTAATTTTTGCAATGGCATTATATACCGCGTCTATGGGGCCGTTACCGCTGCCGGTATCAAACACCTCCCGCCCCTCTATCATGAGCTTGACCGATGCCGTGGGAAGCACGGTAGTTCCCGCGCTCACATTCAGGTATTCCAGGGAATAGGTATCTGACGTCCTGAGGACCACTTCGTTTACAAGGGCTTCGAGGTCGTCGTCCAGCACAATTTTTTTCTTGTCTGCCAGATCCTTGAATTTGGCGAACAAGAGTTTAATCTCTGCGTCGGAAAGGTCATATCCCATTGCCATGAGATGTTTTTTTAAGGCATGCTTTCCCGAGTGTTTTCCCATTATCAGTTTATTTGCGGAAAGTCCGATGGTCTCGGGTCGCATTATCTCATAAGTCATGGGGTTTTTGAGCATCCCGTCCTGGTGAATTCCGGCTTCGTGGGCAAAGGCATTAGCCCCCACAACGGCTTTATTGGGTTGTACGATGATTCCCGAAATCATACTGACCAGGCGGCTGACGGAGTATATCCGTTTGGTCCGGATGTTCGTTGAGACCGGCATGTCGCTGGGCCGGGTCTTTATGATCATTACGACCTCTTCTAAGGAGGTATTGCCCGCCCGTTCCCCGATTCCGTTGATGGTTACTTCGACCTGGCGTGCGCCGGCGTGGATTGCGGCTATGGTGTTGGCCGTGGCAAGGCCGAGATCGTTATGACAGTGTACGCTCAATATGGCCTTGTCGATATTTGACGTATGTTCCTTCACATAACGGACCAGGCGGCCGAATTCTTTTGGTATGGCATATCCCACAGTATCCGGGAGGTTCACGATCTTCGCTCCGGCATCTATAACCGCCGAGAAAATCTCGCAGAGAAAATCCGGATCGCTTCTTGATCCGTCCTCGGCTGAAAATTCCACGTTTTCGGTAAATGAACATGCGTATTTAACGGCGTCAACAGCGGATTTCAAGACCTCGTTTCGTTCCATGTTGAGCTTGTATTTCATGTGAATATCGGAGGTGGCAAGAAAGGTATGAATCCTGGGCCGGGCCGCTTTGCACACAGCCTTCCATGCACGGTCAATATCAGGACGGTTTGCCCTGGCAAGGGCGGTTATGTCGGCCTTTGTCACCTTTTTTGCCACGGCTGCAACCGCCTCGAAATCACCTGCGGAAGCCGCCGGAAAACCGGCCTCGATCACGTCTACGCCGAGCTTTTCAAGCTGTGTTGCAATCCTGACCTTTTCAGCCGTGTTCATGCCCGCACCCGGGGACTGTTCCCCGTCTCTTAAGGTAGTGTCGAAAATAAAGAGTTTTTCTTTCATGGCCTTATGCTCCGTATTGCTTTACGCTTTGTTTCCATTGACCTTTCCGGCATTGTCCAGCTTGAACTGGACGCTGTCCGCCAGAGCCTGCCAGCTGGCTTCTATGATATCCTCTGATACGCCTATGGTGCTCCAGACATTGTTTTCATCGCGCGATTCGATAAGCACTCTAACGCGTGCCGCTGTTCCTTCCCGGCCGTCCAATACCCTGACCTTAAAATCCACCAGATGCACCGGGTCGAGCACATTGGCATACACGTTATTTAAAGCCTTGCGAAGGGCGTTGTCCAGGGCGCTGACCGGACCCGTGCCCTCGGCCGCCGTGATCTCTTCCACGCCCCCGTCCACCCGGATCTTGATGATGGCGTTTGACCGGCAGGGCCGGTCGCGGTCCTTTTCAACCGTGACCCTGAATGAATCGAGTTCAAAGCCGGCCTTAAACTGGCCCGAGAGCTTTTCCATCAGGATTTTAAATGACGCATCCGCCATGTCAAACTGGAAGCCTTCGTTTTCCAGGCGTTTGATCTCGGTTATGACGGCAGAGCTGTCCGTCCCGTCTCCGTCCAGGGATATCCCGAATTCCCTTGCCCTGTATTCCATGTTGCTCTTGCCGCCAAGGTCGGAAACCAGAACGCGCCGTTTGTTCCCCACAAGCAGCGGGTCCATGTGTTCGTATGCCCGGGGCTCCTTCATTATGGCGTTTACATGAACTCCGGCCTTGTGTGCAAAAGCGCTCTTTCCCACAAAGGGCCTGGCGTTTAAGGGCGTCATATTGGCGATTTCGCTCACAAAAAGAGAGATGCTCCTGAGTCGGGCCAGGTTTTCGTCTGAAATACAGTCATACCCCATCTTGAGCTTTAAAATGGGTATGATGGATGTCAGGTCGGCGTTTCCGCACCTTTCTCCATACCCGTTGATCGTTCCCTGGACCATGGTTGCTCCGGACCGCACGGCCGTGATGCTGTTGGCAACCGCCATGCCGGTATCGTTGTGAGTGTGAATCCCTATGATTACCGGCTGGTTTGAGGATTTTTCGATAAAATCGCAGACCCTGCCCACGGCAGATTCAACCTCGTGGGGCAGGGTGCCCCCATTGGTATCGCACAGGACAATGGCTTGCGCACCGGCGGTTGCAGCGGTTTCAATGGTCTTTAAGGCATAATCCGGGTTTTCCCTGTACCCGTCGAAAAAGTGCTCGGCATCATAGATCACTTCCAGATTATTTGCCTTAAGATAGGCAACCGAATCGGCGATCATGTCTATGTTGTCGGAAAGTCCGATACCAAAGACCTTTTCCACATGGAGATCCCATGATTTTCCGAAAATTGTACCCGTGGAAACCCCGGTCTGGATAATGGCGTTTAAATGCCTGTCAGACTCCGCCTCGATACTTGCCCTCCGGGTGGATGCAAATGCAACAAGACGCGAGTTTATAAATCGTTCCTCACGGGCTTTTTCGAAAAAAGCGGTGTCTTTTTTTGTTGACCCGGGCCATCCTCCCTCGATGTAATGGATGCCCAGCTCGTCAAGCTTTTTTGCGATTTTAAGCTTGTCTTCGGCCGTGAAGTTGATTTTCTCGCCCTGGGTTCCGTCCCGTAAGGTTGTATCATAGAGCAGAATTTTTTTCATGACAGACATCTCGTTTTTACAAAAACATTATAAAAAATGCGGCCCCCGGCAGTATCAATTAATAAAGCCGGACGCCGCAAGTGGATATGTTCCGTTATCTTATGGCTTGAGTTTATTAACGTCTGCTGGGCCTCAAAGAACGGACTGCGGCGCCGGTCTTCCACATTTCGGAATTTTTAATGGCATCCAGTTCTTCGGTCATTTTTTCCTTGTAATCAGGAGCGCCGTTGGATTCGATTACGCGCTTTGTCTCCCTGCCGGATTTAACGCTTTCATAAAGGTCTTCAAAAACAGGCAGAACCGCGTCCCTGAATTTAGGAGCCCAGTCAAGCGCACCCCGCTGAGCCGTGGCGCTGCAGTTTGAAAACATCCAGTCCATGCCGTTTTCGTCCACGAGACGAATCAGGCTCTGGGTCAGTTCCTCGACCGTTTCATTAAAAGCCTCGCTTGTTGAATGGCCGTTTTTACGAAGCGTCTTGTACTGGGCCTCCATGACACCCGCAAGGCATCCCATGAGCACGCCCCGCTCGCCCGTAAGGTCGCTGTAGACTTCTTTTTCAAAGGTCGTGGGGAAAAGATATCCGGAGCCAATGGCGATCCCGAGTGCAAGCGTCCGATCCATGGCCCTGCCGGTTGCGTCCTGGAAAACGGCGAAGCTGGAATTGATTCCGCTTCCATCCAGAAAATTTCTGCGCACGCTTGTGCCCGAGCCCTTGGGGGCGGCAAGAATCACGTCAATGTTATCGGGCGGAATGACCCCGGTCTGTTCCTTGTACACGATTGAAAATCCATGGGAAAAATAAAGGGCATCCCCGGGATTCAGGCACTTTTTGATCTTGGGCCAGACCGCTGCCTGGCCCGCGTCTGAAATGAGCATCATGATGATGGTCCCTTTTTTTGCCGCCTCTTCGATAGGGAACAGGCTCTCGCCGGGTACAAACCCGTCCTTGATTGCCTTTTCCCAATATTCGTCGCCTTCGAGCTGGCCTATGATTACGTTAATACCGTTGTCTTTCAGATTTAAGGCCTGGGCCGGTCCCTGAACTCCGTATCCGAGGACCGTTATGGTTTCATTTTTCAGTATTTCACGGGCCTTCTCAATGGGGAACTCGTCTGCCGTGACCACGTCTTCCACCATGCCGCCGAAATCTATCTTTGCCATTTTAAAACGCCTCCTTTAAATGTGATAAGTTGCGACTTTTTGCCGCGTTGGTATGTAGTTGTCATTAATTCCACGGCCCGTGAATCGGGGGGAATTTGCTTCTTTGTAATTTTGTTAACCGCGCGAAAGGGCAATACACCCTGTTTTTGCGATTTCCCGGATACCGAACGGTTTTAAAAGATTCAATATGGCATTAATTTTCGATGTGTCGCCGGTAACCATTATCATGAAATGTTCCTGGCTCACATCTAACACCTGACCCCTGAAAATATCCGTGATCCTGAGGATTTCGGCCTTGTGGTCCGGTTTCGCGTTTACCTTGATCAGGGCCATCTCCCTTTTCACATATTCCTGGCCGGTTAAATCTATCACCTTGATTACATTGATGAGCTTGTTGAGCTGTTTTTGTATCTGTTCGAGAATCGGCGGGCTGCCCGATGTAACCATTGTCACGCGGGAAACCTTGGGGTCGGTGGTTTCAGCAACACTCAGGCTTTCGATATTATAGCCGCGTCCGGAAAAAAGGCCGGTTATACGGGAAAGCACTCCGGGCTCATTGTCTACAAGAATAGAGAGTAGCTGTTTTTGAACTTCCATTATTATATTTCCTTAATCAAAGATGATCACCTGTCGAAAATTAGAACCAAAGGCTTTGTAAAAAGTTCCGTATGCAAGGCGCGCGAGCCGGGAAAGACCGAAGGCGTACATGTAGTACGTTGAGAGCTTTCCAGGCGAGCGCAACGCCGCAGACGGTCTTTTTACGGAGCCGTCATACCAAAAGCATCTTGTTAATGGGCGCTCCCGCCGGCACCATGGGATACACGCTTTCCTCGGGTTCAACGATAAAATCCATGACCACCGGCTTGTCGGTCGCAAGCGCTTTTTCTATTACGGCCTCGACTTCTTCGGGTTTGTTCGCTCTGAGCCCCACGGCTCCGTATGCCTCCGCCAGGCGCACGAAATCAGGCGAGTGCGAAAAATGGGTCGAGGAATAGCGGCGGTCATAGAAAAGCTCCTGCCACTGCCTAACCATCCCGAGAAATCCGTTGTTCAATATCGCCACCTTGACCGGCAAATTGTATTGAACAGCCGTGGCCAGCTCCTGTATATTCATCTGGATGCTACCGTCACCCGCGATGTCGATCACTGTTTTGTCGGGAAAACCCGCCTGCGCACCAATGGCCGCCGGCAGACCGAAACCCATGGTTCCAAGTCCACCCGACGAGATGAACTGCCCGGGACGATTGAAATGATAGTACTGGGCCGCCCACATCTGGTTCTGTCCGACCTCCGTTGTGATGATGGCGTTTCCACCGGTCAGCTCATAGAGCTTTTCCACCACGAATTGGGGCTTGATCGTTTCCTTCTGATCATATACAAGGGGTGTGCTTTTTTTCCATTTTTCTATCCTGGTAAGCCATGCCTCGTGTTTCGCTGCTATTTTACCACGGTCCATTTGCTCAAGCAGATCGTTTAAGAGTTCGAGCGTTATTCTGCAATCCCCAACCACAGGCACCGAGACAGGCACGTTTTTCTGGATCGAAGTGGGATCTATGTCTATCTGGATGATTTTTGCGTTTGGCGCAAACTCGTCGGTCTTTCCGGTCACGCGGTCGTCGAACCTCACCCCCACGGCGATCATGAGATCACACTCGGATATGGCCATGTTGGCACGATAGGTTCCATGCATTCCAAGCATCCCGAGCCACAGCGGGTCTGTTCCCGGAAAGGCTCCTAACCCCATGAGAGAACCTGTTACCGGGATGCGTGTTTTCCTGGCCAGGGTCGTCAACGCCTCATGGCCCAGGGAGAGATTCACCCCGCCTCCGGAAAAAATAACCGGCATTTTCGCCTTTTCAATTAATTCGGCAACCTTTTTTACCTGACGGATATTGGGCTTGTATGTCGGATTGTATGATTTCATGCGAACGTCACCCAAAGGGTTGTAAGTCGCCGTCGAATTGATCATATCCTTGGGCAGGTCCAGGAGCACGGGCCCGGGTCGGCCGGAACGGGCGATGTGAAAGGCTTCCTTTATCTTTGCCGCAAGACATCTGACATCCTTTACAAGATAGTTATGCTTGGTGCATGGCCGGGTGATTCCCACGATATCGACTTCCTGGAAGGCGTCATTGCCTATAAGTGGTGTCGGCACCTGTCCGGTTAAAATCACAACAGGAATAGAGTCCATGTATGCGGTTGCAATCCCGGTGACCGTATTGGTTGCACCCGGACCCGAAGTCACGAGGCATACCCCAACTTTGCCGGTGGCGCGGGCATATGCGTCGGCGGCGTGAATGCCTCCCTGTTCGTGCCTTGGCAGGATATGCCGGATATTTGAATCCATGAGCGCGTCATAGATGTCTAATACTGCTCCGCCCGGGTAGCCAAATATGGTGTCCACACCTTCTTCCTCGAGCATTTTCAACAGAATCTGGGCGCCTTTGAGTTTCATTGGGGTACCTTTATTGTTGTTGCAGGTTTTTAGTTCTCGGACCATGGTCCTTTTGTCCGCAGTCCTCTACAAACATATCGCCCCTTTGTCGGCTGATGATACCTGCCGGGCATAACGGGCCATGTATCCGGAAGTGATTTTCGGCTCGGGGGCCTTCCAGTCGGTTTTTCGCTTTTCAATCTCTTCTTCGGAAACCTTTAATGTTATGTTCTTTGCCGGAATATCAATAGCTATCATATCGCCTTCGCGTACAATGGCGATAGTCCCTTTTTGCATGGCCTCGGGCGAAACATGACCGATGGCGGCTCCCCGGGTGCCTCCTGAAAAACGGCCATCCGTGATGAGGGCCACATCGGCATCAAGACCCATTCCGGCAATTGCAGAGGTTGGAGTGAGCATTTCGCGCATGCCGGGCCCGCCCTTGGGGCCTTCATACCGGATTACGATTACATCACCCTTTTTTATCTGCGCAGACAAGATGGCCTTTGTGGCGTCCTCCTCTGATTCATAGATCCGGGCCGGGCCCTCATGCTTCAGCATCTCTTTGGCGACCGCAGACTGCTTGACCACGCATCCGTCCGGCGCCAGGTTGCCGAACAGGATGGCGAGCCCTCCTTCTGCGTGATATGCCTTATCCATGGGCCTTATAACATCGGCGTCAAGGACGGGGGCGCTTGATATGTTTTCGCCCACGGTTTTACCCGTCACCGTGATGCAGTCCTCGTTTATCAGTCCTGCGCCCGACAGGGTCTTAAATACCGCCTGGATTCCGCCGGCGTAGTCAAGGTCCTCTATGCGATGGGGTCCGGCCGGGCTGAGCGAACAAAGGTGCGGTGTTCGTTTGCTTATTGTGTTTATCATATCAAGGTTGAAGTCGAGCCCGGCCTCGTGAGCGATGGCAGCCAGATGCAGGGTTGTGTTGGTGGAGCATCCAAGGGCCATGTCAACCGAAAGTGCGTTTTCAAGGGCTTTGTCCGTCATGATTTTGCTCGGGGTTATGCCTTTTTCAAGTAGGCTCAAAATCTGGATTCCCGCCTGTTTGGCAAGCCGAAGCCTTGCGGACATTACGGCCGGAATCGTCCCGTTTCCGGGGAGGCCCATGCCGATGGCTTCTGTCAGGCAGTTCATGGAGTTGGCCGTGAACATACCCGCGCATGACCCGCAGGTGGGACAGGCGGAATCTTCAATGGCAGTTAGTTCGTTTTCCGTCATATTGCCGGAGCGCACGGAACCCACAGCCTCGAATACCGAGATCAGGTCGATCTTCTTGTGCGGATTCGACGGATGTCTTCCGGCAAGCATCGGCCCTCCGCTGATGAATATGGTGGGCAGATCAAGCCGGGCTGCGGCCATGAGCATGCCGGGAACGATCTTGTCACAGTTGGGGATCATAACCATGGCGTCAAGGGCGTGGGCCGTCGCCATTATCTCAACCGAGTCCGCGATAATTTCGCGGCTGCCCAGGGAATATTTCATCCCGATATGATTCATGGCGATGCCGTCACACACGCCGATGACGCCGAATTCAACGGGTGTGCCTCCCGCCATGTAAATTCCCGCCTTGACCGCCTCTGCAATCTGATGAAGGCCGGCGTGTCCGGGAATAATGGTGTTTGCGGAGTTGGCGATGCCGATAAGAGGCCGCCTGATTTCGCCGTCGGTATATCCGATGGCTTTTAGCAATGATCTGTGTGGAGCCCTTTCAATTCCCTTTTTCGCGCTGTCACTCTTCATGATTTTCCCCTTTTGTGTAAAAAAAAACCGCTATCAGTTTTTCGGCTGATAACGGTTTTTAAGGAAGTTGAAAAAACTAGGAACTTGCTTTCGCCATTATCAACCCTGCCGAAGGCGTACAACCTGTACGCCGGGTACGGCTACAATTAGAAGTATAAGGCTGAAAATGGCAATACGTTCTTTCATTTTATAAAAATTCCCGTTTACTTTTGATTTATCTGCATCTTTAACAACAAAAAAAATCCAATGTCAAGGATTTGTTTGGAAAATATTTTTTTAATGCCGTCATATATCGTTCTGTCCCTTAATCCCCATCCGTCGGGAAACCGAACCGCTCAAAAATCGGCTTGAAATCGGCGATAATCCGCTCTTTTGTCAGGCCGTATTGTTCAAGCGAATAGGCATGATTGCTTTTATAGTTTTTCGCCCGGTCCGTTTCCTGTTGAAGCAATTGCCGGTAATGATCAGACATATGATACCCGAATCGATCATACAACATCGTGACAAAACCGCCCGGATCGGACACCAGGTGGTCATATTTTTCCACCGCCCGGTTGTTTTCCGGCCGACGATCTAGCTGGTCTATGGGGTAGGTGTACCAGTTTGATATCATGGACAATATTTTTTCCGTCATCACGGGCTGGTCGGCTGTGTTAAATCGCGCGAATCCGTAGGATATCCAGCTGATGGCGGACGGGACGGCCTCAAAGGGGGTTCTTACCATGCAGACGATCTTCGCATCCGGAAAGGTCTCGTAAATCGAATTGATTTTACTGCTGGAGGCCGGGTTCTTGGATAAAAAATGCTTGTTTGAGCCGAAAACATAAAGATGCCTTTGTACGCATTTTTTGTAAAATTTCATGATCGCTTTGCGCTGTTTCGGGTCAATATTCATATCAAACCGGCTGAACCGTTCCATCTCTTCAAAGGGGAACATAAATGCGAGAAACAGGGATGAAAAAATATGGATCAGGACAATCTCGTCCTCTTCGGGCTCAAAATGGCTGATCCGGTGCATTGTGCGGGAACCGGCAAACGCCTTGTCCTCTATGGCGATCATCAGACGGTACAGCGGCTTGCCGATCAGCCGGTCAGCCTTTCCCAGAAGCAAAAAGAATTTTTTCTGGATAATCGATGGCGCAACAAGGATCTCCCAGAGCCTGAGAGATGTAAACCGATCTTCATCATTGTTGATCAACCGATGTAGAAACGTGGTGCCGCCCCTTGGAAAACCCAGCACAAAAAGGGGTTTGTTTACAACAATTTTTCGGTAGCCGGGGAAGAAAATTTCATCCAAAAACAGGCAGATCCAGGTGATAACTTCCTGCAGGAGAAAGAATATGGGGAAAAAAATGATAAAACACACCCTTTTGAACGTAAAGCGTGCGCCGGTGGTGTGATAGGCAAAAATCGATTTGATCCACATGCGGATCATCAACCCTGCATTAAATGTCATCATTGCCCTCCATTAGTTATTCCGGAATTTTTTGAATTAATTTGGATACAAACCATTTGACGGCAAGGTCGATAAACTTTTCCTGGTGTGCAGGGTCGCTCAGGGGATGATCCGCGCCTGTCAGTGTAAAGAGTTCTTTGGGCTCCTTTACCCGCTGAAGGATTTGCCTGGCATTTTCATAGGGGACGACTGTGTCGGCGTCGCCGTGAAAGATAAGAACGTTTGACAGCAGGCTGAGGGATTCTGAAATATCAAACTCCATTTGCCCGGCAGTCATACCCGCCACCCGCGAATCCGCAAGGGACGCATCCGTTACACGGATCATGGCAAAACTTACCGGAGCGGCCAGAACGACCAGTGCCTTTATATTATGGTCACCCGCAACGCCAAGGCACGCAGCCCCTCCCATGCTGCTCCCGAACAGGCCGATTGCATCCCCTGTTTTCGGGTGTGCGGCCATGGCTGTTATTGCGGCAGACAGATCGGCTTTTCGTGCCGCAAAGGAAGTTACTTTCACAAATTCACCATGGCTTTCCCCGCAACCCCTGTGGTCGAAACGAAAATAAGCGATGCCGGCCGCGTTTAATCTCTTTGCCAGGGCGATCTGTTTTGGCGAGTCCTTGGTGGAAAACAGGCCGTGCGAACCGATTACGACAGGCGGATTTTCAGCCTCGGGCAGGTGCAGAACCCCGATTAATTGAAAACCTTGTGATATAAAGATGATGCGTTGCTCCATATTCTTTCCTTTCTGGATTTTCTTGACACTACCCTTACCCTACATTAGAGGTGAACACAACTTAAGATGACGACAGCAATTTTCATTTTGGAAAAAATTACGGTACGGCCCACGTAGCGGAAGGCTTCAGCCTTCCAGTTAATGGCGGCCTGAAGGCCGCCGCTACGTTGACCCGCGCATGGCAACATTAGTTTTGTGTATCCATAATTAAAATTGCTGAAATGACGGCTTTTTACAAAGGGCAATTATGGTAATAAAAAAAAGAGACGAAATCGAACTTGAAATAACAGGCATGGCATTTGGCGGCAGAGGCATAACACGCCATGCGGGGCTTGCTGTTTTTGTGGACGGCGCCGTTCCCGGCGACAAGGTACTTGCAAGGATAATTAAAAAAAAGAAGTCCTATGCCGAAGCCCGCGCGCTTGTTATCATTTCTCCATCTTCGGACCGGGTGGACCCCCCGTGTCCGTACAGCGGGTCGTGCGGAGGGTGCAAGTGGCAATTTTTATCATATGGAAAACAGCTTGAATACAAACGACAGCATGTGGCCGAGGCCATTGAGAGAATAGGGGGCATTTCCGGAGTGCCGGTACATCCCGTAATTGGTTCTGAAAAAATATTCGGCTACAGGAACAAGATGGAGTTTTCTTGCGCGGACAGGCGCTGGCTGCTTCCCCATGAACTCGGTGATCCTGATATACCCCCCAACATACCTATTGATTTCGCCCTTGGCCTTCATGTTCCGGGTACGTTTCACAAGGTGCTCGACATGGATGCCTGTCTTATCATGCCTGACTCGGGCAGTCACATATTGAAACAGGCCGGAGAATGGATGAAAACCTCGGACCTGCCTCCATACGGGCTGCGCACTCAAATCGGATTCTGGCGGTTTCTGATGCTTCGCCACAGCGTGGCGGAGGATAGCTGGCTTGTGAACATCGTGACCGCCTCTGAAGAAAAGGCCGAAATCGAGGCTTTTGCCCGGCAACTATATGAATCCTGCGACAACGTGGCGACTGTCGTCAATAACGTGACATCACGGAAATCAAGCGTGGCAATCGGCGAATACGAGCGCGTTATTACCGGTCCGGGTGTGCTTTCAGAGAAACTCGGCAAATATCATTTCGATATATCGGCTAACTCGTTTTTCCAGACAAATACAAGGGGCGCTGAAAAATTATATGATATTGTGGCTAAATTCGCGGAACTCACGGGCGTGGAAACGGTCGTTGATCTTTATTGCGGGACCGGCACCATAGCCATCTGGCTTTCGGAATTGGCGGCCTCGGTTGTCGGCATTGAAATTAATGAGAGCGCCGTGTCGGATGCGATGCAAAACTGCGAAAAAAACGGCATTGAAAATTGTCGTTTCATCTGCGGTGACATTCGTGAGGTTATCTCCGGCCTGTCCATCCATCCGGATGTGATGATAATAGATCCGCCCAGGTCGGGCATGCACAAAGACGTGGTCAATGCAATCCTGTCTCTTGCGCCTGCCAGGATCGTATATGTTTCATGCAACCCGGCTACCCTTGCAAGGGATGTTGAATTGCTCGCCGAATCCTATGATATCGCCGAGATCCAGCCGGTTGACATGTTTCCTCACACTTTCCACATAGAGGCCGTGGCAAGGCTCGAAAAGAAAAAGGAGGATAAACATGGAAATTTCATTTAAGCCGATCGGTTTTTTTCGCACCGCCGAGACCAGAATTCCCAGACATTGGAGCGTGTCGGATGCTCTGGGGCGCATTGAGATTGATCCTGTCTTTGTGGAAGGTCTGAAGGACATCAGACGGCAAGACCGGATCATTGTGCTTTTTAATTTTCATAAAAGCTCTCCCTTTACCCCCGGCCATATCCTCCAGACGCCTCCCCACAAAACCATTCCCATGGGCGTTTTTTCCATCTGCTCACCGGTCCGGCCTAATCCCATCGGCCTGTCGGTTCTTACGGTAAAAGATATTCGGGAGAATATAATCGAGGTTGAACATATCGATATGCTCGACAAAACCCCGGTTCTGGATATAAAACCCTACATACCACCGGCGTAATTTTTTCAATGGAACCGGATGTCATGACATTGTTCTTGTGATCGGCTTGAGGCTGGTGTAAAATAGCATCAGCAATTATATTTGTGTTTTTCAACCCGGGAAAAAGGTGGGCCTTGCCATGAGAAAACAGATCAGGCGGATCCTTGCCGCCACAGATTTTTCAGAGGTATCCGGGAATGTCGTTCCCCTTGGCGTGAAGATTGCAAGAGAGCTTGACGCTACCCTTTATGTCTGCCATGTCATCGATCTTCCAACAATTTCCCTGTATGGTGAAACGGTTTTCGAGCCCATCATGCAGCAACAGCGTTACATCGATTTTGCCCGCCGGGAAATCGAAACGTTAATGGAAAAGTCAGGCGGAGAGGGGATTGATTGGGAGCCCGTGATATCGGTGGGCCAACCCGTTGATGAAATCACAAGTGTCGTGGCTGAAAAAAATATCGATCTTGTGATCACGGCGACCCACGGCCGGTCGGGCTTGAGGCGGCTTTTCCTCGGCTCGGTCACGGAAAGGCTCATGCGGGCGCTTGCATGTCCGCTTCTTTTGTTTAAGGTCGATGCCCCGGAATCTTCACGGCATGTGATCCAAAGGTTCCCCTTCCGCCGGATATTGGTGGGGTGCGATTTTTCGGACGATTCCAACCGGGCGGTTGAGTTCGGCATCAGCATGTCCCAGGAATTTGAAAGCGAACTTCATCTGGTTCATGTTGTGGAGCCCACGGCTTATAATGAATATTTCCGGCTTCCGTCAGGCCCTGAAGAACCACTCCAGCAAGACCTCTATGATTCAATCCGGGAGAAACTCGGAACTCTGATTCCCGGGGAAGCACTCGACTGGTGCACGGCCAAATCCACGGTTCTGGTGGGAAAGCCATATGCCGAAATCGTGCGATACGCCGGGATCAATGATATCGATCTTATCTGCCTTGGCGTAAGGGGGCATGGCATGGTGGAAGAGATTCTCATCGGTTCCACAACCGACCGGGTGGTTCGACGTGCCCCGTGTCCTGTTCTTTCCATGAGCCCGGCGGTCAAGTGAGGGTGGCGTCGTAAAAAGTCCCATCTACTGCGTTGTAGCGGAGTCGCGAAATGCTCGGAATACTATATGTATGCCTCCGCTTTCACGACTCCACTACGCCTTGTATATGGAACTTTCTACTAAGCCATCATAATCGGGTTAACTGACTTTTTACGAGTCTATCAAGTGAGGGGAAGGCCGGTTATTTGATGCCGGTATCTTCCATCACCGCTCCGGTGCCGCTGATGATTATCTCCCGTAGTGGGATATCCGCAGCGGATTTTTCCAGCCCTTTTTTGACAATGTATGGCAGTCCGGCGCAACATGGGACCTCCATGTATGCAACGGTAATGCTTTTTACGCCTGCAGTGGAAAAAATCTGGTTGAAGCGTTCGATATACAGCTCCGTGTCGTCGAACTTGGGGCATCCCATCATCACGATCCGGCCGGAAAGGAGGTCGGAGTGAAGGTTTGGATAGGCCACGGCAGCGCAATCGGCCAGCACAAGGAGATCGGCATCCTTTAAGAATGGGGCGTTTGCCGGCACAAGACGGATTTGTAACGGCCACTGTCTCAGGGCCGAAGCCTGTTTTCCCGCAGGCTGAGCGCCGACCGGTTTTACACCGGTATCCATGAAGGTCTTAACCTGGGCTGACGGGCACCCGCAGGCAAGCGTGGGAGGCGGATTGTCTTCTTCTTTTTTCTGCCCGGGCTGGCCTGATGCAAGATGCTTTTCCACAGCCTTTTCGTCAAATTCCACTGCTTCCCGTTCCACGATTTTAAGCGCACCGGTAGGGCATTCACCGATGCAGGCGCCAAGGCCATCGCAGAGGTTGTCTGAAATTGTCTTCGCCTTTCCGTCAACCAGGGCCAGGGCGCCTTCGGCGCAGGAGATAATGCATTGTCCGCACCCGTCACAAAGTTCTTCGTCTATTTCTATTATTTTACGCATGGTTTTCATGTTTTTCTCCTTAAAAATTTGGTTTTTTTGCGTAGTCGTCAATCAAGTGTCATCCGATACTGAAAATACCTTTTCAGCCCTTTTCCGGCCCGCATCCGTGAAAAATTTGTTTTTAATGATTTTTCTCAGATGAGCCGGATCGGGCGCGCCTTTTTCATTTGCATTGTCTTCAATGTTGGCAATCAGATCCGCGTCATAGAGAATCATGAAATTCTTGCTCTCGTTTTTTTCGGGATGGTGGTGATGCCCTATGATATCGCAGACCTCATCTATCATGTCCGGGCGTGCACCAAGTTCTTCCATGATCGATTTTGCAATGGGCGGCCCCTCTATTTCCTGGTATTTTGCCGCAGTGGAGTTGTATTTACGTTCCGCCTCATGGATGCCGATATCATGCAGGTAGGCCGCAGCCATAATAATAGCCATGTCACCGCCGTCCTCCTGTTTTGCAATGGCCTCGGCGTGGCGCGCCACGCGCGTGGCATGGCCGATCCTTTTAAAATCCTGTTTAAAATATTTTTTCATCTCAATTGCAATGCGGTCCTTGATAAGGCTTTCCCTCTCGGCCACGAGTTCGGGCGGAAGATTGCCGATGCACTGGTCTGCAAATTTGCAGTATGCGGCGCATCCGAAATCCATTTTGGGATTGACGAATTTATGCCCGCAATGTCCGCATCGGCGCATGGTATCGTCTTTAAAAAATTCAACCGCATGTCCGCACTCGGGGCATTTGGTTTCATATATCGAGTCTGTTTTCCAGTAACGGCTGTCCTGTCCGGGGCATTTCATGACTTCTCCTTAATTGTTTTTCCTGTGACTTTTAGTCCTTTTTACAAAATCAACGGCCCGACGTCATTGATCTGGATCAAAAAACAAAAAAAGCCCCAATTGCATGTCTTTTGTGCAATGAAGGCTTTTTTTGTTTGAAGTATATTTCCGAATTATTTATACATATTTTCTATGGCAGCTGCGTATTTTTCATTTATGATACGCCGTTTCATCTTCATTGTTGGCGTGAGTTCCCCACCCTCCACCGTGAATTCCTCGGGCAGGATGGTGAATTTCTTGATGGTCTGGACCCTGGCGAGGCTTATATTTACATCGTCAAGCTGCTTCTGGATATATGCGTGTATTTTTTTGCATTTCGATGCCGAAGCCATGTCCGTTGCAGGGCTTCCCGCTTCTTTTATCACTTGTTCAAGCTTTTCCGGATCAAGGGTGAAAAGGGCGGTCAGGTATTTGCGCCTGTCCCCTATGACAGCCACCTGGCTGATAACCGGGATGGCCTTGAGTTTTCCTTCAAGAACCTGGGGCGGTATGTTCTCCCCTCCGGCAGTGATTATAAGCTCTTTTTTTCTGTCGGTTATCTTTAAAAAATCCATATCATCCAACATGCCGATATCACCTGAATGAAGCCAGCCGTCTGAATCAAGGGATTCTTTAGTGGCTTCCTCATTTTTAAAATAACCCATGAATACATGGCGGCCGCGCATCAGCACTTCCCCGTCTTCTGCAATGGAGATTTCGGTTCCGGCAAGCTTGGGGCCCGCCCATCCGGTCCGGTACTTGAACGGCTGGGGCATGGATGCGGTCCCCGGACCGGTGCATTCACTCATGCCGTAGATTTCGGTTAAAGGCAGCCCCAGGCTTAAAAAGAATTCGAGGGTATCCATTGAAATAGGTGCGGCCGTGGTGATAAAAAATCGGCACCTATCAAGGCCGAGCTTTTCTTTGACCTTGGAGAAGACCAGTTTATTGGCAAGCCCGTACAAAAAGGGCATGGGTTTGCCTTCCTGGTGGGCATATGCGCCTTCAAGCCCTTTTTTTCGTGCCCAGGCCGCGATTTTTTTCTTGAGCGGCGGATTTGCCGCTCCGGCGGCCATCATCTTGGCCTGGATTTTTTCCCATACCCTGGGTACTCCGACAAACACGGTGGGTCGGACTTCCCGTAAGTTATCTCCCAGAAGATCGAGGCTCTCTGCAAACCAGGTGGTACAACCCATGGTATATGGACCGTGGACGCTTAGCATCTGCTCTGCAATGTGGCTCAACGGGAGATAACTGATCAAATGCTCTTCATCGTTTCCGTTGACAAGATCCCGAATCTGCCCTGCGGTCCAGATTATATTATCATGGGAGATCATGACCCCCTTTGGGTTGCCGGTGGTACCGGATGTGTAGATAAGCGTACAGCAGTCATCCGGTTTCTGAGCGGCGATTCTTTCGTCAAGTTCCTTGTCAGTGACTGATTCAGCCAGTTTGTCTAATTCATCCCATGAATAGACGCCATCATCATCATCCGAACCGTTCATCAGAATAATGGCCTTGAGATCCGGGAGATTGTGGCGGATCTGCTTGAATTTTGCCAATTCAAGATCACCTTCAAGCACCGCGATGTTGGCCTCGCTGTGCTTAGCGATGTATTCGCATTGTTCCGGGCTGTTGGTTGTATATATACCACCCGGCACGGCTCCGGCAAAGATTGCGGCAAGATCGGAAATCAACCACTGGGAGCAGTTGTATCCCATGATGCTGATGGCCTTGCCGGCCTCGAGCCCGAGGGCCATGAACGCACGGGCCGTTATGCGAACACGTTCGGAATACTCTTTCCAGGTCATGGCCGTCCAGTCCCCGTTTTTCTTGGACATCAGGGCGGGTTTATCGCCGAATCGTTCAATTGTTCGTGCAAATTCTTCCATAACGGTTTTTTTCATGAATCCCCCTTGTGGTTTGGTTAGCACATGGCCTGTTTTTTAAAAATTATGCGATTTTTTTACATAAAACCATATTTTTTTGATTTTTGCAAGAAATTTGAATGAGCTGGAATCTACACTTCAATGTTTATGCTCCGGAAGCCGTCCACCGTGGTTCGACGGAAAGGGATGCCGTCAGCAAGGCGTGATAGATGGATTTGAATCGGCCCGGGGACGGGACGCGAGCGTAAAAGGGGAAGTTCGAATATACTGATCCACGGTTTTTCTTTGACATTAAGCCTGAAAGTGAAATATAAAAAAATGTTATGACTGATCAACGACTCACAAAATTTCTTTCCGACACCCGGAACCTGATCCGGATTTTAGACAGCCTCAAGGAAGGGGTAATCGCCCATGACCTGGACCGGAATATATTTTTTTTCAATCGCGAAGCCGAGCGGATCACCGGCTATTCCAGAGATGAAGTCCTGTCAAAAGACTGCCATATGGCATTTGGGCACCCGTTTTGTGGTGAACGGTGCCTGTTTAAATCCGAACCGGATGGCGATCCTTTTCTTCCCGAGACTTCGGAATATCCGGTTAAGGTGATCCGGAAAGACGGAAATGCGCGCAATGTCAAGATGTCGGTCTCAACCATTTTGGATGAAAAAGGCGGTGTTGTTGGTGTGCTCGCTTTTATAAAGGACGTCACCGATATCGTGAAATTTAAAATCAGGAGCGGCGATTTAAAGGGGTTTGGCGATATTGTCGGCCGCGACCCCCGGATGCTCCAGATTTATCAGCAGATACAGGACCTTGCCGCCTATGACTACCCGGTTCATGTTTTTGGCGAAACCGGTACCGGCAAGGAATTGGTTGCGGAAGCCATTCACAACGAAAGCCAGCGGGCCGGCGCGCCATTTGTACCGATCAATTGCGGGGCATTGCCCGAAGGACTGATTGAAAGCGAGCTTTTCGGCCATGTGCGCGGCGCGTTTTCAGGCGCGGTCCGCGACAAGAAGGGACGTTTTGAGCTGGCCGATGCCGGGACTATTTTCCTCGACGAGGTTGCAGAGTTGCCGTTCGACCTGCAGGTTAAATTGCTCCGTTTCCTTCAATCCGGAACTTTCGAAAAGGTAGGTGGGGAAAAGACCGTGTCCGTGAGTGTGAGGATCATCAGCGCCACGAATAAGGACCTCAGGCAGGAGGTTCGGCGTAACCGCTTTAGGGAAGACCTCTATTACCGCTTGAATGTTATCCCAATCCTCCTGCCCCCGTTAAGGGAAAAAAAGAGCGATATCCCGCTTCTTGTGGAATATTTTCTTGATGTTTACGGCAGGGGCAGGGATTCGAGCCCTACTGCTGTCTCGGCCGAGGCAATGACCAACATGATGGGATATGAATGGCCGGGAAATGTCCGGCAACTCCAGAATGCACTCCAGTTTGCCATAGTGAAATGCCGTGGCGAACTGATCACTCCCAATGATCTTCCCATGGAGCTGAATGAGAGTCGAGGGATGTCTGACGGTCGGGGCCGCCGAGGACCGGCAAGAAAGCTTGATTCCGATGCCGTCCGCCTTGCCCTGGAAAAGACCGGGGGAAACAAGGTCAAGGCGGCAAAACGCCTTGGCGTGGGCCGGGCAACCCTGTACCGGTTTTTAAAGGACCATCCCGAGGCCTTGCCCGAGGACGTGTAAGTCGATGGGCCGCACAATATAACGGCTTTGTAAAAAACAGTTTATCCCCCGTTCCCATGCTCCGGAGTGAAAACTCATGCCTTGTGGCATTCCGCCGGCTTTTTCCATACACCTCTTCAGCCCCGTATCGAATATCCGAGAGTATCAAAGTTTGTTGGGCACAACCGTAAAACCCCTTAATGATATATAGGGATTGTGCGGCGTTTAATGCCATGGTAATGTGTCTCTCAAGCTCTGCGAGCCCTTTAAATTTACCCAAAACCATGAGGAGGAAAAATGGCTGACGCATACATGGGAAAGATATTGAAGGTTGATCTGGGTAGCGGTGTTATTGAAGAGGAGAGTATCCCGGATTCGGTATATGAAAAATTTCTTTCAGGCTCCGGCCTTGGCGGCTTTATTCTCTACAACAGGATTCCCGCCGGAGCCGACCCCCTTGGGCCTGACAATATCATGGGGTTTGTGTCGGGACTTCTTACCGGGACCGGAAGCCTGTTTACAGGGCGCTGGATGGCTATGGCGAAATCCCCGCTTACCGGCGGATACGGCGAGTCCAATTGCGGCGGCAATTTATCGCCCGCAATTAAGCGATGCGGATACGACGGCATATTTTTTTCAGGGATATCTGAAAAGCCGGTATATTTATACATTTCCGGAGCAAAGGCTGAATTAAAGGATGCTTCCGATCTCTGGGGCAAAGATGCCATTGAAACGGAAAATATCCTGCTCGAACGTCATTCTTCGGGACGCAAACCACGGGTCGCCTGTATTGGCCAGGCAGGGGAAAGGCTTTCCCTGATTGCGGGAATAAGTAACGATCTGGGTCGCATGGCCGCCAGATCCGGCCTCGGCGCGGTCATGGGGGCAAAACGGCTTAAGGCGATTGTCCTTGGCGGTTCGAAAAAGATAGCAAGCCACGATAAGGACGCGATGAAGGCCCTTTCCGCCGGATGTAACAAGTGGGTGCAATTCCAGCCCTGGTTTTTATCGGGTAACGGCCTTAGGTTTTTAGGCATGATTCTTCGGTACCTCCCTTTTCAGACGGCCATGGACGGAATGCTTTTTAAAATTATGCTCACCAAGTGGGGGACCGTCAGCCTGAACCAGTATTCCATTGAAATCGGAGATTCGCCGGTCAAGAACTGGGCAGGTTCCAATCTTGATTTTCCAAAAGCGCTTTCCGACTCAATCGGCCCGGACAGGATAAAGGCCCGTGAAACAGCAAAGTACCATTGCTATTCCTGCCCCCTGGGGTGCGGGGGGATATGTTCCGGACCGTCTCTTGCGGGCGAGACCCACAAGCCGGAATATGAAACCGTAACGGCCCTCGGCGCCCTGCTTTTAAACAATGACCTGGAAAGCCTTTTTTTGTTGAATGACAAGTTGAACCGGGCCGGCATGGATACGATATCGGCTGGCGTGACGGCGGCCTTTGCCTTTGAATGCTTTGAAAAAGGAATATTGACGGAAAAAGAGACGGACGGGCTAAAGCTTAAGTGGGGCGACAGCCGGGCGCTTGTTTCCCTGATTGACAAGATGATTGCAAGGGAAGGGATAGGAGATATTCTGGCCGACGGGGTGAAACGCGCCGCTGAAAAAATAGGTAAAAACGCCGACTGCTATGCCATGCATTCCGGGGGGCAGGAACTTTCCATGCATGACGCGCGATTTGACCCCGGTTTTGGTCTGCATTATACAACCGAACCGACTCCGGGCCGGCATACCATAGGGTCTCAGATGTATTACGAGATGTACAGGCTCTGGAAACGGGTTCCCGGCCTTTCGCGGCCATGGCTTGTGTATAGTAAAAAGAGCAAATACAGGGTAAACCGGAAAAAGATACTCTGGGCCGTTGCCTGCAGCCGGTTTATAAACGTACTGAACGGTGCCGGAGGGTGTGCCTTTGGAGCATTTATAGGGGTTGATCGTTTTCCCGTCTTCGAGTGGTTAAACGCCGCAACGGGTTGGAACAGGACGCCTTTGGACTATATGGCGGTGGGCAAAAGGATTCAGGCCATGAAGCAGGCCTTTAATTTGAAACACGGCCTGGATCCGGCCTCCATACGGCCCAATCCCAGAGCCGTGGGTTCTCCCCCTGCCGAAAAGGGTGCGAACAAGGGCCGCGATCTTGACCTGGATAAGATGGTGGCAGACTATTGGAGCGAGTCCGGGTGGAACACGAAGACCGGTGTGCCGGGAGCGGATACCGCCGCCGATTTTACCAATGTATAAGGAGTATGTCCATGGCCAATAAAAAATCTCATTCATATCCATCTATTACACTTGCGGATTGTATAGCCTGTCTGATGTGTGTGGATGTGTGCCCCACCGGCGCGCTTGATATTGTGACCCGAAACGGGGCTCGCGGCTTCAGGCGCTATCCCTGCCTGTCCTTTGCCGACAAGTGCGTAAGTTGCGCTGCATGCAAGTTCGAATGCCCCACGGGAGCCATCTTTATGAAGCAGGAAGTTGCCGAGGCCGCAGAAGAGGAGATGTAATGAAAAAAATCATGCGGAACTATCTCCCGGGCTGGATTTATACTTATATCTACCGCAGGATATTCTAAAAACTATGTGACAATCCATGATAAAAGGTATATAGAATAAAATCGTGCTCATGTCCGGATAGGTCCGGCAAGAAAAATGTATTTTAAAAAAGACGGGGTTTAATGATAAAAAACAAGGATAAACCGACCGGTTCAGGCAAGCGCCGTCCGGACAGAGAAGGGCGGTCTCTTTCCCGCGAGTCAAGGGGCCGGAAAAAAAAGGAAGCATCAGAGCGCACACGGGCGGTTCATGCCGAACCGGAAACCTGGGATGTATCGAGCTTTAAGGTTCCGCCTATTGAAGGTAAGGTTCGATTTCACGATTTTGACCTGGCAGAACCGTTGATGCACGCCATTTTTGATGCCGGTTTTGAGTATTGCACACCCATCCAGGAAGAGATACTCCCGGTAATTCTCAGGGATCGTGATGCAACAGGCCGCGCCCAGACAGGCACCGGCAAGACGGCCGCCTTTCTGATTTCCGTTATTACCCGCCTTGTAATTCATCCTCTTGACAAAAAACGCGATCCCCGTTGCCCCAGGGTTTTAGTCCTTGCTCCGACCCGGGAGCTAGTAATCCAGATATCAAATGAAGCAAAGGACCTTGGGCGTTATTGCAGTATCAACGTAGTTCCGGTGTTCGGGGGTATGGATTATGTAAAACAGAAGCGTATGCTCTCGGAGGCGCCCGTGGATATCGTGGTGGCAACTCCGGGCCGGCTGCTCGATTTTCAGCGTCATCACGATATTTATCTTAATAAAACCGAGGTCCTGATCATAGACGAGGCAGACAGGATGCTCGATATGGGATTTATCCCGGATGTGCGGAAGATCGTCCATGCCACGCCTTACAAGGACAAGCGCCAGACGCTTCTTTTTTCCGCCACGCTGACCGGAGAGGTAACCCGGCTTGCGGCACAATGGACAAAAGACCCCGTCACAATCGACATTGAACCCGAGCAGGTAGCGGTGGATACAGTTGACCAGATCGTATACATCGTCCGGGTTGATGAGAAATTCGCCTTGTTGTATAATATCATAAAACGCCAGAATCTGGACACCGTCCTTGTGTTTTGCAATCGAAAAGACGAGGTAAGAAGGCTCTCGGAACATTTAACACGATATGGAATCAATTGTTCCACTCTTTCGGGCGATGTTGATCAAAAAAAAAGGATTGCCCGCCTGGATCAGTTCAAGGACGGAAAGATCAGGATCCTCGTGGCGACGGATGTTGCCGGGCGGGGAATACATATTGAGGGAATGAAACACGTGATCAATTTCACGCTTCCCAGGGATCCCGAGGATTATGTGCACAGGATAGGCCGTACGGGCAGGGCCGGAACCCTGGGCACCTCAATTAGTTTTGCGGACGAGGACGATGCTTTTTATATCACGCCCATCGAAGAGTTTATCGGCCGTAAACTGCCGTGTATTGCTCCCGATGATGACTGGCTGTCACTTCCTGAATTGCCGCTGCGGCCGATAAAGAAAGAAAAGCGGGCGCGATCAAGGAGAAGGCGATAACAAAGGGTTTACTGATCTCGGCAGAAATTTTAACCATCGGAAATCTTTTTCCTATGGAGTGCCTGAGCCCATGCAAACAAAAAAGGCCCGATTTTAAAGGGCCGGGAAATGGAGAAAAGTTGAGTGACAACCCCATCGATATTGCCGAACTTTCTGACATCCTAGGCACTGCGGATCCATCTGTGCTTTGCCCCATTTTTGAAGTCTGGCTCGAAGCCTCTTTGCCAAGGGTAGAGGCTATCTCCAGCGCTGCCGATGCCAGGGATCGAACCCTGTTGCGGCAGGCGGCTCATGGGGCAAAAGGGACAGCACTTCAGATCGGAGCAAAACAAATGGCAAAAATGTGCGCGCAGATAGATGTAGAGGTTGCAGCTGGCAGTTGGGAGGATCTTTTACAGCTTGTAGGCGAAATTCTTGATGAAAACGAATGTGCCAGGTGTTTTGTAAAGAGCTTTTTGGCAAGAGCTTGATAATTTGCATGAAATCCAACAATTTATCATAAGTATATAATTAGGAGCATTCATGAAAACAGTATTGATCGCAGATGATGACAAAGTTCTGGTAAAGACTTTGCAGGCGGGGCTTGCAAAATTTTCAGACAAGTTTGAGGCCATATACGTAAATGATGGCCTTGAGGCAATGAACATACTGAATTCAAAACCCATTGACATCATGGTTACCGATATCCAGATGCCGATGATGGATGGTCTGGTCCTGCTTGCTTTCATGCAGGGAAGCTTTCCTGATATACCCTGTATAATCATGACTTCCCATGGAACTTCCGAACTGAAGGCGCAGTTGAAAAAAGATGTCCTCCATTTTATAGACAAACCGGTCAGGCCGGATGAACTCGGCCGGATGATACTTTCATCATTTGAGAAAAAAGAAGGCAAGGAAAAGCAGAAGATTGGAATAGCGGATCTTTTGTCCCTTATAATGATGGGAAAAAAGACGTGCATATTCAAGCTCAGAACCCAAGAAGGCACGACCGGATATTTCTATTTCCACGAGGGGGAACTATTTAGCGCCGTCTGGGGCAAACTGACCGGCGAGGAAGCGGTGCTGGAAATGCTTGGCTGCGAGAAGGCGGAATTGACGTTTACAAAGGCCCCCCAGTCGGCGGGGAAAAAAACGATGGAAAAGTCTCTTTCCGAATTGATTTCCCTTGCGAAAAAATCGAACCTTTCCCTTAAGACCAATCAACTGAAACAAAAAAAGAACGCGGGGTAAGGGCGTACGCCCCGAGTAGCCTCCAAGCCCGGCAGGATAGGTTGACACCCGCAGCCAGGATCGATATTATAACAAACGCTGACTATGGCGGACATTCGGGAGGGTATGTGGATTCAAAGGACAGGGTTCAACTTGTATGGGGACTCGCCCTGGTGGTTATGGGGATGGCTTTTCTCTTCCACGCCCAGTCTGTCATTGATCGGATTTTTGTTTCGGCAGATGCGGGGAGTTTCCATTTCTTTATACGGACCTGCATGTTTTTTATGTCAATTATTCTGATTGGTGGCGGGTTGAAAAAACTCATTCATATCCGACGGATTCTCATTAATCGGTCCACCCCAGAAAATCACAGGGATAATCGGGAGGATACCGGATAAATAATGTTAAGACGCTCCCTTTTTTTATTTTATACAAAACCCGGCACAATAACCATCCATACCGGAGGTAGTCATGGTTAAAGCAAGTGCATCCGCATCCACACCGGCGGCCGACGTCAACCATCTCAAGTCCGAGGTCGCCTTTCGCGCCCGACTTCAGGAAATATCCAATTCCATTTATTCGGCGAATAATCTTGATGAGATCCTCATTGACCTGAAGGACGATATTATTGATCTTGTAGGTGCAGAGAGGATAACGATCTATTATGTTGACGGCGTAAAGCGGGAATTGGTTTCCCGGTTCAAGTCCGGAAGCGAAGTGTCTGAAATCCGTTTGTCCATTACAAACGGGAGCATTGCGGGTTACTGCGGGGCCAATCAGAAGATGCTGAATATCAAGGATGTCTATAACAGCAAGGAGCTGTTTGATATTGATCCGGGCCTCCAGTTTGACAGTAGCTGGGACAAAAAAACCGGATTTAAAACCCAACAGGTCATGGTTGCGCCCATCCTTTTCAAATCCTTTGTTCTAGGCGTGATCCAGATGATCAACCGGAAGGAAGGCGGGCCCTTTATTCAACAGGACGAGGAGAATGTCACCGAGCTTGCCAAGATTATCGGGATCGCCCTTTATAAACAGAAGAAGATGGCATCCAACAGAAAAAGTAAGTTTGATTTTTTGCTGGAAAGACATGTGATTACCCGCAAGGAATTAAACAAGGCCATATCGGATGCCAGGGAAAAGAAAACCCCAATAGAATCCGTTCTCATGACCACCTTCAAGGTGCCCAAGACCGATATCGGCGAGGCATTGAGCCGATATTACGATATCCCGTATGTGGAATTCAAGAATACCCTGCCGATTCCCAGTGATCTCCTTCACGGTCTTAAAGTCGCGTTTATGCAGAAAAATATATGGGTCCCCATCCGGAAAGAGGAAGATGGTATTCTGATCGCCATTGACAATCCGGATGACTTAAAGCGTATAGACGATATAAAGACCCTGTTTGCCGGCAGGAAAATAAAGTTCGCTATTTCCTTTAAAGAGGACATCCAGGATATCATTAAGCACTTTACCCTTGATGAAAAAAAGCAGTCTTCAATTGACGATATACTCTCCAAGCTCCAGGATGAAGATGAGGAAATTGAGGAGGAGACCGCGTCGGTTTCCGAAGAGAGCAGCGCCGTGGTCCAGCTTGTAAATAAGGTTATTCTGGATGCATACGACAGGAAAGCCTCAGATATTCATCTGGAGCCGTATCCTGGCAAGCAGAACACGCAGGTCAGGGTCAGGGTTGACGGGTCCTGCTCACTCTACCAGACAATTCCTTACAGCTACAAGAACGCGGTTATTGCCCGTGTCAAGATCATGGCCGACCTTGATATCGCGGAAAAACGGAAACCCCAGGACGGCAAGATCCAGTTCAAGAAATGGGGAGGCAAGGATATCGAATTGCGTGTTGCGGTTGTTCCCACCCAGGGGGGCATGGAAGATGTGGTCATGCGTATACTTGCAGCAGGAAAGCCGCTACCCCTGGATAAGATGGGATTTTCCCAGCGTAATTATGATAATTTCATCTCGGCCATTACCAAACCTTACGGCATGACCCTGGTCTGCGGGCCGACCGGTTCAGGTAAGACCACAACCCTCCATTCGGCACTGGGTTATATAAATAATGTCGAAACAAAGATATGGACTGCTGAAGACCCTGTTGAAATTACGCAAAAAGGGCTCCGCCAGGTCCAGGTGAATGCTAAGATAGGTTATGATTTCGCATCGGCCATGCGCGCCTTTCTCCGGGCCGACCCGGACGTGATCATGGTTGGTGAAATGCGGGATCATGAAACAACACAGATGGGGATAGAGGCATCGCTTACCGGGCATCTGGTCTTCTCCACTCTGCATACCAACTCGGCCCCGGAAACCGTAACAAGGCTTCTGGATATGGGAATGGACCCCTTTAATTTCGCCGATGCCCTCCTGTGTATCCTGGCCCAGCGCCTTGTACGGACCCTTTGCAAGTCGTGCAAGGAGGACTATCATCCAACTCGCGATGAATATGATGAGCTTGTCCGCGAATACGGACCGGAGGATTTTGAAAGGGTCGTAAAAACACCTTATACGGATGATCTGACCTTGTGCCGTCCAAACGGGTGCCCGGATTGCAATAACAGTGGATACCGGGGCCGGATGGGCCTGCATGAACTCCTCATGGGAACAGACACTATCAAGGAAAAGATCCAGGCCCGCGCCCGCATGACTGAAATCAGGAATCTTGCCATCGAAGAAGGCATGACCACCCTGAAGCAGGATGGAATAGCCAAGATATTTGCCGGGCATTGCGATCTGCTCGAAGTGCGTAAGGTCTGTATCAAGTAAGATGATGGCAAGTAACAAGCTCATTATCCCGACAATGGGACGACTTCTTCTTTCAAATAACTTCATACTTTCCGCTTGACTTTCGAACGTAGTTTAGTTATTTTCTCCATCATTTGCTGGAAACATCTGCTGTCCTCTGGTTCAGTCTTGCTTCGGCGGTTTTTTTTCATAAACAATCAGATTGCTGCCTGCCGTAAACACAGTCGAAGGGCTGATAGAAAAGGAAGATTTGGTATGAAGGTATTAAGCATAGATCATATCGGAATTGCCGTAAACTCGATTCAGGAAAAAAACGGCTTCTGGGCTGATGCGCTGGGTCTTGATTTTGTCGGCGATGAGGTGGTTGAGCAACAGAAGGTAAAGACCGCCTTTTATCCTGTGGGCGAAGCGGAGGTAGAGCTTCTTGAGTCCACGACACCCGATGGGCCGGTGGCAAAGTTTTTGGAAAAGAAAGGTGAGGGTTTCCACCATATAGCGTTTAAGGTTGCCGATATTGCTTCAGCCCTTGCCGAGTTGAAAAAAAAAGGCGTCCGGCTCATTGATGAAACTCCCAGGCATGGCGCCGGCGGCGCAAAGATCGCCTTTATCCATCCAAAGGCCACCGGTGGGGTGCTCGTGGAGCTGTGTGAAAGAAAATAATCAATTTCATGAATCACTGGAGAATGCATTATGGCCGAGAAACCGGATATTGAAAAATGGAAACAACTTGCCCAAAAGGAATTGCGCGGCAAACCGCTCGAAACCCTTGACTGGACAAGCTCGGAGGGACTTTCGTTAAAGCCTTTATATACTGCCCATGATCTTGAAGACATAGATGCCGGTGATTCTCTGCCAGGAATGGAACCCTTTGTTCGTGGACCCCGGGCAACAATGTACACGGTCAGGCCCTGGACCATCAGGCAGTATGCGGGTTTTGCGACCGCCAGAGAATCAAACGAATTTTACCGCAAGAACCTTGCCGCTGGACAGAAGGGCCTGTCTGTTGCCTTTGACCTTGCCACTCACCGGGGGTATGATTCCGATCACCCCCGCGTGCGTGGTGATGTGGGCAAGGCGGGTGTGCCCATTGATACAGTGGAAGATATGAAAATCCTGTTTGACGGTATCCCTTTGGATGAGATGACCGTTTCCATGACCATGAACGGGGCTGTTCTTCCCATACTTGCCGGTTATATCGTGGCGGCTGAGGAACAGGGCGTTTCACGCGAAAAACTTAAAGGAACAATCCAGAATGATATTTTAAAGGAATACCTTACCCGCAACACATATATATATCCTCCCGGGCCTTCAATGCGAATCGTATCTGATATCATAGGGTATTGTTCAAGGAATATGCCGAAATACAACACGGTAAGCATAAGCGGGTATCATATGATGGAGGCAGGAGCTGATGCCGTGCTGGAACTGGCGTTCACCCTGGCTGATGGCATAGAATATGTCAGGGCCGCCATTGGCGCAGGACTTGAGGTTGATGCATTTGCGCCAAGGCTCTCCTTTTTCTTTGGCATGGGTATGAATTTTTTCATGGAGATTGCAAAGCTGAGGGCGGCCCGGTTTCTATGGGCTGAACTCATGGGCCGGTTTAATCCAAAGGACCCCAAATCAAAAATGCTTCGCACCCATGTGCAGACATCCGGATGGAGTCTGACCCGCCAGGATCCTTACAATAACATCATAAGAACAACTCTTGAATGCATGGCTGCGGTTCTTGGGGGAACACAATCCCTGCACACCAATGCCTTTGACGAAGCCGTGAGCCTTCCAACGGATGTCTCCGCGCGTGTTGCACGAAACACACAGATCATCGTGGCCGAAGAATCACATGTGACAAAGGTCGTGGATCCCCTTGGCGGATCTTATTATGTCGAGGCCCTTACGGCCGAAATCATTAAAAAAGCCAGGTCTATTATCGAGGAAGTCGAGGAGGTTGGAGGCATGGCAAAGGCTATCGAGTCCGGCATGCCCAAGCTCAGGATCGAGGAGGCGGCGGCCAGGAAACAGGCCCGCATCGATCAGGGGAAAGACGTCATCGTCGGGGTGAATAAGTATCAGGTGGAAGATGAGACCCCGATTGCGGTAAGGGAGATTTCGGAGTCCGTAAGGGATGAGCAGGTGGCCCGCTTAAGGGAAGTCCGGCGAAACAGGGACAATGACGAGGTAAAAAGACTGCTTGATGCAATAACAAACTGCGCGCAATCTGATGGCAATCTGCTGGAGGCCTGCATTCCTGCGGTCAGAGCCCGGGCCACGCTGGGTGAAATATCGGATGCCATGGAAAGTGTTTTCGGCAGGTATACCGCAACGACGCAATGCATTTCAGGCGTCTATGCCGGGGAGTACACGGACCTTGAAATAATTTCCGCCATAAGGAAGCGTGTTGAAAATTTTTCTGAAAAAAACGGTAGAAGGCCAAGGATATTATTGACTAAAATGGGGCAGGACGGGCATGACCGCGGGATCAAGGTGGTTGCAACCGCCTATGCCGATCTCGGGTTTGACGTGGATATCAGCCCAATGTTCCAGACACCTGAAGAAGCCGCTAAAATGGCGGTGGAAAATGATGTGCACGTGGTGGGCGTTTCAAGCCTGGCCGCGGCCCATAAGACCCTGGTGCCCGAGCTTATAGGCGAGCTTGCGCGACAGGGCGGTGACACAATTATCGTGATTGTCGGGGGTATCATTCCCCCGCAGGACTATGATTTTCTCTACAATGCCGGGGCTGCCGGGGTATTCGGGCCCGGCACGGTTGTGACCGATTCCGCGAATCAGGTGTTAAACCTCCTGGAAAAGTGTGCATAAAGTGGAAACGGCTTCCCATTACATCAAAGGGGTTGTCGCCGGTGACAGGCGGATATTGTCAAAAACCATCACGCTTATTGAAAGCTCACTTGCAGAACACCAGGAGCTTGCCGCAAAGGTACTTGATGCGCTTGCCGACCGCACGGGAAATTCAGTCAGAGTCGGAATTACCGGTGTGCCGGGTGTTGGCAAGAGCACGTTTATCGAGAGCCTCGGTAATTTCCTTCTTAAAAGAAAGCTCCGGGTTGCGATCCTGGCGGTCGATCCAAGTTCCGTTAAAAGCGGCGGGAGCATCATGGGCGACAGGACGCGTATGGAACGTCTCTCCGCGGACCCGCGCGCATTTATCCGGCCGTCTCCTTCCGCCGGAAGCCTGGGGGGGGTTGCCCGTAAAACAAGGGAAACGATTTTAGTCTGCGAGGCGGCCGGATTTGACGTGGTAATGGTTGAAACCATCGGGGTCGGCCAGTCCGAGGTAACCGTTGCGGCCATGGTGGATTTTTTCCTCGTGCTCTTGCTTCCCGGTGCCGGAGATGAACTCCAGGGGATCAAGCGTGGCATAATAGAGCTTGCTGACGCCATTGCCGTAAACAAGGCCGATGGGGAAAATATCCGGCCGGCGGAACAGGCAAGTAAGGCATATGAAAACGCACTTCACCTCATGACGCCGGCATCAACTTCATGGCAGCCCCCGGTTCTGACCTGTAGCGCTTTAACGGGCGAGGGGATTGAATCCGTCTGGGATACTGTCATGTCTCATCGTCGTAAATTAATAGATACAGGGGAATTTTTTGAAAAAAGAAGGACTCAGGCCTCTTTATGGTTCAGATTCCTTGTTGACGAAGGGTTGAAAAACTGGTTTTATCAGCAATCCGGTATAAAGGAATTGATCCCACACCTGACACGTCAGGTTGAATCAGGTTCGGTGAGTCCCATGGCCGCTGCGAGCCGTTTATTGGGCATTCTACCTAAAAGAAGGGGAAAATATGAGCAGTCTTGATGAAAAGATCAGAGAATTGGCCGAGCGTAAGGCTAAAATACGAAAGATGGGCGGGGACAAGGCGGTTGCCCGTCACAAGGGAAAAGGGAAACTTTCGGCGCGGGAGCGCCTTGATTGTTTTTTTGATACGGACACCTTCCATGAAATAGATATGTTTGTAAGCCACAGGTGCGCCAATTTCAACATGGCTGATACGGATATTGCCTCGGACGGGGTTGTAACCGGTTATGGCAAAGTGGACGGACGTCCCGTTTTTGCCTTTGCCCAGGATTTTACTTCGCGTGCCGGATCCCTTGGTGAAATGCATGCGAAAAAAATATGCAAGGTTATGGATCTTGCCATAAAGGCCGGCGCTCCATTGGTCGGGATGAACGATTCCGGTGGCGCCAGAATCCAGGAAGGCGTGGATGCGCTTTACGGTTATGGTGAAATCTTTTACAGAAATGCTATGGCATCGGGCGTAATACCACAGATTTCGGCCATAATGGGTCCCACTGCGGGGGGTGCGGTATATTCGCCGGCCATGACGGACTGGATATTCATGGTAAAAAACACCAGCCATATGTTTATCACGGGTCCCAACGTTATCAAGGCCGTGACCGGGGAAGAGATTTCCTTTGAAAATCTCGGCGGGGCCATGACCCATAATGAAAAGAGCGGGGTGGCCCATTTTGCCTGTGAATCGGATGATCATGCCTTGGAAAGGGTACGTACTCTCCTGTCATACCTCCCGTCAAACAACATGGAAGACCCACCGGTTGTCCTCAAAGGCGATGATCCTGCCAGAATATCTAAGAAATTAAACAGCCTGATGCCCGATGATCCGAATCAATCCTATGATATGAAAGAGGTTATCCGGGAAATAGTGGATAACGGTGAATTTTTCGAACCCCATGAATTTTTCGCGCCGAATATTATAGTCGCCTTTGCACGGTTAAACGGTCGAAGCATAGGAATCATCGCAAACCAGCCCGCAGTCATGGCGGGATGCCTTGACATAAACGCCTCGGACAAGGCAACTCGATTTATCCGTTTTTGTGATGCATTTAACATCCCGCTTTTGACGCTTGCGGATGTTCCGGGCTACATGCCCGGATCAGATCAGGAATGGGGCGGGATCATAAGGCACGGCGCAAAGCTTCTCTGGTGTTATTCCGAGGCCACGGTGCCCAAACTCCTGGTTATTATCCGAAAGGATTATGGTGGCGCCTATATCGCCATGTCCTCGAAACATCTTGGCGCGGACATGGCCTTTGCCTGGCCGTGCGCCGAGATCGCGGTCATGGGCGCGGCCGGGGCTGCAAACATCATTCACCGCAAGGATATCGAGGCTGCGGATGATCCCGAAACCAGGCGTAAGGAAAAAATTGATGAATACCGGCACCTTTTTTCAAATCCCTATGTGGCGGCGTCCCGGGGCTATATTGATGATGTGATTGTTCCGGCCGAAACCCGGCCACGATTAATAGATGCTTTAGAATTGCTGTGTACAAAGCGGATGAGTCTGCCGCCCAAAAAACACGGAAATATCCCCGCATGATGGCGTCGTATCCATAATACAGGAGTTCATATGTCCGACAAAAAGAAAAAAGCCGCAGCAATAACAGGGGTTCTTCTATATCTCAGAGCCCGGCAGGCGGCCATGCCGGCAGAAGAGGTCAAGATTCCGACCGGGGATATGCTTTCTGAAACCACTCCGGTGACGAGCACTTCAATCTGGGGACTTTCTGGACGACAGGCCCAGATGCAGTTAAGATCTCTTGTCCAGTTAAGGACCTTTCGGATAATAGGGAGATAATCTTTTAACCTAACTAATCGTTTACGGAGACAAAAAGATGACGGACCACCATGAAATCAAACTGACGGAAGTCAAGTATGGAAAAGACCGGCCCGCCGCCAAAAATCCGGTAAAAATAATGGATTTAAGCTTGAGAGACGGCCACCAGTCCCTTTTCGCAACCCGCGGCAGGACCGAAGATATGATACCTGTCGCCGAAATGATGGATGAAATCGGGTATTGGGGCGTTGAGGTTTGGGGCGGGGCCACCTTTGACACCATGCATCGGTTTTTAAATGAAGATCCATGGGAAAGGATTAGAGTATTAAAGCGATACTTTAAGAAAACCCCCCTTTCCATGCTCCTTCGGGGCCAGAACCTTGTGGGATACAGGCAATACGCCGATGATGTTGCCAAGGCATTTGTGGAGAGGAGTGCGGAAAACGGCATGGATATCTTTCGCACCTTTGACGCTTTGAACGATTTCCGTAATTTTGAAATCGTTGTGGATGTAATCAAGAAATGCAAAAAGCATTTCCAGGGATGCGTTTGCTATTCCATGACCGAGCCGCGCATGGGCGGTGATGTCTACAGCCTTGAATATTTTGTGGATAAGGCAAAGCAGCTCGAAGCCATGGGGGCGGATACCATCTGCATTAAGGACATGGCCGGTCTCCTTTCCCCCTATGATGCTTTCAGGCTGATTTCCGCCTTAAAGGAAAATGTGTCACCCCCGATTCACCTTCACAGCCATTTTACTTCCGGCATGGCCCCTATGACGCATCTAAAGGCAGTCGAGGCGGGTGTTGATATTCTCGACACCTGCCTTTCGCCCTATGCTTACCGGACTTCCCATCCGGCGGTCGAACCCATGGTCATGTCTCTTCTGGGCACGAACAGGGACACGGGGTTTGATATCAAGTCGCTTGCGGCCATAAATTCAAAACTTGAAAAAGAGATTCTTCCCAAGTACAAACACCTGCTTAATGATTCCAGGGTTTCGGTTATTGACATAAACGTTTTGCTTCACCAGACGCCCGGTGGAATGCTTTCAAACTTGGCAAACCAGCTCAGGGAAATGGATGCTTTAGACCGTATAGACGAAGTTTACACCATGCTGCCCAAGGTGAGAAAGGATCTCGGCCAGGTTCCGCTCGTCACTCCCACCAGCCAGATCGTCGGAATACAGACCGTGAACAACGTCTTGTTCGACGATGAAAAAGAGAGCTACAAGATGATTACTTCGCAGGTCAAGGATCTCTGCTTCGGCCTGTATGGAAAGACACCCGTGCCCATTAATCCCGAGTTGAAAAAAAAGGCGCTCAAGGGTTATCCCAGGGGCGAGGAACCTATCACCTGCCGGCCGGCCGAGATGCTGGAGCCTGAACTCAAAAAAGCCGAGGAGGCCGTAAAAGGCCTGGCTGTGGATATTGATGATGTCCTGGTCTACGCACTTTACCCGGTTACAGGAAAAAAGTTTCTGGAATACAAATATGGCCGGGAGGCGGTGCCGGATACGCTTAAGCCACGGACGCTTGAGCAGGCGAAAAAAGAGGCTGAACTCGTTCGAAAAGCCCGGGCGGGAAAGCTTGTGGAAAAAGATGAAGCCGGGAATAAAGAGGTTGAACTTCCTGAAAATGTGGCTAAATTCAGTGTCTTTGTTGATGGTGAACCATTTGAGGTGGCGGTTGAGAATACCGGGGCAATTCCCATGGTGCACTCGGTTGCACCTGCGCCCGGGCCATTTTCCGGGGCACCTGTATCATCTATTGCGCCGACTTTTGTTCCCCCAACCGCCCCGATATCTGCTCCGGCCCCGTCCACGCCGTCCCCGGTACAAACTCATGCGGCTCCCGCTCCCCCAACCCCGCCCCCGGCGAACGTTCCCACGCCCGGCAAAGCCCCCGAAACTGCGGGTGAGGGTACTCCGATCAAGGCACCCATGCCCGGGATCATAATAAAATATGAAAAGAACGTGGGTGACACCGTAAATATAGGCGATCCGGTGGTTGTCCTGGAAGCCATGAAAATGGAGAATTCTCTGGTTTCCGCAGTTGACGGGGTTTTAAAATCGATCGCGTTTGCATCCGGTGATTCCGTGGCCAAGAATGATGTGTTGTGCGTAATAGGGTAGAAGAGGAATGCTTGCATGAAAATACATGAGTTCCAGGCCAAAAAGCTCATGGGCGCTTATGATATTCCCGTGCCCGAGGGTGGTGTCGCATCGACTCTAAAAGAGGCAAAAGAGATCGCACGGCGTATCGGCGGCCTTCCACTTGCGATCAAGGCGCAGATCCATGCCGGGGGCAGGGGCAAGGGCGGAGGGGTGAAGATAGCCCGCACCTTTGATGAAGTTTCGTCCCATGCCGGGTCGATAATCGGCATGAATCTGGTTACCCCGCAGACCGGCCCGGATGGACGCAAGGTCAGGCATATCCTCGTTGAACAGGGGCTTGATATCGCATCCGAGCTTTACCTGAGCCTGACATGCGACAGGGAATCGGGATCGATCCTGATCATGGCATCCGAATCCGGGGGGATGGATATCGAGCAGGTCGCCAGAAAAACGCCTGAAAAGATCGTCAAAGTCCTTGTGGACCCGGTTTTTGGTATCCGGCCTTTTCATTTAAGACGCACCGCGTTCGGCCTTAATCTGGATAAGGATGTCATACGGCCTTTTTCGGCAATGCTTGAAAGGCTTTATGATCTCCTTGTTGAAAAAGACGCTTCCCTTGTGGAGATTAATCCGCTCGTCATTACCAATGATGGCCGTGTAATCGCCCTGGACGCCAAGATCGACTTTGATGATAACGCCTTGTTCCGGCATCCTGATATCGCTGAATTCAGGGATGAAAACGAGGAAGACCCGCTCGAAGTCGAGGCGTCCGGATATAACCTTAATTATATCAACATGGGCGGGACTGTTGGAAACATGGTCAACGGGGCAGGGCTTGCCATGGCGGTCATGGATACCATAAAGCTTGCCGGGGCCGAGCCCGCGAATTTTCTCGATGTCGGAGGTGGCGCATCCGCTGAAATGATTGAAAACGGATTTCGGATCATCCTGTCCGACCCCAAGGTAAAGGCGCTTTTGATCAATATCTTTGGTGGTATTTTACGCTGTGATGTTCTGGCCGAAGGTGTCGTTACCGCAGCCAGGAATATAGATATAAAAGTTCCCGTCGTGGTGCGCATGGAGGGAACCAACGTTGAAAAGGGCAGAAAGATTCTGGCCGAATCGGGTCTTGAGATAATCACCGCGTCGGATTTAAAGGACGCGGGTGAAAAGGTGGCCCGGCTTGTAGCCTGACCCTGACAAGAAGGATATCTAATGAGCATCTTTGTTGATAAAAATACCCGGGTCCTGGTCCAGGGGATAACGGGCAGGGAAGGGCAATTCCATACCCGGCAGTGCGTGGAATACGGCACGCGGATAGTTGCCGGCGTGACCCCGGGCAAGGGCGGAATGGAAATGGACGGAGTGCCGGTGTTTAATACCGTTTCATCGGCTGTTGACGCCACCAATGCAGATTGCTCCATGATATTTGTTCCGCCACCGTTTGCGGCCGATGCCATCATGGAGGCTACGGACGCGGGAATCGGCCTTATCATCGCCATTACCGAAGGCATTCCGGTTCTGGACATGATGAGGGTCAAGCGTTTTTTAAGTACGGGCAAGTCCCGTCTTATCGGGCCGAATTGTCCGGGAATAATCACACCGGGCCAGGCCAAGGTCGGGATCATGCCCGGCCAGATACATAAACCCGGCGGTCCCATAGGGGTAATTTCCAGGTCCGGAACCCTTACCTACGAGGTGGTTTTTCAGCTTACCCGCGAAGGAATCGGACAGACGACCTGCATCGGCATAGGCGGCGACCCGGTTAACGGCACGAGTTTCATCGATTGTCTTGATGCTTTTGAAAAAGATCCCGACACCTCCGGTATCGTCATGGTCGGTGAAATCGGAGGAAACGCCGAGGAAGATGCCGCGACGTTTATCCGTGATAAAGTGACCAAGCCGGTCGTGAGTTTCATTGCCGGCATGACCGCTCCCCCGGGCAGGCGAATGGGACATGCGGGCGCTATTGTTTCAGGAAACAGCGGTACCGCGGCAGCAAAGGTCGCAGCTCTCAAAGATGCCGGAGTATATGTTTGCGAAGACCTGGGGAGGATTGGAGAACTATGTGCGGATGTGTTTCAATTTTGATGATTTAGTAAAATTGACTCTGGAGAGTTCAAATGAACTGGTTTATTGAAACAATCAGCAGTTCAATCGGCAAGAAATTGCTGATGGCCATAACCGGCGCAAGCTTTATCCTGTTTCTGATGATTCATTTGATTGGAAACCTCACGCTCTATTTCGGCAAGGCAGTCTTTCTTTCCTATGTTGCGCACCTTCATGCGCTCGGGCCCCTGATCGTCGCCGTTGAAATCATGCTCTTAATCCTCGCATGCATCCATGTAACAACCGGGACTTTTCTTTTTTTTCAAAACCTCTATGCGCGGCCCCGTCGTTACGCCGTCAAACGCTGGGCCGGCGGACGGACCATAGGGTCGGCAACCATGCCGTATTCGGGATTTATCATCCTGGCTTTTATCGTTCTTCATCTGAGCAATTTCCATTTTGTGGATCTTTCGGAGCGGACAATTTTCGATGTTATTTCCACGCATTTTTCAAGTATGCTTTATGTTTTCATCTATACCTGTGCGGTGGTCGTGGTTGCCTTTCACGTGAGTCACGGTTTCTGGAGCCTGTTTCAGAGTCTGGGGGCTAATAATAATAAATACATGCCGTTGCTTAGGGTCCTGGGTTTAATATTTGCCGTGTCGGTTGCCATTGGGTTCGGTTTCATTCCGAGCTATGTACGGTTTATGATTTGAAACGGGCTGTCTTTCGAGGAATGATGATGGAAGCGCGGAATCGTAGGCAGGTAAGTTGCGCGTAATCCGAGAAAAAGTTTTTTATAGGGGCTATGCATATGACGTTAGATGCAAAAATTCCGGCCGGAGACCTGGCCGGAAAATGGGATCGGTACCGATTTGATTGCAAGCTGGTAAACCCGGCCAATAAGAAGAAATTTACCATCATCGTCGTGGGAACGGGTCTTGCCGGCGCTTCCGCCGCCGCAAGTCTCGGGGAGCTGGGATATAACGTCAAGAGTTTCTGTATCCAGGATTCTCCGCGCCGGGCTCACAGCATCGCGGCCCAGGGAGGAATAAACGCGGCCAAGAATTACGCCAATGACGGGGATTCCATATTCCGTCTTTTTTACGATACCATCAAGGGCGGAGATTTCCGTTCACGCGAGGCCAATGTCTACCGCCTGGCGCAAATTTCCAACAACATCATCGATCATTGCGTGGCCCAGGGGATTCCGTTTGCACGTGACTATGGAGGGGGGCTTGCCTACCGCTCTTTTGGCGGTGCGCAGGTATCCCGGACGTTTTACGCAAAGGGACAGACCGGGCAGCAGCTTCTGCTGGGCGCATATGGAGCGCTCATGCGGCAGGTGGCAAAGGGGAGCGTGACCTTATATCCGCGCCGGGAAATGCTGGATTTGGTTTTAGTGGATGGAAAAGCCAGGGGGATAGTGGTGCGAAACCTTGTCACCGGGGAGCTTGAATCCCATGCAGGGCACGCGGTTATCCTTGCCACGGGCGGGTACGGAAACACCTATTTTCTGTCGACAAACGCCATGGGTTCAAACGTCACCGCCACATGGCGTGCGTACAAGAAAGGCGCGTTTTTCGCAAATCCCTGTTTCACCCAGATCCATCCCACATGCATACCGGTACATGGAGAGCACCAGTCAAAGCTCACCCTCATGAGTGAAAGCCTGAGGAACGACGGCAGGGTCTGGGTGCCGAAACAGCCGGGCGATAAACGGAATCCGGCCGATATTCCGGAATCGGAGCGGGACTATTATCTTGAACGTAAATATCCGAGCTTCGGGAACCTGGTGCCCCGGGACGTGGCCTCCAGAAACGCCAAGGAGGAGTGTGACCGGGGAAAAGGCGTGGGCCAGACCGGGCTTGCCGTTTATCTCGACCTTGCGGATGCCATTAAAAGCCGTGGCAAGGCCGAAATAGAATCAAAATACGGCAACCTCTTCGAGATGTATGAGAAGATCACCGGTGAGAACCCCTATGAAGCGCCCATGAAGATTTACCCTGCCGTTCATTATACAATGGGCGGACTCTGGGTCGATTACAATCTTATGACAACCATCCCCGGCCTTTTTGCCGCAGGAGAGGCTAATTTTTCCGACCACGGAGCGAACCGACTGGGTGCGAGCGCCCTGATGCAGGGGCTTTGTGACGGTTATTTTGTCATACCATACACCATCGGCGGATATCTTGCGTCAAGCTCGCTTGGCGAAGCAAGTGCCAATGGGCCGGAGTTTTCCGATGCTATGGCCGCAATATCCGATAACATCAAACATCTCCTTGCCATCAACGGAAAACAATCCGCCATTTCATTTCACCGAAGGCTCGGAAAAATTTTGTGGGATCATTGCGGTATCGCGCGCAGAGACGATGACATGAAAAAGGGGCTTTGCCTGATTCAAAATCTTCGGGCAGAGTTCGGCAATGACGTGCGTGTGCCCGGAGATGAGGCTGATTTTAACCAGGCGCTTGAAAATGCGGGCCGCGTGGCTGATTTTCTGGAATTTGCCGAGTTGCTTGTCACGGATGCGTTGAGCCGCAGGGAATCGTGCGGGTGTCATCTTAATGTTGATTTCCAGACACCGGAGCATGAAGCCCTGCGGGACGATGAAAATTTCAGCCATGTTGCGGCATGGGAGTATTCCGGCCGCGATAAAGAGCCGGTGCTTCACAAGGAGCCGCTGGTATTTGAAAATGTCGCCTTAACCCGGAGGAGTTATAAATGAGCCGGACCATCAACCTGACGCTCAAGGTCTGGCGCCAGAACAAAGCCAATCCGGGCGGGTTTGAGACTTATGAAGCCCGATCCATATCAAAGGACATGTCCTTTCTCGAAATGCTCGACGTTGTTAATGAAGAACTGATTGTGGCGGGAAAGGAGCCGATCGCCTTTGACCATGACTGCCGGGAAGGTATTTGCGGCATGTGCGGTTCCGTGGTAAACGGCCGGGCGCACGGGCACATGGAAAAGACCACGCTCTGCCAGCTTCACATGCGGCACTTTTCGGATGGAGACACCGTTAGCATAGAGCCATGGCGGGCCAGGGCCTTCCCGGTGATAAAAGACCTTGTGGTGGACCGTAGCACCCTGGATGAAATCATCCGTGCCGGGGGATATGTGTCAGTGAACACCGGGGGCGCACCTGACGCCAATGCCATGCCGATCCCGACTGAAATGGCGGAAAAGGCCTTTAACGCGGCCGCATGCATAGGCTGCGGCGCATGCGTGGCAGCCTGCCCAAATGCCTCCGCCATGCTTTTTGTGGGTGCGAAGATTTCCCATCTGTCCATACTTCCACAGGGGAGACCCGAGGCCGCAAAGAGGGCCTGGGCCATGGTTACTAAAATGGATAAACTCGGGTTTGGAAACTGCTCTAATGAAACAGAATGCGAGGCCGAATGCCCCAAGGGGATTTCCATACTGGAAATTGCGCGCATGAACAGGGAATTTTTCAAGGCTGCATTTTTTTGACGGCTCCGTAAGCGGGCCGCCGCTCTTTCCATAATTAGAATTGCTGGTTTTTGTTTAATTAATGTGTTACATAGAGCCGATGTTACAATAAAATTCGGAAACACATCAGACATCCAAATTTTAAGGAACAGAAATGAACACGCTAAAATGGATTGGTATTTTTTTGCTCTTTTCGTCCGGGCTCGTATTTGGTTACGAGGCACTGAGCATGCTCATGAAACAGGACGGCTCTCATATGGTTACCCACACTCTTGTAATGCTTGGTGGAAGCGACGCCTTTGACTGGATCGATTCCCTTCCTCTGCGTGCCCTGCAACGTGGCGGCGCCTATATTATTAAAATGCCTCTTTATGCTCTTTTTGCAGCGGTCGGGGTTGTATGCCTGGTGATAAGCGGGCTGTTTACAAAATAAATCCGGAAGCTGTCACCTTTTATTTTTTAAAGCAGCCGCAAGCTTTTCACCCAGAGTTCCCCCCAAGGACCCCATGGAGCCGGAAGAGGCTGTGTTGTCGGAAAAATTCTTCCACTCTCCGCCTTCCATTCCATCGGCCGGGCAAAGCGATATCTTCCTCTCCCTCGGATCGACGGACTTTATAATCACGGTTATGGTATCACCGGTTTTCAGCTTGTCTATCTCCCTGACATCAGGCGATGCATTGATTTTCGAGATGGGCAGAAGCCCCGTGACGCCAGGCTCGAGTATGATAAAAAAGCCGAAGGCTTCTTTTTTGTCGATTATCCCCTTGACGGGTTGCCCCACAGGGTAGCGGGATTCCACGTTTACCCAGGGATCACCTTCAGCGTCCTTTATCGAAAGAGAAATTCTCCTGTTTTCAGGATCTATCGATTTTATCATGACCGATATTTCCTGTCCCGGCTGCACGATATCCTCGGTTTTAACGATGCGCTTCCGGTAGCTCATCTCACTGATATGGACAAGTCCCTCAAGGCCGGGCGCGATCTCCACAAAGGCACCGAAATCCGCACACCGTGTTACAACTCCAAAGACCTTGCCCCCGGGCATGAACTTGTCGCCTATACTGTCCCATGGGTCTGTCTGCGCCTGTTTCATGGAAAGAGAGATTTTAGGCCCCCTGTTTTTATCCTTCGGGGCTTCCCCAATGGATACGACCTTTACGGGAACCATATCATTTATTTTTACAATATCTTCTACTGAATTTACATGCGACCATCCCAGTTCAGAAATATGAACCATGCCCTCAACACCGGGGGCAATCGACACAAAGGCGCCAAATGGCATAATTTTTGTCGTCCTTCCTTCGAGGATGTCCCCTTCCTTAAGTGTTAATAGAAATTCCTCTCGGGCTGCGGCCATCTGCCGGTTTAAAAGATCCCGCCGGGATATAACGATATTCCTTCCGCGTTCCTCAATGCGTGTGATCAGAAATTCAAAGGTAGTGCCGACGTAGTCTTCCCCTTTTTCAACATAGGCGATGTCAATCTGGCTGATGGGACAGAAGGCGATTTTACCCAGGAGGTTTACCTTAAATCCGCCCTTGCATTCTTCAATGACACGACCCTCGACCGGGATTCCGGACTTGTTTGCATCATAGAGCAGGGACAGGCCCCCGGCTCCGGACAGGACCCGCGAAAGGCGGATTTCACCATCGTCCGTAGAAACAACATAGAGGGTAAGCATCTCGCCCACAGCGCAGGTTAGCTCGCCTTCCTCGTTTATAAGCTCAAGCTTGTCGATAACCCCGTCGATTTTGGTGCCGGTGGTGACAAAGACGCTTTTATCACCTATGGCGATGATTTCACCTGTTATCTGTTCTCCGGTTTGCAGGTTGTCTTTTCCGCCCGGAAGGTATGATTCGAAAAGGTCAGCGAAATTTTCTTCTGGTTCTTCATTTTTTTTGATGTCGATCGGATTGCTTGTCATAGCGCGCCTCGTTTTTCAGGTAAATGTCATCTGTAATTATTAAAGGAAGGGTCTCTCTCAACCCGGAGCATGTTGTTTTTTTGTCGGTTTATCAGTGTTTTTCTTTACTTTGCGCCATATCTGATTATTATCTAAAATGCAATGGAACTTTTGGCAGGTAAGGGTGCAGGAACGGCTCCTTGTGGTAAGCCCCCATTTTTGTATATTTTAAAAGGCATTACAAACATGAAAAAATCCCTGGTATATGGCCCGGTCCCGTCCAGGCGCCTCGGCAGGTCCCTGGGTGTTGATCTGGTACAGTACAAGGTCTGCACGTTTGACTGTATTTACTGTCAGCTCGGCAGCACATCGGCCACGACCCTTAAAAGAAGGTCTTATGTCGGGGCTGATGCCGTGCTGGCCGACATTTCCCGCTGTCTTGAATCAGGCGCCGCGCCCGATTACATCACCCTGGCAGGCTCAGGAGAACCGACCCTTAATTCATCCATCAAGGAAGTTATTAAGGGCATCAAGGCTTTTTCCGAGATTCCCGTGGCAGTGCTTACCAACGGTTCACTTCTCGGCCTGCCGGAAGTCGCGGAGTCACTTTTGGAAGCCGATGTGGTGGCTCCGTCGCTTGACGCTTACGACGAGAAAACATTTGCCCTGATAAACAGGCCTGATCCGTCTATCTCCTATGATGCGGTCGTGTCCGGGCTTGAGGCCTTCCGTAAAGTCTATTCCGGAAGTATCTGGCTTGAGGTGTTCCTGGTAGCCGGTATTAATGATACCCCTTTTGCAATGTCGGAATTTTCCAGTGCCATAGAGCCCATAAGACCGGATAAGATTCATGTCAATACAGCGGTCAGGCCTCCGGCCTTTCCCGGGACAGGGCGTGTGGATAAAAAAAGGCTTGCGGACCTTGCGGCCATGCTCGGCAATAAGGCAGAGGTTATCGCGGAATTCAGAGCTAAAGGCGGTCAGGATGATGCGGATTCCAATATCGAGACGAAAATTTTAAATCTTCTTGCGCGCAGGCCCTGCACCATAGATGGCATGGCTGGCGGGCTGAACCTGCATACGGCAGAAATTCTAAAGTATCTCGATGCCATGATCCAGGATGGACGTGTGATCATCCTGCCCGCAGGAGAAGAAACTTATTATCAGACCAAGGTTGAAACCGACTGATGCACTGATCAATTCCTCTCTTTAAAGTAATGCACCTGGTAGGTATGAACCTTCAGCCCCGGTTTTTTCCATTCATCCGCTGGCAGACCGGCCTTCTGACACAGATGGCCGAGAAACCCGCGTTTATCCGGCAACTGGTCCCAGACCTGGGGAAGAAAAGTTGCACCGTGAATCCCTTTGCGTATAATAAGCCCGTCAATACCGGCACGTATCTTTGAGAGCAGATCGTCCCCGTCTGTAAACAGAAGAGGTTTGGGATCTGAAAGAAGGCTTACCTCGATATGGATTTTTTTATACTCATCGGGCGTAAGCGGAGCAAACCTGGGATCGCCGAATGCGGCATTTGAGGCATTGCCGGCCACACCATCCGCAATACTCCTGTCAGGTGCGATGTTGCCTATACAACCCCTGAGACGCCCGCCAATTGTGAGTGTCACAAAGGTCCCCCGCTTTTGGGAAAAAAATTCATCCCTCAAACAATTGTCCAGGTCAGGGGAATGAGAATAGACAATATCAAGCCGTTCGGCAATTGTTTTTCGGGCGAGTTCGAGGAGCAGCGATCCTTTTTCAGGGCTGATATAGTTTGCGGCTTTATTATTTTCGGGCATTTTTGATTCTCCATGGATTTAACGAAAAATAAATGAAAATCCTTTATCGTTTCTCATTCAAAGTGTATAGTCGAATCAGAGCAGAAAACCCAAATAATCGACCGTGATAAAAGGTTTTATTGTCGGATTATGTTCAATAAATATAGAAAATACTCCGGACAGCAGGGATAGTCAAACATAAATAATCGGATAAGAGATGGACGCTCCCGGACTACAAATTAAACTGGCATTTGCTTCAGAGGAGAAGTTCTGCAAGCACTTTAGACAATTAAGACGCGGATCAATTTTTCTTCCCATGCGCAATCCACTCCCGGTGGGCACCAGAATCATGCTCAATATTAATATCCCGCTTATCGATAAATCCTTTAAAATAATCGGCGATGTCGAGCAATCCTTTGACCGGCACGCCAGGATTTCCGGCATCAAGGTCCGATGTGAATACGAACTTGAAAAAATTATACCGGAAATGGAGGCGGCTCTGGCGGAAAACGAGATTTATCGCCGCCTGCTCGGCATTGAAGAAAAAGCGGTGCAAAAGGCAACGGCCCCTGTCGCGGGAAAAGGAGACCACGCAGATGCCGGCATTTTAAAAAAGGCGGATTCGGGGGATTCGGGCCTTACCATGGAATGGATTCGCGATGCCGTGGCCGTGGAGGAAATTGCCCGCGAGGATGCACTCCCGCCGGTGCCTGAAAAAGTCCTGCAGGAAAAGCTGGAGCTGACGGCACAGGAACGGGAGGAGGCCGAACCGTCCGGCTATTTTATCATGAACCTGACCAGGGCCATGTTAAGAAGCGGGTATTACGATCCCGGCCATCCCGGGGCAAAAGACGCGAAACACGGCCTTTATGACGAGTTTTTAAAGGTCATGGGGCCAAAAGATGAACTCATGGTAACCAACCGGGAGACCCGGGAGCACAGCGACATCCTGATTATCGGCATGCTCGATGATCCCGTCAGCATCCGGACCCTGGTCGGGCCGGGCGTATCCGGACTCTTTGTGCCCAAGCTCAAGGAATATTGCAACCGCAAGGAACTCGTAAGCTTTACCATCAAACGGGAAATCATCCCGGACCATTTTGAAGCCTTTGTCGATATCATGGGCGATCCTCATGTGGAGCAGCGGGAACACGGCACGCCCGGCCAGTACCTGACAGGCGCTCTTGTGGAAAAAGGGATTACCGAAATTTCGGCCGTGTTCATAGACGATATGGTCCAGTTTGAGCGGGCGCTTCCCTGGCGGGTTGAAATGGCCATCCAGCGCCTGGCCAAGGACCTTCGGGTCATGCCCATGTTTGTGGGGTTTAGCGCGGAGAAATTCAAGGACATGAAGCAGAACATCGTAGCCGATATTATCCGGCCCCTGCGACATCCCCGGCTTTTAAACGATTTTCTGGTCAACTGCTATATTATTTCAAAGCATGTTGAGGGAATGGATGCCGAGGACATCGAGGAGATGATCGTTGAAGCCTTTCCATTTAACCAGTTGGTTCCCACCGTGCAATTTACCTTTGAGGAATTCGAATCCCTGGCACTTATGCTTGAATCCGAACCTGATAACGCCGCTATTGCAATGCGACTTATGGGTATCAAACGGATTTTAAAACATATTGCACGCCGGGTCCTGACGGCAAAAAGCGCGGGAGGCGTCCGTTTTCTTGACCAGCTCTATCAGCATGAAATCATGAGCTTTGAGGAGCTTCCCAAAGACGTCCGCTATGTTATCAAGACGCGGTTAATGGCCGATGACGTGAGAAACAATTGCGAAAATTACACGGACGGCATACAAAGCGTGGAAACTCCTGAAGACGCACTGGTATATCTCAAGTGTTTCAGGCGGTCCATCCCTTTGCTCCTCGAGACCAGGGACTGGGGGATTGTCATTGCGATCGCTCGTGCCGTAAACAATGCGACAGCCCTCCGGCCCATCGGAACGAGGGAGTTTTCCGAAAGTCTTAAGGCGGAAAAAGGGGGAGTGGTGGTTGACGAGGCGGCAAACGAGATTTTTTTTAAACTAGCCGACATCGAGGACCGGCCGGTAATTTATGTTTTCAAGGAAGTCGCCCACGACCTTGCAATGGCCTTTCGGGAACACATGCGAAATCCCTTGGACGCAAAGGCAACCGCCGCCTTTTTTAACGAGCTTATCGACATTCTCGGGCACCTGGGAACAGAGATTCTTTCCCGCGTTCTTGCAGCGGAAATCAACCCCATGGCTTGGAAACGCGCCATTGAACTGATGAAAAAAAGAGGGGGTGCGGCAGTAGGCTGGGCCGGCAGAATTCTTTCCATTTCAGGCCAGCCGCTTTCTCTTTACCTGGCGTCCATCGAGGTCCTTTCAGGCACGGGGATGGACGAATCGGATTTTGAAGTAATCCGGCCTTTTTTGACAAACAAGGATCCACGGCTCAGGCGTGCCGCGCTCGACTCGGTGACGGTCCTGAAACCCTATGACGCCGAGGGCGTACTTATTTCAGCCTTAAATGATCCGGATGCCCGGGTCAGGTGGCATGCGCTCAGGGCCATTGATAAATTCGCACCCATTTCCGAATCGTCCATGATCGAGATGCTGTCAATGATTATGTCGGATGCACCAAAGGCCGGGACCATTACCCGTAAGGACCATTTTGACAGGACAATTCGCCTTATTTCCGCCATTAACGGCATGTGGCAGATACCGATTCCCTTGCGGATTGAATCAGATATTATTGCAACTATCGAAAAATACATCCCCACGGGGTCAGTGTGGAAGCGGGTCATCGGGCAAGTGGACGAGAATGCAAACCTTGTGTTAAAGTCTGCGGTCCCGCTTCTCGTACGGATCGGCGGAAAGGAGAGCAAGGCTTTTTTTAAAAGGCTGAAATATCCTGGATCGCCGTACGGGGATGTTGCTGCCGATGCCCTGGCAAAGATCACTGCCGCAGAAGGGTGATAATGTATTTTTTGAACGTCCAACATCGAATAATGGCAGCGCTTCGCTCTGTTAAATTAAAGTTTTTTTATTCAGATAGGTAGGGAGAAATATGCCGATAAACGGTAATAACGGCAAAACTGAAACAGATGTCGCTTTTGTGCGAAGCCTTACGGCTTTTGACGCATCCATGATCGGAATCGGGGCCATGATCGGGGCCGGCATTTTCGTTTTGACCGGAATCGCCGCTGGACAAGCCGGCCCGGCCGCCCTTCTGGCATTTGCCTTAAATGGCGTAGTAACACTTCTAACGGCCCTGTGTTATGCCGAACTGGCATCAGCATACCCCCGGTCCGGGGGAGGGTATGCCTATGTTGCCAAGGCGTTTCCCGGGCCGGCCGGGTTTGCTGCGGGCTGGATGCTATGGTTCTGCTACATCATTGCATGTTCACTTTACGCCCTGGGGTTTGGAAGCTATTTCTGGGAATTTATTCATGCCTATCTCCCGGGGTTTGCAACCTGGGTATTTTCAGTCGCCGGGCATAATTTTCCCGCGCTTTTCATGACATGTGCGGTCTCGGCCGTATTTATCCTCATTAACATGCGCGGCACAGCGGTGACCGGCAAGGTCGAAAATGTCATCACCCTGGCCAAGATTGCCATACTCTGCGTGTTTATCCTGTTCGGGCTGAAAAGGATATTCGGTATTCCCACGGAGGCGATGTCGAGTTTTCACCCGTTTATGCCCAATGGCTTTTCCGGAGTGATCCTTGCCATGGGCCTTACTTTTATAGCGTTTGAAGGCTATGATCTTATTGCAACCGTGGCCGAGGAGATCAAGGACCCGGAAAGAAACATACCTCTTGCCACTTTTATTTCACTTGGAGTAACAATCCTGATTTATCTCTTAGTAATTTTTGTGTGTATAGGCGCTATCCGGCCTGAATCCGGCAGCTCATGGCAGTTTCTCGGCAAATACCAGGAAACCGCCATTGCCAGGGCAGCCGAAACCTTCATGCCCGCCTTTGGCGTTGCCCTTATTATTTTCGGCGGACTCCTTTCAACGATTTCAGCCTTAAACGCCACGATTCTCGCATCATCCCGGGTCGCGTTTTCCATGAGCCGGGACAAAATGCTTCCTGAATTTATGGGAAAAATTCACAAGATACGAAGGACCCCGCATATTGCCATAGGAGTTACAGGCATTATTGTGATCGGCATTTCGCTCTTCTTTCCCATCCAGGTCATAGGGTCTGCCGCTAGCCTCATGTTTCTTCTTACCTTCAGCATGGTAAATCTTTCATTGATCGCGCTTCGCAGAAAGTTTCCCGAACTTAAAGGCGGTTTTCGGGTGCCGTTTTACCCGTTTACGCCGATTGCGGCCATGGCGCTCAATCTGCTGCTTGCCGTTTACCAGTTTAAGTTTGATCCAAGGTCATGGTATCTTGCGTCTGCATGGATCATTACCGGCCTTTTTATCTACTTTGTATATTTTGAAAAAATCCAGGCCGGGCAAATGCCTCAGGTTCTTGAAGTAAATCCGGCCGAGCGCAAGCATGCAAAACTTTTTCGTATCCTTATTCCGCTTTGCAACCCGGATAACGTAATTCCCCTCATGGATCTTGCGATTCCCATTGCAAAGGCGCTCCACGGTGAAATCATCGTACTCGGGGTTGTGAATATTCCCGTAAACATACCGGTCCATGAAGGAATGCGCTTTGTTCACCACACAACACCCCTTTTGCGTAACGCCGTTAAATATGGAAAAGAACAGGGGGTGGAAACGCGCCAGTCGATCCGTATCGCTCACCATGTGTGGGACGGAATTCTGCAGGCAGCCGAATCCGAAGATGCATCGCTGGTGCTCATGGGATGGAAGGGGTATACATCAACCCGCGACCGGATTCTCGGCGAGGTTACCGACAAGGTGGTAAGGCATGCGCCCTGTGATCTTATTGTCATCAAGCTGGTGGGAGAAAGACCGATTAAAAGGGTTCTGTTTCCCACGGCCGGCGGCCCTCATTCCCTGCTTGCGGCCGAATATCTCGGGTATTATTGTGATGCATATGATTACAAGGTGGACGGATGCTATGTCGTAAGGCCGGATGCAGACGAGTCAGCGCGGATCTCGGCCCGGCGCTGGGTGGAGAAGACGACCCGTCTTACCGGGCTTTCCGGCCGCGTTAATACAAGGCTCATCAAGGGGAAGAGAGTGGCTTCGTCTCTTGCAATAGCCGCCAGAAAATACGATATGGTAATCATGGGCGCTTCAAATGAGGGTGTATTTTCCAACGCCCTTTTCGGCGAAATACCCGAGAGGGTGGCCCGCTATGCACAGACTCCGGTCATGATCGTAAAGCGTTACGAAGGCCCCGTGAAATCCCTGGTAAATCGGGTGCTGGGATAAGGTGATCTGATGATTATTTTAGGACTTGCCGACATTCATGGCGATCTTGATTCACTTAAACATATCGCCGGACCAGTCTCGCGGGCCGACCTGGTGATACTGGCAGGAGATATCACGAATTTCAGGGGTTCGGATGCGGCAGCCAAGGTTGTGGATATGGTGGCAAAGAGCGGGAAAAGGGTGCTTGCGGTTTCGGGAAACTGCGATCTGTGCGAAGTCGACGGTTTTCTTGAGAGGCGCGGCATAAACCTCCATGCAAGGGCGGAAATGCTTGATGGGATCGGCATCATCGGGCTTGGCGGTTCACTTATAACACCGTTTAACACTCCCAATGAATATACGGAAGTGCAACTTGAAGCGTTTTTGATATCCGGGTTAAAGGCACTTCCGCCTGATACCCCGTTTATCCTGATATCCCATCAGCCTCCGATCAATACCGCATGCGATATGATCGGCGGGGGCATACATGTTGGAAGTCATGCCGTAAGAAATTTTATTGAAAGACAAAAACCCCTTGTCTGCCTGACCGGACACATTCACGAATCAGCCGGCAAAGACAGAATTATTAATACTGAAATCATCAATCCCGGCAGGCTTTCAGCCGGGGGATATGCATGGATTGAAATTTCCGGATTGAATGTTGTTGTGGAAATCCGTTCTTAATGCATACTGCAAGCGCCCGCTTTATTTCTTTTTACTCCTTTTCCCCGCCTTGTTTGAAGAGATACTGACGGGAACCCCCTCATACGGAGTTCTTCTTGTGGTTTTTTTACGTTGAATCTCCTGCATGGTTTTTAAAACCTCGATGCTGCTTTTTAATCCTTTAATATACCGGGCCATGTTGATTGCTGCGCCGGCAATTTGCGCCAGGGCCTGGACAAAATTCACATCAGCTAATGTAAATTCCCATGGCTGTGCAGTATACACCCGCATGGACCCGATTAAGGTCCCACCCACAACAATGGGTACGGAAAGAATAGACGCAATCCCTTCTTTCTGCGCTTCTTCGGGATATTGGAGCCGGGGGTCATCTGTAATATCATAGATGGCCACGGGTCCGTCTTCCATGGATTGGGCAATGGATTTTAATGCGCTTACCGGGCCTTTATTAATATACTCTTTACTCAATCCAAAGGACGCGGCCAGCTCCAGTTCATGGGTTTTGCGGTTAAATAAAAATAAGGAACACCCCTTGGTATCCAGGGCTGATTTGATGCTTTCCGTTGTCATGAGCGCAACCTCTTCCGGATCTTTGGAATGAGAGATGGCTTTTGTAATCCGAAGCATTGTTTCATAATTGATAAGCTGCTGTTTCATGATAGCCCTCCTTTTTAGATAAAAATTATAGGTGACGGTGATGAAAAAGAGCCATAGATTCGGTCTGTTTGAACAGGACGCAGTGTTTACTGCATGCAGATATTATATTATGGCCAATGCCGGCCGGCAAGTCAAAGGATTTTTTTAACATTTCAAACCGGCCCGGTTGTGAAAAATATACTTTGCTAAGCCGTCAGGCCTTGTGAGGCTTTTTTAATCTCCGGTATCTGATCAAGCGCGGTTATTACCATGTCCGGGGGGTGGGACAGGCAATCCGGATTGTCGGCCCTGAGCCTGAGCGACCTTGCGTCTCCGGCGAAAAGGGCGGTCTGAAAGCCGCAGGCGCTTGCGGGATATATATCGTTTAGCATGTCGTTTCCAATGTACAATGTGTTTTCAGGCAGAATCTCAAGAGTCGCAAGCCTTGTTTCAGCTGCATGAAAGAGAACAAAAGACGGCTTTGCATAACCGAATTTGTATGAATAGATGGTCAGATCGGGATTTATTCCGAGCCCGGGCGGGAATTTACCGCAGAAATATCTAAAAAGATATGGGGTGAAGAACTGTGCATTGGAGATAATCCCCATGGCCGCATCCATAGATCTGTATTTTTCCAGCATGGCAAAAAGGCCCGGCATGGGTGCAGCGGGATTTACGGCAAGCTCGTAATCCATGGCAAATTGGCGGACAAGTTCGATGTCGGTCCATTTAAGAACCTTTTTCCATACGGCCTCTATGACTATTTCGGGAAAGTCCACCCCCTTTTTTTTCATTATTTCATGCCTGATCCTCACTTCCTCTCCAAAGACGCCCACGAGCCTGTCCGGAGAAAGATCAAGGCCGTATTTATGTAATAGTGCGGCAAGCCCGGTTTTTTTCTGCGCCTTCTTTTCGGCAGTTCCTATGTCGCCGGATCCGCTGATAAACAGGGTGCCGTAAACATCAAACAGCAGGGCATGAATCGGGGCGCTTGGAGAGCCTTTGGGGCTTATTCCGGTGGATTCAGGCGTTAGACCTGAAAGCCGTTCAAAGCTTGCATGGTATTTCATAGTCCCCCCATTTTAAAAGCGAGAAAACAGCCGGGCGGATAAATGCCCGGGCGATTTTTTCACGATCTATTTTTTGCTTTACGGCATGTGAGCATACACGGCTGTATATTTCCTTCAATCGTTTTGCATAGGTTCCCTGGCCGAAGTTTTTAAGTATTGCGCTCCTGTTTGCGGCAATGATTCCGCGCTTGTCCTTTATGGACATAATTTCGTGAATAAAGGGATTGAGATCTGAAAAACGGGCCGAAATTCTCGAATCCGACATGATTTTTTTTATAACCGTCATTTGTGTTGATTCATCCAAAAGTGAAAAATCGATAGTTCCATCGCGTGTCACGGACTCATACGCCTCTTTGATTTCTTCTATGGAAAATATAACGGCGCGTTGCTCTCCGGCGGTTTTAAAGCTTTTTTTCCATTTATTTGCAAACCCGGGTTCGTCAATCCAGTTTAATGGTATTGAAATGCGCTTATACAGGCTGTCAAGGCAGATTCCTTTTTCTTCGAAATCCGAACAGAGATCAAGACGTCTTCCAACAAGGCCCTTGCCCGCCGTCCAGGGTTCGAGAAAAGAAAAGCCGAACCCTTCGGAGATGCTTGTGGTAAGCATTGCCTCGCAGGATTCAACCAGGGCGTCAAAACCATATCGAGTTGATGCCTCAAAAATAACCGGGAGTTTGTTTTTTGTGCAAAAATTTTTCCAGCATTCATATATGGGAAAATCAATGGGGCTGTTCGGGCCGAGGGTAATTGCAAGGTTTGTGTCTTGGTCGAAAAACAGGGAAAGCAGGATCGCCTCACCGATATTTTTCCTGCGGATGGCACGCACCGGATAGACGACAAGCTTTTTATCAGTTTTATTGCCCTTTGCGGCAGTAAGCGGATTTACCATGTTGGGAATAAGATGAAGACCCGCGGGATCGAGCCCGGCGCTTTTCATTATTGAGTAGTCTTTGCCGTTTATCACGCCGTAATGGCAGTTTTCAGGGTAATCCCGATCATGATAGAGCGCATGCGGCCTGCCGTCTTCGGCAAAGTCGTGAACCTGGAGAAAAAGGGGAATATTGCTCTTAGCAAGGACTGACAGGGTTTTTAAAAAACAGCGGTTTTTTGCAAGCAAAGGGTTGTGAACGTGGATGAGATCACAGCCGGAAGGCCAGGTTTTGTAGATGGCATCATTGATTTCACGGGCCACCTGTTTTGGTGAAATTATTTTTTTGCCCGGAATATCATACCCCACGCCCGGCACAACGGCGAGTTTGCCGGAAAAGGGGAGGGGAGGTTTTTCCCCGCAGATAACAAGCGTGTCGCATTGCCCCAAAAGGGCCGTAACCTGCTGCCGGATCACTGTTGTTACACCGCCCGGCTTTAAATGATAATGGAGAATAACAATTTTCATGGTTTTGAATATCGGGTCGGATCGGGAATTTCAGCAATCTCAAATCCTTTTTTTCGCAACAGGCAGCTGTCGCATTTGCCGCAGGCAAGGCCCTTGTCCGAGGGGTCATAACAACTGTGGGTCATGCCGTAATCCAGCCCGAGTTCAGTTCCCGCAGCTATGATTTCAGATTTTTTCATGTTGATTATGGGGGTATGAATCTTAAACCGAAGAGTCTTTTCAATTCCCGCGCGCGTGGCAAGGTTTGCCATTGTTTCAAATGCTTGAAAATATTCGGGCCTGCAATCCGGATACCCGCTGTAGTCCACGGCATTCGCCCCTATGAATATATCGGCGCAGTTCATTGTCTCGGCCCAGGCCAGAGCGTATGACAGAAATATGGTATTTCTTGCCGGGACATAGGTTGTTGGAATGGATTGTGCCATATCAAAAGTCTCTCTTAATTTAGGCACATCAATGTCTGCAGTAAGGGCCGAGCCGCCTATGGGTGTAAAATCAGTTTCCATGACCAGGTGTGATGTTGCTCCAAGCGTGGATGCAACCCTGCGGGCCGCATCCAGTTCAATCCCGTGTCTCTGGCCGTAGTCAAAGCTTATGGCGTGACACTCATATCCCTGTTGCATGGCTATGGCAAGAACTGTGGCTGAATCAAGCCCTCCGCTTACCAGTACAATCGCTTTTTTTTGCATTTTTATACCCCCCGCTCTTTGTCCGGCCACAGTATACGATGAAGCTGGACCTGGAGCCGGACATTGAGACGGTCCGCCAGTATCCATTCCGCTAACACAGCGGGATCAAGGCCTCCTGAAACCGGTGAAAAGAGAACCGGGCACACGGGCGCGGTCTTTAATTTGTTCCTGATGAAAATTTTTGCAAAACAATAATCGTTCCTGTCGGATATTACGAATTTAAGCCTGTCTTTTTCCGTAAGGCGGTCAAGATTTTCAAGGTTATTTTCAGACGCTTCATTGCTGGAAGGACATTTAATATCCATCACCCGTATACACCTTCGGTCGATTAAGTCGATGTCCATGCTTCCGTTTGTTTCAACCATGACCTCAAGACCTGTTTTTAGAAGCTTTGCGGCCAGTGCAGGTGTTTTTTCCTGGATGAGGGGTTCGCCACCGGTGATTTCAACAAGCCCGACTCCGTATGACAGGACCTGCCTGACGATTTCATCAATGCTTGTGGCGCTTCCTTCATCATATGCGTAACGCGTGTCACAATAGGCGCACCTGAGGTTGCATCCGGTAAGTCTCACAAACACGCATGGCATGCCGGTTTCGATGGATTCACCCTGGATACTGTAAAATATTTCGTTTACAACAAGGGACATGGACTCGTACCTGTTAAAGTGACTATGTTGAGAAAATATATATTCTGATTTGAGTGCGGACGCAACCCGGAAGGCGTGAAAAATAGGATTGAGTAATGGTTTTTCAGTGAAAATCAAGAGGGCCGGGCCCCGCAACGGGGTCCGGCCCTCTTAACAATCAGTTAAATTTTCGGTGTTATCAGTGGACCAGAAGCTTGGTCACTGTTTCCGCCATGGGTGAAGCATAAATAAGGATCAGGGACACGACCAGGGCGTAAATGCACAATGATTCGATCATGGCAAGACCAATGAGCATGGTCACGGTAACCTTACCGGATGCCTCGGGGTTTCTGGCAATGCCTTCAACCGATGCTTTGACCGCGAGCCCTTGGCCGATACCGCAGCCCAGAGCGGCGATTCCGATTGCGAGTCCGGCCGCGATCGCACATGCCACAAAATACATAATACCTTCCATTGTCAAACCTCCTAAGTAAAAAAATTAATATTAACGGCTTCTTCCATAACTTGCCCGTAAAATTTTACAATCGGCTTATGGCCGATATTTTGAAGAATATGGCTTTCCGAATATTTCATCTTTAGTGGGCTTCTTCCATGGCCCCGGTAAAATACATGACGGAAAGGAGAAAAAAGATAAAGGCCTGGACAAATGCAACAAAAATACCAAGGGCCATGATCGGCAGGGGGGCAAAAAATGCGCCCGCCAGCATGAACAGGATGCCGAGTACTAGTTCGTGGCCCATCATGTTTCCGAAAAGACGGAAAGAAAGTGAAAGCACACGGGCCAGGTGCCCTATGATTTCAATGGGCAGGATAAGGGGGACCATCCACCAGACCGGTCCTAGAAAGTGCTTGATATAATGTGTTCCATGCAGTTTTATTCCCAGGTAATGGGTATAAAAGAAAACAATCAAAGCACATGACAACGTGGTGTTCAGGCTTGCCGTGGGCGAATAAAAGCCCGGGACCATGCCGATAAGATTGGAAATAAAAATGTAGATGAAAATGGTTGCGGTAAGAGGGAAAAAAGCCCGGCCCTCTTCACCGGTAACCGTGACCATGAACTCTTCCATGCCGGAAAGAATCAGTTCGAACAGGTTCTGTAATTTTGACGGAACCAGATCTACCTTCTTGGATGCAATATAGCCGCAGCCGATCAGCAGCGCCATAACCACCCATGTGTACAGTACGTGTTTGTATTCGAATGCAAGCCCGGCTAAGGTTTCTAACCCCAGCACCTTGAAAATCGAGACAACAATCAGAAATGGATGTTCCACCTTAGACCGCCTCCTTAAAAATAAGAATGGTTAATTCCCGGAACGTGGCGAGCATGATGCTCGCAACCACGACCGAAAGGCCCACGAACAGGCCCAATGGGTTAACGTATTTGCCGGATATCAGAATACCGATTATAATCGCGGTTGCGGTAAATCGGATATAATACTTGAAGAGGACCACCCTGTGAGAAGATAGATGGGGAGGCGTAAGCGATTGTTTAAGCGTTTTGTATAAAAGGTGAAAATTGATTGTTGTTATGAGCCCGCCGCAAATGATGCCCATCGTAAATTCGGGTGACTCAGTCAGCAGGCCTGCGCAAACGGCCAGGGCAAACAGAATCCAGTTTGCATTAAGAATGAATTTGAGGAGTCTTTTTTGAATAATCATCTTTTATTCACATATCCTTGGCTCTTAGCCATGGCCCGGAGAATGTTCCTGAATCCGGCGGCAATCCCTAATCCCAGAAAAACGAACATCAGCCATGGCGCAGTATCCAATGTTCGGTCAAGGGCCAGCCCGATAAAAAGCCCGATAAAAATTGAAAGCGCTATTGAAAAACCGAGACTGCTGTAGTAAGCTAAATCTTTAAACATTTGTTTTGTCTCTTGTTCCATTAGCTCTCCGGGGCCTGACCGGGACACAGAAACCAACTGAAGTTTCAAACTTTTTTAACTATCAAATGAATCCGATCTCGTCAATTAAAAAAAGAAGTGGATATGTTTTTTTTTATTTTATTCAGTGCCTGGCCCGTAAATATACGAGGCGCCGGGAGGTATGGATTTTCAGATGACTAATTCGAAAAAGCCAGGGAAGGGGAGACAATGAAAAAACATTTCAGTATGTTAATTTTTGTAATTACGGCTATTTGTTTTTCTGGATCGGCGTTTGCCCTTGTTTTAACACCCGTGGACCGTGAAATTCAATACAGCAGGGAAGCCACACAAAACCAATGGAAAGTATTAAACGACGGACAATGGCATCCAAAATTCGGATATATTGAAGTCCATGAAATCGACAAGGCTCTTGTGTTGCAGTTTGATTTAAACGCATATCCGGGTGAGGTCTTCGGAAACGCGGAAATCGGTTTTTTTATAACAGGTGTTTTTCAGATGAAAAAGACACGTATTGCCTCAAGGTATTACGAGGCGGACGACCTGATAACCTCAGCGGCCGAAGGAGAGCCTGAAAACGTCTCGGCCGCCCAGGAGCATATGTATGCCGGGGACGTTCTCCTGGAGCCGGTTTTTGAGATCAATACTCCCGATCTTGAGGCAAATGAGGAATGGGATTTTAACGGTACGCCCATTGAGGTGAAATACAATATCACGGATCTGATGAACAACCGGACTCATAATATCGTAAATATCAATCTCCGGTTTGCCGGGAGTTATGAGGACGGATGGGACGGCAATGTTTTCATTACGCCCGACGGCCACAGTAACGAGCATTTTGCCCGGTTTTCAGCCAGCGAAACAAATTCGGGGTTCCGGCCGTATCTTACACTCGAGCAGGGACCGGTGGGTAATATCGCGGGCTCCGTCATTACACTCGTCACAGGTCAAACAAGCGGAATTAAGGGGGCGTCTGTGACCATAATGGAAAAAGAAAGAAAAACCGGGACGGACGGCAACGGCGATTATGTTTTCAACAATGTATCCGTCGGAACCTGGACATTGGTGATTAAAAAACCGGGTTTCGAGACCCTGACCATTCAGAATATCATTGTGTCGGACGGGCAGACAACCGATGTTGTTGACGCACAGATGGATTTTGACACAAGATGGGACATGAACAATGACGGTAAAAAAGGACTGCCCGAGGCCATCGATGCGTTGCAGACTGCGGCTGATCTGCGGTAGGTTTTGACTTCTTTACAAAAGGACTTGCCATGGAAAAATATGATCAGATACGGCGCGTATCTTGTGAGTGGTGATCTTTTTTTTGACGGGGGAGTGGTTTTAACATATTAATTTCTCAAGGTGGGGGTCAGCACAGTCCGGTTTAGTTCTTGCTTGCTGAAGACGTTTGAACCTTTCTGCTCGAAAAAGGCCTGATTATGATCTTCAAAAAATGGTACAAAATAAAATATTCGCACGGCCAGCGTAACGGAAGGCTTCAGCCTTCCATGTACCGATGTTGCTTACACGCAATTAAATGGCCTGAAGGCCGCCCCTACGATGGCTGTACAAGAAAAATAACAGTCTGCAAGAACCAAACCGGACACTACTGGGCGGGGGTATGAAATTGGAAAAAATCATGGATAAAAATTTTTTCAGGTTTTTTGAGGAAGTCTTCAGAAAAGGCGCAAATGAGAATGCAAGACTTTCCGCTGTCGGGAAACTGTTTGCTGACGGGAGCAAAGCCGGTGGGGAATATCTCGATATATTCAGGAAAATATACGGATCAAAACCGGAAAAACAGCCTGCCGCAGACATGAATTTCAACATGGAAAGCGCCATGGCTGAATTTAAAAAGGGCATGGCCGAATTTCTTTCGGCCATGGACGTGGTTCCCCGGTCGGATTACCAGGCTCTTGTTAAGGAGCACGATGCTTTGAAAAAAAAAGCGGCTGAACAAGAGGCTGTCATAGCCGGGTTGCGCGCACTCCTTGAGGTGAAGCAGGGTGATGGCGCGGCCGGAATCGAAACCTTTTCAAAAATGGTCGAATCCCAGCAGGAGCTGTTTTTAAAATTTATGTCCGGCATGTCCGGCAATCCTGAAAAAGGAGAAGAGGATTCCACATCGTAATGTTCTGATATTCTTACCACGAAAACCATTAAGCCATCATCAAAATCCTTCCTGCAACTACACTGCAAAAAAATCTTCCTTTTTGTTACACTTTAAATTGAAATGCAAATAATTGAAATAAAAGAACTTTATCGGTAATTGCCGTATAAACTTAAATTGCTTTTTGTGCATTGCAGCAAAATGCGCTTGACTTTGCATGCTTTAATACTAATTTTTTATTCAGGCAATAACCACAATGTAGCAGGAGGTTAAGATATGGGTGCATCATTGATAAGCTTATTTCCTGAAGCAAAAAATACGGCAAAAAATGTGATAAACGGTATCAGAATGCCGATTGAAGCAGGAGCAGCGCTTTCGGAAATGACTGACCGAATCATGGCCCATGGCAAAGAAATGGCAACAGGTTCTTTTGAAGGCGGAATGCTGTCGAAAAGGCTATTTATGCCATGGATTGACGATAGAACAGATCATGCATTTTCCGGCCTGCTTAAAATATGCCAGGACAGCACAAACGTTTTTTTAAACCTGGCCCGGGGACCTGTCTCTTACACATTTGAAAAATTCAGGAAGGATAGACTTGCTGATATTGAATTCATTGATTTTATCAGCAATGAACCCCCGGTCCAGGACTGGGAAACCGATTATCAAAAAAAAGATATCCTCCTGGACCTGCCTGGAATGCGATTGATTGATATGTCGATCCACGGCACCCATAAAATAGAAAATTACAGCATCGTATTTGCTCCACGTGCCGGGCACCATTCAAACATTGCAGAAAAAACAGCTATTTATTTGAGAGATCACGGTCTTTCGAAAATGGCGGTGGTGGAACAGAAATGTGCTGCTGACATTCCCATGTATATTGACGGGAAACGGCATTATGAGGATTTTGAGAGCCAGGTGGAACAGTTTAAGACCATTCTGGAATTTCTTAAAAACAAAGCCGGCTTTCCATCGCACCTGATCGCCATATGCCAGCCGGGACCGCTCTTGATTACAACCCTGATTCTTTATCCCGAACTGGGAAAGACATTCGGGTCTGCCGGCTCTCCCATGCATACCGAGGGAGAACGGGGAATGCTGACTGATTTTTCACGCATGGCGGGAGAAAATTATATCGACTATCTGATCGATCTATTCTCCGGTATAATTCCCGAAGGTCAAATCGGCGCCGGCAGAAAGATATATGACGGCCGGCTCCAGGTAATGGGCTTTTATTACCTGGGCATGGATCAGCATATGAAAAATTTTCGCAAATATTATACCGATCTGAAATATGGAAACAATGAGTCGGCCCAAAGGCAAAGGGATTTTTACCAATGGTACAACTGGACCCATCATTTTCCGGCGGGTTTTATAAGGGACACCTACAAAAAGATTTTTGTTAACAACGACTTGATTCACGGCAGGATGAAAATAGGGAATAAAACGGTTGGTATCAGGGATTACCCCGGTAATGTACCCATCTGGTCCCTGGGTGGGTCCAAAGACGACATCGTGCCGCCTAAGCAGGCCAACGGACATCTGGATGAGATCGAAAGTGTTCCGGAAAAAAACAAACTTTCCTTGCTCGCAAAAGCCGGCCATATGGGGCTTTTCAGGTCGTCTAAAGTCCTGAAAAATGATTATAGTAAAGTCGTGAGATTTTTACTGAAACACAGCGACAAGAAAAAGTAAAAACTCATTCTTGATGGCGTCGTAAAAAGTCCCATCTACTGCGTTGTAGCGAGTCGTGAAATGCTCGGAATACTATATGTATGCCTCCGCTTTCGCGACTCCGCTACGCCTTGTATATGGAACTTTCTACTTAGCCATCGTAACCAGGTTGACGGACTTTTTACGGAGTCGTCATTCTTCCGGAGGATTTTTTTTGTCTTCTGCTTCTGTGTTGAATTTTGACGGATCCATAAACTGCTTAAAAAAAGATTGAAGTGGATTTGTCTCCTCATGCGGGTGTAATCCCATGCCGGACCCCATACCGGACATTGATACCCCGATATCCAGCCACTTGTTGAACTGCTCATCCGCAATCTGTTTATATGACAGATAACTCCTTACCATTTTTTCAAGATACTTGCCGAAAAAATCGGCCAGCAGGGTTTCCCCGTATCGTATAATAAGATGCAGGAGGGGAACAGGAAGCAATGCGTTTTTGTTTTTGGCTTCTTCCATGATAATTTGAGTAAGCGTAAACGCCGTAACATCTTCGCCGGATTTCACATCTGTTACTTCGACCCACTGCCCCTGCTTTACCATATCGGACACATCATTTAACGTTACATAAGCGCTTTGCACGGTATCATACAGCCGTCGATTGGAATATTTCTTAAGAATGATTTTATCTGATTCCGACATACGTCACCTCTATGTTCAGTCCATTATATTCAGTCCATGGTATAGTGCAAAATATTTTTATCGATTTATAACCAGAAAATAATCTTTTTTATTATAACCATTTAATTTTAGAAATATTAGATCAAATTCAATTTTAAAAATCAAGGAAATAATTTTTTTGTGCAGTGCAAAAAAATACTTGACAATCTGTTCTTTTTCACTATTTTAATGGTAACAAGAGTTCAAAGCGCAAATAAAATACAACAATGTACTTTTAATCATAAATATAAACAAACGAGGAGGCTGCCATGGATAACAAGCAGGTACTTAACCAGGTAATTAAGTTTAATAAGACGATATTTGACAATGCATTTAACGCGATGCAAATGGCACAGAACCAGGGCGAAAAAATAATAACTTCGCTATTGGATCAGGCCGCATGGCTGCCTGAAGAAGGCAGGAAAACCATTGATGGATGGGTGAACTCCTATCAGAAGGGATTTTCGGATTTCAAATCAGCCGTGGACGAACAATATAAGAAGGTTGAAGAATTTCTCGAGGAAAAATAATCTTATTTGTAGTGTTTGACAGGCCGCTATCCATCAACTAATTCAGTCATCGGCTTCGTAAAAAGCGCCGTCTGCAAGGCGCGCGAGTTGGGAAAGGGCGAAGGCGTACTTTTTGTACGTTGAGCTCTTTCACGACAAGCGCAACGCCGCAGACGGGCTTTTTACGGAGTCGTCAATACTTAGCCATTTTATCCAGCGCACTCTTCGCCTCACTCCCGCTTTCATAAATATGGGGCGCAACATTTCTTTTGGCAAGCGCATCGCCTAGTTTCATGCGCAAAAATGCGCTCGTTGTGTAACGAGTAACGCCGCTATAACAATCATTGACCAATTTTTTCACCATGTTCGTATATGGATCGACCAGATCCGGATTAATGGCAAAGCTGTCGTAATTAACAATCGCGAATACCTTTTTGCCCAAAGGCCCGGTCAAGCGACGCACGGCCGTGTCTATATCCCTTACCATATCCATGGTATTTACATTAAAACCTTCAAAGTTTACGAAAAAGAGATTCTTTTCAGTATCATAGGAAAGGCGTTTTTCCAATGGAATGCTTAACATATCATCTTTAAGCCCCATGGAATCGGCGTAAAAGATGCGCTTGTCCATTATCCGCAGATCCTGACTTATTATCGGTTTAAAATCCATCTGGCCCAGTATGTCTATTTCAAGGTCAACGCCCGGTGCAATTTCAATCAGCTCCAGACCATCTTTTGTCAGCAAAAAGATACAACGTTCCGTGATGAACAATACCGGCTGTTTTTTTTCGACCGCATACGCGCCTGAAAAGGTGACGTGTTCAACAGCCTTGACAAATTTTTTTACACGGCCTTCATTCACAATTTTAAGAGATCCATCGGAAACGTCAATTTTCAGGCCCCCTGCCGTAAATGTTCCCACAAAAATTACCTTTTTCGCATTCTGACTGATGTTGATAAAACCCCCGGCACCGGCGAGTTTGGGGCCGAATTTACTAACATTCAGGTTTCCGTGGCTGTCCGCCTGCGCCAATCCCAGAAAGGCCGCATCCAGGCCGCCTCCGTCATAATAATCAAACTGATAGGGCTGATCAATAACAGCTTGTGTATTGGCGCCTGCACCGAAACTCAAGCCGCCGGCGGGAAGACCGCCGACAATTCCCGGCTCGGCGGTTAAAGTCATATAATCCAGAATTTTTTCCTCAAAGGCTACCTGGGCGACGCCTTCCGGCATCCCGATCCCCAGGTTAATGACCGAATTGACTTCCAATTCGAACGCTGCCCGCCTTGCGATGATTTTGCGTTCAGTTAAGGGCATGGGTTCCGGAGACTGCATGGGCTGTTTTATTTCACCGGAATAGGCCGGGTTATATTGCTCGGCAAATGTCTGCCAGTGGTATTTTTGTTCGGAGACGACAACGCAATCAACCAGGATGCCCGGGATTTTAACCTCGCGACAATGCAGCGAACCGGCCTCGGCGATTCGCTCCACCTGGACGATGACAAAACCGCCGGAATTTCTAGCAGCCATGGCAATGGAGAGGGACTCGAGGGTGAGCGCTTCTTTTTCCATGGTCGTATTGCCGTCAGTATCAGCGGTTGTACCGCGAATTATGGCCACATTAATGGGAAGCGTCTTGTATGCCAGGTATTCATGGCCGTCAAATTCCATTAATTCCACGATATCATCAATTGTTATGCTGTTCAGCTTTCCGCCACCATTCCTGGGATCTACAAATGTGTGCAGGCCGACGGTCGTCAATGTCCTGGGCTTGTGGGCCGCAATATCCCGGTACATGTGTGAAATCACGCCCTGGGGGAGGTTATAGGCGATAATTTTGTTTTCAATGGCCAGTTTCTGCAATTCAGGAACCAGCCCCCAGTGCCCGCCGATCACCCGTTTGACCATGCCCTCATGTCCAAAATGATTCAGCCCTTTTTGCTTCCCGTCTCCCTGTCCGGCGGCGTACACCAGCGTCAGGTCTTTGGGTTCGCCGGTTTTTAAAAATACATCCTCAAGGGTAACGGCGATTTTTTCCGCAAAGCCCGTGCCCACAAAACCCCCGGTGGCAATTGTATCATTTGAGCGGATCACCTGTACGGCCTCAAGCGCTGAAACAACTTTGCCTTTACGCATCCTCATGGGGGTCAGCGAGGTCAGCATCGGATGGCTGCCGCAGGACACGGAATTATCCTTCTCGGGAGGCATTTGAATCTTTCCTTTTTATGGATGACCGGTTAAATTAAAAAGCTTTTCACGGTGAAGGATCACCACTATATGTGAAAATAACTTATCAATTATTTCAAGCTATTAAAATTTGATTATTTGGAAGTACTCACCGGCGCTTTTAATGTTTCGACTTGGGCGGACTTACCAGGGCTTCTCCGGAAAGCACTATCGTGCCGTCCTGATTTGAACAAGTGGTCTTTAAGCGCAACCTGTTTTTAGCTTCAATTTTTTCCGCAACCTCGACCCTTGCCGTGATCGTGTCACCTATATAGACAGGAGCCAGAAAATTGAGTTCCTGTTTCATATAAATCGTTCCCGGCCCCGGCAGAATTGTGCCTAAAACAGTTGAAATAAATGCGGCGCTCAGCATGCCGTGGGCGATTCTCTTTTTGAAAAATGTATTTTTTGCATAGGTTTCATTTATATGCGCCGGATTAAAGTCACCGCTCACTCCGGCATAGGCATAAATATCCGACTCCGCGATGGTTTTTGCAAATTCCGCAAAATCCCCGATTTTGATCTGATCCATGCTTTTTCCGATCATGATAATTCCCTTTGTTTAAATTTAATATTTTCCCAAGAAATCATGTAATCATAGTGCAGGCCGGGAGGGGACAAGATGCAAGGCATCTTTCAGTGAGCTATACTTTTTTGTATGCGAACTGAACGATAACACCGCAGCTTGTTCCCTCCCGGCCTGCACTTTAGAACCACATGCGGTGGCTCCATATATCCTCCTCAAGGCTCTTCTTGTCATTCTGGAGCGCAAGATACATGGACGCGTTCTGGATGGCGAGTCCGCCCTGCCGGGCCAGTGCATTGACCATCATCAGCATTTCTTCCGACACTTCCATTTGAACGCTGCTGTAAAGCCGCATGACACCGATGACTTTATCGCCGGAAAGAATGGGTACCCACAGCATGGAGGTAATGCCCTCTTTAAGGGCCTCCTTTTTATACTTGATGCGTTCATCTGTGTTCACATCTTCGATCACCACTGTTTTACTGTCTTCTATGAATTGCATTCCCTCATGGGCATCAACCGGTCCCCTGTGCAGAAAGGCTTCACTCAACCCATAGCTGGACACAAGATCGAGAGTGTCTTTTTCCCTGTTATACAACCGAATAGTTACGCCTTTAAGATCGAGTGCCCTGGCGATATCCTCGGTCAGAATATGAAGAATCTTTTTAATGTCCAGGCTGGCATTGATGTTATTAGTAAGGTTTAAAAAAACCTGCGCATTTTTATAGATCCGGTCAAGAAGACGTGCCCGCTCAATGGCCATCCCGCCGTGCTCTGCCAGCGCGGATAAAAATTTGATTTCATCTTTTGTGAATTTTCGCTCTTGTGCCGTATATAGAGACAAGATGCCAATGGTTCTATTGCTGACCATGACCGGAACCGTCAGTATTGAAGCGATCCCCTCGGCCTTTTTTTCTTCATGATGCTCCAGGCGGGGATCTGTTGTCGCATCCGTAAATGCCAGAAAGCCGCCTTTTAGTATGGCTTTTACTATTTTTTTGGATTGGATCGGGCTGGCATGCAGATACCGGTCGGAAAGGCCCTTCTGGGCAACCGGGACGAATACATCTTTCTTCTGATCCGCCAGATACAGACAGGCTGCTTTTCCAGCCATCGTTTCGATTGCGCTTTCGACAATCAGCTTTAATATGTCTTCTTTGTTACGGGCAGTGCCAAATGCCTTGCTGACGTTTATAAATGCGTTAAAATAATCTTTGTTCCGGGACATTTTTTATCTCCTCATATCAAGAAATGATTCTTTATTATATTTTATGATTTGTTAGGTATTGATTTGGCTGGTGTTCTCTTTTTGCGGGTCGGCTTCTTTTTTTTAATTATTTTTTTTGTTTTGCTTTTGTCGTGTTCGGCAAGCCATGAGATGATTTTTGGCGTAAATTCACTCTGGCTTTTTGATGAAACGTAGATGCCGATATGGCCGGTCATCAGGCGCAGGTCCTCCACGTCTTGGGTCCCCACCCTGGATGTCAATAAATTGCAGGCGCCCGGGGGGACAAGATGGTCGAATTGTCCATATATATTTAAAAGCGGCATGGTAATATTCTTCAAGTCAACCCGCCTGCCGCCCAATTCCAGTTTGCTGTTGATCAATTTATTTTTCTGATAGCAGTCCTTGACGAACTGACGAAATGTTTCTCCCGGCACGTCAGGGCTGTCAAATATCCATTTTTCCATGCGGACAAAATTTTCAACAAAATTTTTGTTGTCCATGTTTTCAACAAAGCCAACGTATTTATCAATCATAAGGCGTGCGGGATTCAGGAGCAGAAACCCAAAATTCATTAGATCCCCCGGCATGTTGCCATGGGCTTCCACGATTTTATCCACGTTTACATCGCGCATCCAGATATGCAGCAAACCCTCATTTGTATCAAAATTGGTGGGAGTCACGGTTGTAATCAGATTTTTAATTTTTTCGGGGTGCAGCGCCGAGTACATGACGCAAAAAGAGCCGCCCATGCAGATGCCCATGAGATTGATCTGGTCAATACCACGTTTTTCACAAATAAAATCAACCATGTCATCCATATAACCATTCACATGATCATCAATGGTTAAAAAACGGTCCTTGCGGCGGGGATACCCCCAATCGATCATGTAAAGATCAATGCCGGCATCCATGAAACGTTTCACAACACTTCGACCGGGCTGAAGGTCCAGCATGGTTTCCCGGTTGATCAATGCATACACGACAAGCAAGGGGGTCCTGATTGTCCGGGATGAACGGGATCGCGCTTTTGTTTCATAATGCTTCAGTTTTACCCGGTCCACCTGGTGAACCACCTCATAGGGAGTAGCCGCAATCCGGGTATCCAGTTTTTCAAGCAATATATCGGAAGCCTTGGTCGCCCTGGTTTGTGCTTTTTCCGCGTCTTCCGCAAGCTTTGCCAGGATGGAATCCACTTTGATTTTGGGCTTTCCCACGTTGACTCCTTATACAATCATCAAAATTGATGGCGTCGTAAAAAGTCCCATCTACTGCGTTGTAGCGGGTCGCGAAATGCTCGGAATACTATATGTATGCCTCCGCTTTCGCGCGACACCACTACGCCTTGTATATGGAACTTTCTACTTAGCCATCGTAACCGGGGGCCTGACTTTTTACGAGTCCGTCAAAATTTATCCTTAAATTTTTTTTCCAGCACACGCAGCCGTTTCTTTGTCACATAAAGCTCCTTATATAATTCATCCAGTTCCTTTTGGGTTGGGATTGCAAGCGATTGCAAAATATCGCCCATAACCTCTTCCCTTTTGGATTTATATTCCATGCTTGCCTCTATGACACGGTTTAATACAATAGAATATTCCCTGGTTTGGAACAAAGTCATGTAATGACCTTCAAGTATTTTTATCCAGAGACGATAATAATCGCCCGGACTGTCCGGCAGTTCTCCTTTTTTCATTTGTTCAGATAGCTGTTGCTGGAGTACCTTAAGGGATTTTTCAATGGGCAGGTAGAGTACAAAAAGAAACTCGGAAAGTTTTGTTTGAAATACGTTAAAGGCATCCTGGGCTTTATGGAAGCGCTCGATATGAAACCGGTTTAAACCGAGTTGGGGGATATTGAAGTATTGTTGAAATTCTTTTTCATATATTTCGCCCCAGGCCTGAAATATCTCCTGGTCAAGATTCTCAAATTGGTATGCTTTGGTTTTCGCGTTGATCCGGGCAGTCTTTGCCAGCCACTGGCTGCTGAAATTCGAACATGAATCCCAGGTGGAGCGGATCACTTTTAAAAACAGGTCCGGTAATACATCCACTCCCTTTAATAATATGGCAATGCCTTCCGGTTCTGAAAACACCTGGCTGATCGTTTGAAACGACTGCATGAAAGTTTGCAAAGATTCTTCGGGGGCCGTCCTTTTTTCCTTTTCAGGTCCGAGGCCGGGGGACGGGTTTTGAGAGGCATCCATCCACGATTTGGCCCAGGTTCCCCATAAATCCGTTGAGGTTTTCATCCACTGGGCGACAACACTCTCAATCCCCTTGGTATTGTCCTGATCGTCACTCATTGTTTATCCTTTCCAATAAATCACAAGGCCTGGCAACAATGACGGGAAGAAGCGTGAATCCCGTGAAGCAATTGATAAAGAACAGCTTAACTTATTTTTGAATGAATGCCAAATATTATCCAAAAATATTTAATGACAAAAAAGGGGCAGAGAAGTTTTAAATAAAATTTCCCTGCCCCTTTATCCGTCCTGGTAAAACACCTGCGGGTCTATTTACCCTTACCTTTGGCAGCGCTGGAAAAATAACCTTCAAGATCCTTAAAGCTGTCATCAAGGGCTTTTTTATAGTCGTCCCGAGCTTTTTTGCACATGTTCAGCCACCCGTTAACAGCATCCTTTGTTTGCTGCGGAAGGGCCGGATTCTGCTCAATAAAAGTGGTGCCGAATGTTTCCGCCTGGTCCTGCACCATCGTGATGGTGCTGTAGACGTTGCTGAAAGTGGCTTTCTGAAATTCAAAGAGTTGTTTTGCCATTTGTGTCATGTCCGTCATTTTTGGTATGTCCATGGGAACCTCCTTGCTTGTGTTTGCCGTGTTTATCGCAACGGCGGTTTAGTTTTGTCGGCATATGCCGATCCTGATTTTTTTACCAAATTATATAGCGGGCTGATTATTGTTGTCAAGTATTTTTTTTGCAATGCAAAATTTATATAAGCTTGATAATAAAGATAAATTAAAAAATATTATCAAATCATAATAAACAATTTAAAACCCAAATTTTTTCAGAGACCCTGTAACATACCCGCCCGTTTTTACCGGCATTATTATTAAATAGAAATATTTGATTTAAATACAGATAGTTTTAATAAATTATTTTATAGTTTCAACGTAAAATATCACCGGTAAACGGGCAAATTTTACCTGGTTGTTTGCCGGTCAGGTTTTTATTGCAATGCCCACTTGCTTTTCTTTAAATCATAATATATATATGTAAATCTATGGCTAACAATAGAATTAAAGCCTTGCCCGCAGCTCTCTTTAATGAAGTGCAATATAAAAGAGGATTTCTATGCCTGCAAATTCATCCCAAAACGATTTAAAAGCCTGCAACCATCCGGAAAAGTCACTTTGGGACCATCAACTAAAGGTCGCCTCTACCTCGCAATATCTGGCCCAGATAGCATTTGATTACTGGAGCGGCCTTGTCAGATATCATACCGACTTTCTTAATTCCTTTTTCAAATCCGTTGGATATTTTAGTGTTGCGGAATCAAAAAAGGCCTTTAGTCTCCAGCCGTGGTCCGCCCTGCCGGCCTATGCGGAACTTTTATCCATCAACGTTGAGCTGGCGCAACAAACCATGTCGAGCAGCACTGATACTGTTGTCGATTATCATATGTCTGAAATCAACAATGCCTTCGCCTCGCTTATGGCCACGTTTAATGGCAGCGGCCAGGGCGATATTTATGAATACATCCGCTCAGTGGCAGGCGTACTAAATGCGGTGTCCGTTGAATTTCCGAAGGAAATTAAAAATATTGCAGCCGAGTTCGGGTATGACTTTAACAACGGGCAATATGAAAAAATTGCAGAGAGTGACCGATTTTATTTATATCAGGTGCTTCCCAATGAACCGGGCATCGATATAAGAAACAACGGCAAGCCGATTCTTATTGTTCACCCCTATGTGCTCGGCGCGGATATTCTTGCGTTTCTCCCGGGTGAGAAAAAGAGCTATGTGCATTGTTTCGCCAACCAGGGCATTCCTACCTATGTACGCATCCTGAAGGATATCAACATGAATCCTGCAGTCCAGATCATTACACTGGAGGATGACATCCGGGATACAAAGCGCTTTTGCGAAATCATCGTAAAAAAGCACAATCGAACAATGACATTAAACGGTTACTGCCAGGGCGGCTTGATTACGCTCTGCAATATTCTTTCAGGCAAGCTTGACGGACTCGTCGATACCCACATCACCTGTGTTGCCCCCATCGACGGATCCCGGAGCAAGGGCTTCGGCCATTTTCTGAGGAATCTGCCGGACCGCTTCAATGACCTGGCATACGGGACAAAACGGCTGCCGAACGGGAACACGGTGGCCGACGGCGACCTGATGGCATTTGTATACAGACTGAAAAGCATTAAGGATGAATATCCGTTGATCGCTTTTTATCGAAGCCTGGCGATGTCCGGTCACCTTCAAAAAAAAGGCGCACGGCTCAGCAAGACCGCCGCAGCAATCAATTTTTGGTTGAGTTCCCAGAGACACGACCTGCCCATGGAAATTACCAGGCTGAGTTTTGCCTCTTATAATACACCCATTTCCGGGGACGGCACCCTGCCGTTTCCGGCATTTAATCGAAAATTAAACATGAAATATTTTGATAAAAAAAAGATCAAGTGGCTTATCTGTTATGGCGAAAGCGATTCGCTTGTGGAAAAGGAATGTGCCCTGGCGCCGCTCGATTATATCAAAGCCGAAGCCACGCCGTTTCCAAAAGGGCATGTGGCCATTGCCACGTCCTGGTCCCTGCCAACATCGGCCTGTGCCTTGCACACCCGATTCGGCAAGGGGTATCGCGGTCCGGTACGTTTTCAGCTGGATATGGAGCAGGAAAAATATCAACTTTAAAAAAGGGTGGGTGACGAAGATGGAAAAAGAATTCAAGCTCAGCAATTTTTTACCTGATACCGGTATATTGAAAGAAGCTTACGAGTATCTGTATGACGCCGCTCAGCGATCCGTCCTGTATTCGGATATCATGAGAAAGCGGGGAAATACTTATCTTGAACACATAAAAGCAGGTCAGCCGCCGGTGTTGACATTTGATTATAAAATCATCATGGACGGCCGTGACCTGGAACGGCCCACCAATTATAAACTGGCGGAAATCCTGCCGCCAAAAGGCGTTACCATCGACCCGGATCTTCGGCCGGTGATCATTATCGATCCCAGGGCCGGTCACGGACCGGGAATAGGCGGATCAAAACGGGAGTCGGAGATCGGTATGGCCATGAATGCCGGGCATCCGGTATATTTTATTCTTTTTGAACCCGATCCCGTGCCGGGGCAAACGATCCCGGACGTGGAAAAAGCAGAAATCGCCTTTATCGACGAAGTGATCCGACGCCACCCCAATTCGAGAAAACCATCGGTTACGGGTAACTGCCAGGCGGGCTGGGCGCTGGCCATGCTGAGTGCGGACCGTCCCGGTACCACGGGTCCCATCGTGTTTAACGGTTCCCCCCTGTCTTACTGGGCCGGTATTGAGGGCAAGGATGTCATGCGTTACCTGGGAGGGCTTCTGGGAGGGGTCTGGGTGAATTCATTAATGGGAGATTTGAGTAACGGCATATTCGATGGGGCCAATCTGGTAAAAAATTTTGAAAATATGAATATAACCAATACCTTATGGACTAAAAAATACAATCTCTGGTCCAAGGTCGATACCGAGGAAAAAAGATTTCTTGATTTTGAAAAATGGTGGGGCGGCTTTTTCAACATGACCAAGGATGAAATTCATTTTATCGTCAACAATCTTTTTGTGGGCAATAAACTTGAAAAAGGCGGTGTCCGCTTAAATGAAGACAAGTATCTGGACCTGAAAGATATCCAGGATCCTGTGGTGGTTTTTTGCTCCAATGGTGATGCGATCACTCCGCCTTTACAGGCCTTAAACTGGATCGTCCAGACCTGGGGTACGCTTGAGGAAATCAAACAATGCCAGCAGGTGATTGTCTATATGCTCCATGAAAATATCGGACATCTGGGCATTTTTGTGTCCGGTAAGGTGGCCAGAAAAGAGCATAAACAAATCATCAGCAGCTATGACATGATCGAATACCTGCCGCCGGGGTTATATGAAATGGTGATCGAAGATGGAGATCCGATAAAAAGCCCGGAAAAAGACCTTCTGGTTCGATTTGAAGCCCGTGAAATAGAGGACATTCTGGCCTTAGATGATGGCATGACGTCGGAAGATGAACAGTTTCCGCTGGTAGCGGCTGTTTCGGATCGTAACGATGAACTTTATCATACATATGTCAGCCCGTTGGTGAAAATGTTTTCCAATGAGTTTACAGCGGAAGTGTTAAAACAGACTCATTCGCTGAGAATTGCCCGTTACGGGCTCTCCGACCTCAACCCGTTTATTTTTCCGGTAACCATGTGGGCACCGCATGTTAAGGAAAACCGGCGTCCGGTTTCAAGCGACAACCTGTTTGTTCATATGGAAAAATCCGCTTCCAACCTTATTGAGACGACGCTCAACAATGTTTCTTCGTTCCAGGCGTTTATGTCGGAGACCATATTTCACTCCGTTTACGATCAGACGTCATGGCTCAACTGGTTTTATCCCGAAGCACGGCCCAAAAATCAAACTCCCCAGGAAATGATCGTCGAGCGCCGCGAGAGAAAAAAACGCGAAAAAGCCGATCATGACCACTGGATGGCCGCCATGGACAAGGGGGGATTTGTCGAGGGCCTGATCCGTATCATCGTGGCCATCAGCTCTGCGGATCGTATTCTTGACCGTGAAGAATTTTTAAAGATACAGCAGATCAGCAAGACCCATGAGCGCTTAAAAGACATTGAAATTTCCGAATTCAGGAGAATCGCTAAAGATCAGGCCCGCATTTTCCAGACTGATACGGATCGGGCTATTGCAACCCTTGCCGATCTTCTGCCCACGGAAAAGGATCGCAAGGACATATTCGAGATTTGCGCCATTGTTTTTGAGGATAACCCCTTGTCTGATGAAACACTTGCCATGATGAAACGATTGGCCCAGGGAAAAAGTCAACTGGATTCGGTTGGAAAAAAGCGGACACAACCAAAATCAACCGTAAGAAAACGAGCCGCAAAACCCAAAAAGGCTGCGGCAAAAGCCACGGCAAAAAAGGCTGGGAAGGTTAAGTCAAAACCGAAGAAAAAAAACGGCAATTAAAATGGAATCAGCGGCACGGCTTTGCCCAGTCGAGCTCAAGCGCCTTGTGGGCCATAAGCGGTGTTCTTACTCTTTTTGATAAATGCAGCCAGTGAGCTACGTTCAAGTGCAATCTGTCGGGCCAGATATATTTTTGCCAAGCTCTGATAGGGAACATCCTTTTTGTTAGCCAAAGTTTTCAGTTCCGCTATCATATCTTCTGGAAGTCGGATAGAAATTGATTTCAGAGAGGGTTTTAAGTTATGGAATGAAATTCTCTTGATACTTCTGGAATCAAAGTAATCAAGAGGTGAATGAGTAGCCCAAAATTCTCGTTCTTCATCCTCACTTTTAAATTTTGGAATAAGATTATCCATTTTTTTCATAAAACCGACTCACCTTCCGGTTCATATCTCTTGCGGAAATTACTCTAAGCAAGTTATCTTTTTTTGTAAAAATGATGACAAGATAACGCCCTGTGTCAGTCATGCCAAATGCCGCCCATCGTTTTTCAGCAAATGAATGCTTTGATGCACTCGTAAAAAGTCAGGCAACCCGGTTACGATGGCTAAGTAGAAAGTTCCATATACAAGGCGTAGTGGTGTCGCGAAAGCGGAGGCATACAATAGTATTCCGAGCATTTCGCAACCCGCTACAACGCAGTAGATGGGACTTTTTACGACGCCAGAAATATTGATATTTGAATCGATCATGAATAATATCAACATTACCGGAATAAGTTTTCCTCAACCCGCCGCAACAGCGCCATGCAGTGATGCGCTACGGCATGGAGAGCGGCTCCGGAAAAGCGGGATTAGGTATGCTCCCGGAATCCGCGATATGCAACGAGTTTGCATGTACACATGAGGCGATTTTGCGGAAAGGGAAAAAGGGGAATTTTGCACGTGATATAGCGATTTATCTTAGTCGGGAAATGACGGGGAAAAGCGGTGTTGCTTTGGGTCGCTACTTCGGGATATCAGGAGCCGGAGTAACCGTCAGGCACGGCATCATCGCAGAAAAAATTAATAAGGACCGCAAATTGAATAGGCAAGTCAATCGAATCAAGAAGACAATAATTAAGATGGTGACCCGTCCTTATAATGGGCGACCCCAAGATGCGACCTTCGTTTTCGTCTTTACCTCGTCTCGCGACCCCATCGTCTTTTCCTATCCGTAAAAATTCCCAAATAAAATTGCTGCAATCCATTTTTATTCGGCACTTGATGTTCTATATTCATCCGTTCATTCTTGGTAATCCTCCACCATTTTAAATATAGGGCACACTGAAAGGAAAAATCGTTTTTGAATTTAATCATAAACAATCTGCAAATTCCCATTGAGCTGGACGGAATGGATCAATATATCAAAGCGGCTTCGTGCATGCTTGAGATGAACGAGGAAAATTTGAGCATCGTCAAAATCCTGAGCAAAGAACTTGATCTAAGCAACAAAAAGCAGCTTTTTTTTAAACTTTTTTTAAACTTTCACTCGTTGCAGGCATTTCCGGCCATTTTGAAAACAGGAAAAACTTCCAGGAATATGTTGAAAAAGCAGGCGTAGTCGGAAAACCCATGGATATAAAAACGCGGCCGATCATCATCGGTTTCGGCCCGGCCGGCATGTTTGCCGCGCTGACGCTTATCTCGCATGGCATTAAACCCATCATATTTGAACGGGGCAAACGCGTTGAAGAGCGCGCCCTTGATGTCCAGCGATTTATTTTAGAAAGGAAACTGAATCCGGAGTCGAATATTCAGTTTGGAGAAGGCGGGGCGGGTTCGTTTTCCGACGGAAAGCTGTTTTCCAGAAGAGACCGAAATACCGGATATATAAACAGGGTGCTGGATACATTTATCAAATTCGGCGCGCCTGAAGAAATCGGGCATATCAGCAAACCGCATCTGGGGACGGACGTGCTGTGCCGGATCGTTGCCAATATACGAAATTATATTCTTGAACAGGGCGGACAGATTCATTACGGTTCAAAAATGACGGATTTGCTTATTTCCGATGAGAAAGCCTGCGGGGTCGTGATCAACGGGGATCAGGAATACCATTCATCGGATATTTATCTCGCGGTGGGGCATTCCGCCCGGGCCACCTTTGAGATGATGTATGAAAACGGGATTGCCGTGGAACAGAAGCCGATTTTTGTCGGCGTCCGGATGGAGCATCCGGCAAAATTAATCAATCTGATCCGCTATGGCAATAAATATGAGGATTTTCCCGATATCGGAGCCGCCGCATATTCCTTTAACTACACGGATCGTAAAAAAAAGCGGGGCGTGTACACCTTCTGCATGTGCCCCGGCGGGGAGATATTAAATGCTTCATCCGAAGACGGCCTGATGGTTTTAAACGGGATGAGTTCTTCGAGCAGGTCCACTGCTTTTTCAAATGCGGCGATTGTTGTCACCTGCCATACGGATGATTATAAATCAGACAATCCACTGGCCGGGATAGCGTTTCAAAAAGAGATCGAGCGCCGGATATTTCAGGCGGGAGGCGGAAACTGGGCAGTTCCGGCTCAGAACCTGGAGGATTTTATGCGCGGCCGGAAATCCGCCGGGTTAAATGAAAATTCATATCGGATGGGGGCCGTTTCTGCTAAGCTCGATGCGCTTTTGCCGGAATTTATTACTGAATTGCTTTTAGCCGCCTTTAATCAATGGAAAGCGGAAGAACCCTTGTTTGTTTCCCGGCAGGCATTATTATTCGGGGCTGAAACACGAACCTCCTCCCCAGTGCGGATTAAACGGCATGCAAATTGTGAATCCGTAAACATTAAAAACCTGTATCCGATTGGTGAGGGGTCGGGGTACACTGGCGGAATAACGAGTTCTGCCGCAGACGCGATTAAGGCCGTGGATATGAAATGGGGACGACATATCGATAATTGATTGAAATTTGAGGTGTTAAAACAAAAATGAAAAATGACAAAAAACTTTTTACAATTATCGGCTTTCTTCTGATCATAGGTTTTGCGGTTACAAGTCTTGCAAGTTATCTTGTTTCAATAAAATCCTTGCGTTCAGAAATCACGTTAAATGAACTGCCTTTGACCAGTGATAATATTTATTCAGAGATACAAAGAGACCTTTTGAGGCCGATTTTTATCTCCTCATTGATGGCCACTGACACATTTTTAAGGGACTGGGTCATCAGCGGGGAAAAAGATACCGTTAAAATCACGAAGTACCTGAATGAAATCAAGAAGAAATATAACACCTTCACCAGTTTTTTCGTGTCCGAAAATACCAGGAATTACTATTATGTGAACGGGATACTGAAGAAAGTCTCTCCGGATGAAAAGCTGGATAACTGGTATTTCAGAGTCCGGAAAATGAAGGATGATTATGAAATCAATGTTGATCCGGATATGACCAATAAAAACGAGATGACCATATTTGTGAACTATCGCGTGTATGATTACGACGGCAGGTATATCGGCGCAACAGGGGTTGGCTTGAAAGTAAGAGCGGTTAAGCGCCTGATTGAAGCGTACCAGAAAAAATATGGGAGACAGATATACTTTGTTGATAAAAATGGCGCAATCAAGTTGGCCGGATCGGAATTTCAACAATCAATCACTAATATTTTTCAAGGCAAGCGGCATGAGTATTATAAAAATAAAATTCTTTCAGACACGGAGAAGTCTTTTCGATACCGGAATGGATTTGATATTATACATGTGAACACCCGATATATTTCTGAATTCGGGTGGTATCTGGTTGTTGAGCAGGCTGAGGGGGAAACAACCCGGCAAATTTTTATCACCCTGATGGTTAATTTAGGGATATTCGTTTCCATCACGATTATTATTCTCATGCTGGTCTACTTTAACGTTAAAGCCTATCGGAACCGGATTGAAACCCTCCGGGGGATTGTTCCGATCTGTTCTTTCTGCAAGCAGATCCGAGATGACAAGGGGTATTGGAACCAGGTGGATGCATATGTCGCAAAATATACCGATGCCAAATTCAGCCATGGTGTCTGCCCGGACTGCATGAAGAAGCATTACCCGGGAATGGGTGACGCCACAAACGATGAGGAATAATCCGGCATGCCACAAGGATACCGTCGTCGCAGTATATGATCAATGGATTATCACGTATTGGAGCGGTGTCACATAAGGGAAATCAGCGACTGCCAGCGTTCGAACTCGGTTCCCGTGGGAAGCTTTTTTTCGTTTAAAATCGCGACGATTTTTTCATCGTTGAAGCGCAGAAACGGATCAACCTTCATCTCGTCCGCCAGCGTTGAACACACATGCGCCGGATCATACTGCTTCAGATATGGATCGATGTGCGGGTTGCCCGGTTCCAGGCGCCGTGCAAAATCCATATATTCTTCCACATAGTCATGGCCGGCGTAAATGAGGGTCGTTTCGGGAAACGCCAGAATGGTCTTTATGGATGTTAAAAATGTCCGCAAATCGCCCGTGAAACATCGGCCGATCTTCCCGTTAAACAGGGTGTCGCCGGTGATCAGGACGCCATCGAAATAAAAAGACACGCAGCCGCTGGTGTGTCCGGGAGTTTCGAATACGCGGATACTTTCCCCGTCGATATCAACCTCACCTTTTTCTAAAAGCGTTTTCCGATCCAGGCATGTCGTCCCCGGATAGTTGAGCAGCGCCGTATTTCCGATCGTATGGTCCATGTGGGAATGGGTGTTGGCAACATACCGAAGATCAAGATGGCGGTCCCGGATAAAGGCCAGGATCTCATCCGTGGCGCCGCCGTCAATGACCATGGCCGTTTTGCTGCCGTAAACCAGGTAGCCCAGGTTGTCTGCGCCATAACGAAATTGTTTGATATTCATATGTGTTCTTCCTGATTTCGTGATTCCGGGGATATTATTTAATTATGGTATGGTATGAATTCCGGGGCTTCCAACAAGAATTTCAAATATTAAACCGGCCTATACATCCGGCTCATCTTTTCTGACCTCAACGTACTTATTGCCATTTTTATACCCGTCCTCGGTCACAATAAACCGGCCGTCGTTTTCAAGGGCCTCTGTAAGCGGGTTTAATGAGAACATATTTTTCCCCTTGTTGAGGAGAAAATAATAAAGGGTTTTGATGGGACATCGCGTAATGTTAGGTTCAAGAATTTTATAGCAGTAATCCAGCAGCACATTGTCAAGCCAGACAAGTACCGGTTTATTGACCCACTCAAAGTCGTCTACCGATTTACCGCATTCGTAAAGCACATCCACAATTTCGCTCTGAAGCATGTCATCCTGGGGACATTTTTTGTGCAGCCAGAGAAATATTTCCAGCGCTTTTTCATCCTGCTCGGCGAAGTGATACGTATTGGCAAGTTCTAACCTGGCGAACAAATCCAGGGGATATTTTTGGATCGTTTTTTTCAGATAGGGGATCAGCAGGGCAAAATCATCGTCCATATCCAGTTTGTCAACAACCTCTACAAGCTCAAACGGATCCACTGGCTCGTCATTGATGTACCGCTCGATCAATTCTTTCCGGCTCAGCCGGATGCTCCCGGGAAAGGGGATGACGTTATTTGAATTTTTAACATTTTTTTTCATCGTGGGGCCTTCGTGTTCCTGGTCATAGTTGCATTCCTTAAGCCTTTATCTATTATCCATAGCCACGAATGGACATTCGGCAGGGCCGCAGTAGTCCCCGATATATGCGGAAGACGGGCGGTACAGGGCGGGTTTATCCGATGCCCCGGCAAATTGTTCTTCCATGACATGGGCAGCCCATCCGGCTATTCTGGAGACAGCGAACACCGGCGTGAACAGATCCATGGGAATTCCCATTGAATAATAGACGGAAGCGCTGTAAAAATCGACATTGGGATATATATCCAGACCTTTTTTCGCCTTAAACAATGCCTTGGTTTTCTCTTCAAGCAAAACCGACAAATCATACCATCTGGTTTCCCCAATGCTTTGCCCCAGGGCTTTTGACATGGGCGCCAATATTTTAGCCCGTGGATCGCCATTTTTATATACGGCATGGCCAAGCCCCATTATTTTACCGCCGCTGTTTAATACCCGGCTGATATATTCGTCCATATCACCGGATTCGTCTATTTCCTTTAGCATCCGCATAACCCTCGTATTGGCGCCGCCATGAAGCGCCCCTGACAATGATCCCACGGCCGCAGAAATTGCCGCATACATGTGCGCACGGGTTGAGGCCACCTGGCGCGCCGAAAAGGTTGAAGCATTAAATGAATGTTCTGCGTGAAGTACCAGGCATATATCAAAAAACCTGGCGGTCTGCTCGTCCGGCACCTCGCCTGTGAGCATGTATAAAAAGTTTGCTGCATGGTTAAGGTCGGGATCCGGCGGGACCGGGTCCATCCCATTCCTGATTCGATGCCAGGCGCATACGATCGTCGGAATCTCTGCGATCAATCTTATGGCGGTATCTATTGATTTTTCGAGCGTTAATTCCGCTGCACCGGGGTCATTATTTGCCAGCAGGGGTATGGCTGCCTGAAGAATATCCATGGGCAGGGAATCTGCGGGGCAGGTTTTAAGGGAGGCAACAAGGCTTTTTGGAATAGCTCTTTGGGCTGCCAGGTGTGTTCTTAATTGCCTGAGTTCCTCGGGATTGGGTAATTTTTCGAATAAAAGCAGATTTACAACCTCTTCAAAACACGTTTTTTCGGCCAGGTCCGTTATCAGGTATCCCCGGTAAATCAGTTTCCCCGCGTCGCTGTCAACATGGCTGATTTTGGTGTTGGCAACCGTAACACCCCTTAATCCGGTATTTACGATATTGTTTAAATTTTCCATTTCCATTCTCCTTATTGATTTTGTGACGCCGTCAAGAATGATGCACTCGTAAAAAGTCAGACAACCCGGTTACGATGGCTAAGTAGAAAGTTCCATATACAAGGCGTAGTGGTTTTTCAGGAACAAAGGCATACATATAGTATTCCGAGTGACTGAAAAAACACTACAACGCAGTAG
>JAADHK010000090.1 GCA_013151835.1 Deltaproteobacteria bacterium
CAACTTCGGCTGCTCGGTTAAAAAAATCCTGAAAAGCAATTCAGGGTCGGCGCTCATGGCCGATCTTAAGCTTTGCGAAAGAATAATCTCGGCGGTAAGAAAGGCCGTGTCCATCCCCCTTACCATCAAAATGCGGTCCGGATGGGATCCTTCAGGAGACGAGGCAATTGAGCTTTCCAAAATCGCTGAAAAATGCGGCGTCGACGCCGTATGTCTCCATCCCCGCACGGCCAGGCAGGGATTTTCAGGGAACGCGGACTGGTCGCTCATCCGTCGAATAAAAGAATCGGTAAATATCCCGGTCATTGGAAACGGGGATATAAACAACCCGGCAGATGCCGCGAAAATGATAAAACAGACAGGATGCGATGCCGTGATGATCGGCCGCGCGGCCCTTGCAAACCCTTGGATATTCAAACAGGCTGAGGCGGTTCTAAACGGAAAAACACCTCTTGCCGTTCCGCTTGAACTAAGATTTAAAACCATGCGGCAATATCTGGACGACGCAATAAAACGCTACGGAGAATACAGGGCCTGCCGCATCATGCGAAGCCGGCTTGGATGGCTTTCAAAGGGGCTTGCCAATGCGGCCCGGTTTAGGGAAGCCATAAAGAGGATTGAAAGCAGAGATGAGGCACTGGAACTGATAGGGAATTACGAAAAAAGGATCTGGTCGGGGCATGGTGATGACAGAAAAAAGGCCATGGAGCGTTTGTACCTCCTTTCTAAAATTGAAAAGGGGATTGCTCAGGCAGACAAGGGTGAATGCATCTCACATTCAGAGGCCAAAAAAAAAGGTTTAAAAATTGGCTGAAATAAGGTGGACACATCAGGCACTGGATGATGTGGATCATCTATCGAATAAACAAAAACATCGTGGAAATCCTGACCGTTTATCATGGCTCAAGACTACTCGACGGTATTGATGGCATTGATTAAACTTCCGGTCGTCTTACCGCCGCCCGTTCTCACCCCTCTTTTTTCCCAGCCGCAGCCTCGAACTTCAGCGAGGCCATGACCATCATCTGGTTTCTATCCTCCATCTGGAGACAGGCCTCGAGCCCGCCCGCATCGAGGCTGATATTAATTGCCTCCTTTGTCATGCGCAGGCCAAGGGGCGTTTTTGATGCCATGACACCGGCAAGTTCACGTGCTGCCGGCAGAAGTTCTGCTTTGGATGCAACCTTCCGGCTTACAAAGCCTGAGGCCATGGCATCGTCAGCCGTCATCCAGTTCCCGGTGAGAAGAAACTCGTAGGCCCGGCCCGCCCCTATGAGCCGTGGCAGGAAATAGCTCGATGCCATATCGGCCCCGCCAAGGCCTATATTGATATATGCGGCGTTAAACCGGGCATCCTCAGAAATAATGCGGATATCGGAGGCCATGGCAATGGAAAAGCCGAATCCCGAAGCCGCTCCGTGGACGCATGATATTATCGGTTGCGGCGCTCTTCGCATGGCAAGGAGAAGCCGGGACATCCTTGCCTGAGCATCATAGGCGTCGCCAAGCGGTTTTTCAAAAATCTCCGGGCCGAAAGACTTCATGTCAAGGCCCGCACAAAATCCCTTTGCCTCACCGCCGTCGATTATGATCACGCCCACCGATTTGTCAAACCGCCTGTCCACCCAGAATTGTTCGAATTCATGGATAAGCGTCTCGTCAAAAGCGTTATAATTGTCCGGGCGGTGCAAGGTCAGATATCCTATACGACCCTCTGTCCTGTAAATAAGATTTTCCATGAACTTCCCCTTTTCTATTAAATTTTTCCGGTCGCAATCACCCGTTTGGCCGCACTCTCCAGAATCGCCACGGCAAAACCGAGTTGCGCGAACCGCTTATCCTTGGTCTGTCCGTGAAAATAGCGATAATAGATCTGCTGGGCGATCACCGCCAGGCGGAAGAGTCCGAAACAATAATAAAAGGCAAAGCTATCAATGCTTCGTCCGGTTTTTTCTGAATAAAGATCAATAAGTTCCTGCCTTGTCATCATGCCGGGCGCATTGGTGGACACAAGCCGGATCGCCTGCATTTCTTCAGAATCACCGGCCTCTATCCAGTAGGCGAGAGAATTACCCAGATCCATTAAGGGATCTCCGAGCGTTGCCATCTCCCAGTCCAGAATTCCTATGATTTCAAGGGGATTATCCGGATTTAGGACCAGGTTGTCAAACTTGTAATCATTATGAATAATGCCGGGATGCGGATCGTCATCCGGCATATTTATTGAGAGCCACTCCATGACGCCCTCGTAATCAGGCACATCCGGGGTCCTTGCGTCCCGGTATCTCTTGCTCCATCCTTCAACCTGACGCCTCACGTATCCGTCCGGTTTCCCGAAATCAGACAGGCCGATTGCATTGTAATCAAGCGTGTGAAGCTTTACAAGAAGGTCGATCATGGCATCACAAAGCCTGCGGGCCGAATCCGGCGAAAAATCGAGTTCTTCGGGAATATCTTTTCTCAAAATAATCCCGGGGATTCTTTCCATCACATAAAACCGGCACCCCATGACGGATTCATCGTCGCAAAACGCAAGGGGTTGGGGACAATAGGGAAAAACCGGATAAAGGGCCGAGAGTATCCTGTACTCCCGGGCCATGTCATGGGCGGTTTTTGCCTTTTTACCGAACGGCGGGCGCCTGAGAACCATTTCTTTTTCGCCTACGCGGATAAAATAGGTCAGGTTTGAAAACCCGCTCGGAAACTGGCGAATCTCAATCGTGCCTGACATGCCGGTAATGTTTTTCCGCAAAAAAGCGCTGACCGCATCCACGTCAAGGGCCTCGCTCTCGCGAACCCGGGCCGGTGAATCGATTATTCCCTTTTTTCCCATGTTGTTCTCCCTTGTGCGTCGAAAGCTCTCAGCCGGGCGCAACTATTGTTTCAACCAGCTTAATCAAAAAAACCGCATAGGTATCGACCGATATGTTTCTGCGCTGGTATTTCCACCGCTTCAAATACCAGTCCTGGAGCATCGCCTTGATGGCCGAAGCCGTCAGCACGGGTGAATCACAGGCAAAAATACCGGCCGCGTTTCCCTCCTCCAGAATATCGATAAAGATCTTTTCAGTGGCCAGTTCTCCTGCTATTACCTTTTTCTGCTGATCACGTTTCAGATTCTTTGCCTCAAGGTAAGCGAAGTAAAACCATGGCTGCATAACTTCGGTCAGATATAGGTGGGTGCGTATGGCGTCCGAGAGTTTCTTTTTCGGGGGATCATCCGCATAAATGTAACGGGTTAAAATCCTGCGCGTCATCTGCCGACCCTGGCTTAAAATCATCTCCAGAAGTTCGTCCTTGCTTGAAAAATAGGAATATAACGCACCCATGGAGAGCCCGGAGGCAGCGCTTAAATCCCGAAGGCTTGTTGTCTGAAATCCTTTTGAATTTGAGAGGGCAAGTGTTGTGTCGAAAATTTTGACCAGGTTCTTAACAGCCACGGCCTCTTTTTTTATCTTGATGGAGGTCTGGTTCCGCCGGAAAATCTCGGTGCATATCTCTTCAATGGAAAGTACGGCCTCGGCCCTGAAGGCCTCTATGCCATTTGCGGAACCATTTTTTTCCTTATCCTGCATTTGTTCTCCCGTTGCTATAAATATTCACGTAATATTCTCCGGGCCAGCGACGTCTTATGCACCTCGTCGGCGCCATCGTAAATCCGGGCCGCCCGCTCGTGACGGTAGAAAAAAGCCAGGATTGTGTCATCCGTCATGCCAAGCCCGCCATGTACCTGGAGCGCCCTGTCAACCACCTTCTGCATGGTATTGGCGACCGTAAACTTGATCATGGAAATGTCGTGGCGGGCGGCCTTCACTCCCTGAGTGTCTATCTTCCATGCCGCATGCAGGGTCATGAGACGGGCGGCCTGGATATCGGCTGCGCTTTCGGCCACCCATGCCTGGATGATCTGCCTTGATGCCAGGGTCTTGCCGTCTCTTGTTATTTTACGGACATTGGCGCGCCTGCACATGAGTTCAAAGGCCCGGCTGCAGATCCCGAGCCATCGCATGCAGTGGTGGATTCGACCCGGGCCAAGCCTTTCCTGTGCGATGATAAATCCCTCACCCTCCGAGCCGAGAAGGTTGTCTTGCGGCACACGGCAGGACTGGTAGAGGATTTCACCGTGGCTGAAATAGTCGTTCCCCTCATGCCCCATGACCGGAATATTGCGCACCAGATTAAAACCGGGGGTGTCGGTGGGCACGATGATCATGCTCGCCTGGAGATAATCGGGCGCCTCCGGGTTGGTGACCGCCATGACAACGGCAAATGCAGCGCCATCTGCGGACGAGGTGTACCACTTATGGCCGTTTATAATATAGTCGTCCCCGTCCTTTTCCGCCGTGGTCTCCAGCAATACGGGATTAGAGCCGGGCATGTCCACCTCGGTCATGGAAAAACAGCTCCTGATTTTCCCGGCGACCAACGGCTTGAGATATTTTTCCTTCTGCTCCGGCGTACCGTATTTGTGGATAATCTCGACATTTCCGGCATCCGGTGCCTGACACCAGAATACAAAATGGCCTAAAGGGGTTCTGCCCAAGGCCTCGGAAAGAAGCCCGTGTTCCACAAGGGAAAGCCCGAGCCCGCCGGCGTCAACCGGATAGTTCGGTGCCCACAGCTCCATCTTCTTTACCATTTCCTGCTTCTCCCGGATTACCGGAAGCATTTGGGTAAAGGACTTACGAGTGAATTCCGGTTCCAGGGGAATCAGCTCACGGTCGACAAACTCGTTTACCATATCGAGTATGGTCTGCATCTTGTCGGATATTTCAAAATCCATGGCTGGCTCCTTTATTATCTACGGACTCGTTAGAATTCAGGATAGATATCCAAGCATCATTATTTAACGCCTGATTATCTTTTTTTACTCCCGGAAAGACAAGGTGTCAAGAAAAATAGAGCGGTCGCTCGTTTTTTCTTGACGCAGGCAGCTTCTCAGCTTATTTACCTATCATAAACCCCGTTAACCCACGACTGGAAAGTATAACATGAAAATCCTCGTGTGCGTAAAAGCTGTATGCGAACCCGAAGATTATGAAAAAGATCCGTGGCAAGACGAAGGTCCAGCTACGGGGCTTACGCTTCGCATGAACAGGTTTGATGAATATGCGGTTGAAGAGGCAGTCGGCAGTCCGGATAAGAGAAAAAACATCCGGTACGCAGGTGGAGGCGATCACGGCCGGCCCGGAAGAAGCGGCTCCGGTCACACGCCGGGCCATGGGCATGGGGGCCGACCAAGGCATCCATATAAACCTGAACACAGGCCCCCTTTTTTCACCTGAAGCAACGGCTGCCGCAATAGCGCGGGTTGCGGTCGAAAAAGGCTATGACCTGATCATTACCGGGATCATGTCGGAAGATAGAATGGCCCGGCAGACGGGCCGGATGATCGCCGGCTTTCTCGGATATTCCTGCGCCACGGGCGTAATAATGGAGAAAATCGATCCGCAATCGATGACAATCGAGGTGGAACGGGAGCTCGAGGGGGGTGTAAGGGAAAAAGCAAGGCTTGCGCTCCCGGCCGTAATCACTGTCCAGACGGGGATAAACACGCCCCGCTATCCGGCACTTTCAAGGATGCTCGCCGCAAACAGGGCCGAAATCGATACAATAAACATGGCCAGCGCTGAAACCTGCCTGCCCGCAAGCAGAATCATTGACTTTGCCGACCCTGAACAGACACGGGCAGGCCTTGTTCTCAAGGGAAACACCGGCAAAAAGGCGGAGGAGCTTATCAGAATCTTAAAGGATAAGGCTCTGCTCTGACACCACAGACCCGACCACGGGGGGCTTTCCTGAAACCAAGGAAACAACGGCCGTATCCGCACTTACGCTTATTACCTTCACGCTCCCGATCTTTTCACCCGGAATAATAAAACGGTTTCCATCAGCAGATTTTATCATATCCCCTTTGCTCCACACATCCAGCGCCGTGCCGGCAGAAAGGCCTGCCTTCAATCCTGCGGAGATTATCAGGCCGTCAGGGCTCTTTTTCGTAATATAAGCAGTCCACACCTGGTTGAACACTGCCTTGCAGACCGGCTTGGAGGGCTTTTCGCAAAGTTCGGCCATTACAGGCCCAAATCCCGGTATCCAGCCGGGAAGTCCCTTGCCATCACCTGACGCATAAGCCGGGTCAAAGGTCTTTTCAAGGGTTTGATCATAAATCCGGGCCGCCGTTAACGTGCTCCATGCCGTAAGCCGCGCCCTGACCTTAAAGGCAAAAGGGAATTTTTCCTCGAGTGCCTTTCGCCGGCTCCTGCCAAATGGATTAATCCCACGCCAAAAACTTTTCGTGCGGGAAACCGGGGTTATGGATTCAACCCCGCATACAAGTACTGCATTGGCGCCTGACTTGCGGAACCGCTCACAAAGTAAAAACGGATCAAGTTCAGCCCCGGCAACCGCTTTATCTGCCGGAATCACGGCAATCATCTTCGCGCAATCCTTTTTAAGCACGGCTGAAATGCGCGCCGCAAACATTTCGGAAAATTTATGACCGGGCATGAACCCCGCAGGTATTGAAATCGGAGGATTTGCCATGATTACAACCTTCCGGCCGTAATTATCGTCCGGATGCCTCCATTCAATGGAAGCCGCATCATAGGCCCGGCTGAAATCAGAGACCGCCCGGCAGCCGCACACCAGAAATATCCCGGCAAGTAAAAGGGCACAAAGTGTGCCTGTTTTCCAATTAAAACGCCTGGTTACACAATCCATTACAGGGGATCTCCTTTTTCATAACTTGCGGAAACCGTGGTGGATATTCCGCCTCTTGCGGTAAAGTCGCCGGTCACGAGCATCTTTTTCGGCTGGAGCACTGAAACAAGATCGTCCAGTATTTTATTGACCGCATTTTCGTAAAATATACCCACGGTCCTGTACTGCAAAAAGTAGTATTTGAGTGATTTCAGCTCAACAATGAATTGATCGGGAACATACTCGATAATGATCGCACCGAAATCAGGCAGTCCGGTACGCGGGCAGACCGCCGTGTACTCGGGCTGCTTGATAAGGATATTGATGTCCCGGTTACCGGCGTATTCATAGGGGATCGGTTCGAGCATGCCGGTTTTTATGGTCTCGGGGCCTAGTTTCCGGAAGCCCTCAATCGGTAGTGTTGTCTCTTGCATGCACCTGCCTCCCGCAAGGATGAAAAAACCGGGCGAAACACCCGAAAAATGTATTCATGAACTTCCACATTGGCTTTTTTTATTACTGCATGCGTTCTTAACCGAGAAATCATCGACTGTCAAACCGAAGATACAGGCACGGGCCTGCCCACGTTTGCCCGGCAATTGCGTGACATCGCGCAGCAGGCTACTTCCATCCAATCGTAACCTTTTGTGACACATAGAACATCGCCCCTTTTCCGGATCAAAATATCTTCTCTTAATTACAAATCATTATGATTAATTCAAGAATCCGCGCCTCCGGCACAATGATTGCAATCATGGAGGGATAAACTTTGTTTTCCTATTCTGACGCCAATCGTCACGCCGGAAAAGCGGCTGTTATCATTAATTACAAAAAACGATCAGGCATGAGCTAATGCCTGATCGGGCAGACAAGGGGATTTCTCCGACAGGCTCCACAATACCCGACATTCGGGCCACACAGGGCGGGTCATCAACCATTTGTGCTTGCGATTGCACATTAATCATTATATGAAATATAAAATGTACACATATTAAATTCTTATTATTTTTATTCAAACAATGCTTTCCCGGCATATGAATTCAAAAACTGCAACCTCCAAATCGAGGACACCATGATAATCAAAGCAAAATCATTTTTTTTCAAGATATGGCTTGGCATTTTTATGGCGCTTCTTGTTTTCATGACATCGGCTCATGCCGCAAGCCCCGGTGATGTGGTAATAACCGAAATCGCATGGATGGGAACCGAGGCGGCAACCGTTTCTGAATGGATCGAGCTATACAACACCACCTCGGCAAGCATCACCCTGACCAACTGGACCCTTGTGGCCACGTCCGGCACTCCCAACATCACACTTTCCGGCTCCATTGCGGCAAACGGATACTTCCTGCTCGAGCGGGTCGGAGATGACACCATCGACAACCTGACGGCCGATCAGATTTACACCGGCGCCCTTGTGGATACCGGCGATACTCTGACACTCTCCGACACCACCCCCACAACCATCGACACCGCCAACAGCGACGGCGGGGTCTGGCCGGCGGGGACGAATACGCCAAAGGCCACAATGGAAAGAATCGGCCCGTTTCTCCCGGATGCGGATGCCAACTGGCAGACATCAACGGGAAACGCCAACAACGCCAGAGACAGGGGCGGGGATCTCATCACGGGTACGCCTAAGGCCGCTTCATCGCCTTCCGGGTCCGGCCGGGCGCTTAACTTCGACGGGGTCGACGATCATGTAGTGGTGACCGACGCCGCATCCCTTGATTTAAGCACGACCGGCACCATGGAGGCCTGGATACATGTAAATTCGTTCCTTGACGACGGCGGCATCATCCACAAGGGGGATGTCGCGGATTCAAGCGATGCGGCCTACGAATTAAAGCTGGGTACAACCGGCGCGAACACCACCCTTGTGTTCACGGTTTACGACGCCACCGGAACCCCGTATTCGGTCTCCAGCGTAACCACGCTGGATATCTACAAGTGGTGGCATGTGGCTGCGGTCTGGGATTCGGCCGTGCCATCCATGACACTTTATATCAATGGAATCAGTGACGTAACCGGGACAACCGCAGCGGCGCGCGCCACCACCGGCGACCTTCATATGGGCTCAAGGTTCACTGCCGGCGCCGACCCGTTTAACGGGGATATCGACGAGGTGAGGATATGGAATATTGCACGCACCGAGGCTCAAATCCGGACCGACATGTGCCAAAAGCTTGCCGGGAATGAAACCGGGCTTGTGGCCTATTGGCGATTTGACAAAGCGGATACCACGACCTGTCCGGATTTCACGGGTAACGCTCACACGGGAACCATGACAAACATGGATGCGGCAACCGACCGCGTGAGTTCCGATGCCGCACTGGGGGATGCCAGCCTCTATGATTACACCGGAACCGCTGCCGCGAATTTCTCGGTAGTTCTTACGCACCCGGACGGAGATTCCCTTACGGTAACCGGCGACGGAGGTACCTGGGACGACAGCACGGCCCCCAAGTCCGGGCTCCAGGTCTACCGGGTGGACAGCACGCCAAGCGTCCTCGATATTTCAGTTTACTGGAACCTCTACAAGAAAGCCTCCCATTACTGGGGCGTGTTTGTCACGGGCGGAACAAACCCCACCTATTCCGTCGTCTATGATTATTCCGGACTTTCCGATATAACAAACGAATCCCAGCTCCGCTTCGGTATACGCCACAAGACATCCGACGGCTGGCTGGATATTGGTGTTGATCCGAACACGACAACCAACACATTTACCCAGACCGGGCTATCCGGGACCCAGTTTCTCCTCGGCTCCCTGGTGGATCCGAGAAACGCCATATTGTTTACCGCCGCAAACAGCGAATTTGTCCAGGTTCCCTATGCCGCATCTTTGGACGCCACCATCGGCGGCACTAACAACGCGGTAACCGTCGAGGCCTGGGTGAAAAAGACATCGGCCCAGGCCGGCCAGATCGCCATCGTCCAGATGGACGCCTCATATAATTTACATTTCACCGCCGGAAACCAGCCGGAATTTACCATTATAGACACCACACTCACGGCCCATACGGCCACATTTGCCACGAGCCTGACCAACGGCCAGTGGTACCACCTGGCCGGAACCTTCGACGGCACGACGATTGCCGTGCATGTGGACGGATATTCAAGGGCCTCG
>JAADHK010000146.1 GCA_013151835.1 Deltaproteobacteria bacterium
TCGTAATAGAGCATTTTATTTTTCTCAAAAAAATTCGATAAATACAGCGTAGGTTGAGTTAGCAGATTATTGTTCACTAAAAACAGAGTAATCATTAAACGGCCGATTCCGCCGTTACCGTCCAAAAACGGATGGATGGTTTCAAACTGATAATGCGCTATACCTATTTTGATCAGCTCCGGGATCGGATTGTCCGTATCGTGCAGAAATTTTTCTAAATCGGACATCAGGCCAGGAACTGATTCATGATACGGGGGAATAAATACGGCGTCCGCCAAATTGCTGCCGCCGATCCAGTTCTGACTATGACGAAATTCTCCGGGCTGCTTGTGAAAACCTCTGACGCCCTGCAGAAGCATACGATGTGCCTGCCTGAGCAGGCGGTTGCTCAGCGGCAGAGTTTGCAGGCTCAAAATGGCATGATTCATCGCCTGTACATAGTTTTGAACCTCCTGCCAGTCATCCTTTTTTTCCGGATTTACATAAGCTTCCTTTTGAAGAGCTTCATCTATGTTGGTTTGGGCGCCTTCAATACGGCTGCTGGAAGCCCCTTCTTTTAGCACATGCATTTTGATGAAAAAATCCACGTTGGGGATTAGTCGCGAGTAAGCGTTCAGTTCCCCCAGCTTGATATCAGCCTTGCTCAACAGAACATTCAATCGCACATCGTCTATCTGCCAGGATTGGTTTATGGGATTGGGTTCAAAGCTCTTATAGCCGTATCGCTGCGTATATTTTCCGGCTTTGAATTTGGAAATCTTCATGTCTTATTCTCACCGTTTCTGCAAATATGATTTTTTTTATTTGCACTTAGCGCTCTAAATGAAAATATAACAGACTTTATGCATATTCCAAAGGCATTTCTGTTTCCCTGAGAATAAAAGCTGCGATCCGCCGGTGCCTGTGAATCACCAAAATTTTTCGAATGCACTTTATCCAACGGCCCTTGACATCCTGTTGCGCTGATGTTCTCCTATGATTTTTCGCTATACTGAATATTTTTTACCAGATTTTTAAATGAATTGGAAAGGATTTGAAATCAAACAGCGCCGATAAACACGGGTCCCCTGCATCGGACGGACACCCGTCCCGAAATCAAAAGACCGCGTCTTCATTCCCGCCGCAGGCCGGCAAACCCTCGGGGCTTATGCTTGCGGCCGGAAGCCTTTGCATCTTTGCCTCGGCTTTTTTTTTCTATTTTTCCGCCGTGGTCATCCGCTGGGCCGCGTGTGCAATGGAAATTTCGCCCTCGTTTTTCGTGTTCGCCCGGTTTCTGCTCGGTTTTTTCGTGCTCTGCGTCGTGATGACGGCAAACAGGCGCGGCCCCCGTCCGGTTCGTCTTCATCTGCTTGTGGGCCGCACCGTGACAAACGCCCTGGCCGTCTATTGTTTTTATAAATGCGTGGCCGAAACATCGGTGGTCGAGGGGAATATTTTAAACATGACCTATCCTGCCTTTGTGGCCGTTCTTTCATGGATCATCCTGAAAAAACAGCGTGATCCAATCGCCTTTTTCATGGTGGGAGTGGCCCTTGCCGGTGTCTGGCTGATACTCGCGCCCGAAGAACTCGGGTTTACGACAGACAGCCTGTGGGGTCTCGGGTCGGGAGTGTTTGCCGCCATATCCATGATCTATCTCAACTTAAGCCGGCAATACCATGATTCTGAAACCGTGCTCTTCTACATGTTCGGGCTTGGGACCCTGTTTCTGTATGCCCTTTTTTTCAGGCAGATTCATGTGCCGGGTCCAAAAGAGGCCGAGTTTTTATTTCTGTGCGCGGGTGCGGGCATTGCCGGGCAATACCTTTTAACCATAGGGTTTCGATATGTTACGGCTGTTGAAGGGAGTGTTATATCGTCTTCGCGCATCCTCATCGCGGCCCTGCTCGGCCCGGTAATCGCGGCCGACCCGTCACTGGGCCTTGCCGGGTGGGCCGGGGCCTTGATGATCTTTTTCGCAAACTCGGTACTTGCCGTGCGGCGCAAAGGTTTAAAAGACGCTACATCAGATAAAACGGATCAATATCGACATCCACAAGAACGCCGCCTTTTTTCTGCGAAAAACCGTTTTTAAACAATGCCTCCGTAAGAAATCGGCGGAGAATATCCGCTCCGGGGGCCTTGACCAGGATCTGCCACCGGTAGCTGCCCGCTATTTTTGTGATCGGCGCCTCTATGGGGCCCAGGATTTCTATCAATTTAAACTCCTGATCCTGTTTTTGCGACCTGTGGCAAAAAAGGCCGGCCTCGGTTGCGCCGCGCGCAGTCTTTGTCTTGTCTCTGCCCGAGATCCGGACCTGGGCGAGCCTTGAAAACGGGGGATAGGAAAGGGCGCGGCGAAAACCGATTTCCTGATTGAAAAAACACATGAAATCCTGTTTTTTAGCCGATTCAATTGCAAAATGGTCCGGGCTGTAGGTCTGGAGGATCACCCGTCCGGGCCGCTCTCCCCGGCCGGCCCGGCCCGCCACCTGGGCCAGGACCTGGAATGTCAGCTCGCCCGCCCTGAAATCCGGGAAGCTAAGGGATGAATCCGCGCAGATGATGCCCACAACGGTGATGTTGGGAAAGTCGTGCCCCTTTGCCACCATCTGGGTGCCCACGAGGATATCGATTTCCCGGTTACGCAAAGATTTCAATGTCTTGATAAGCGCTCCCTTTTTCGCCGTGGAGTCGCGGTCCAGGCGGGCGATGCGGGCCTGGGGGAAGAGTTTTTGAGCTGCGGCCTCTATCTTTTCCGTGCCGAGTCCGAGCTGCTTTATGGACGGAGATCCGCAGTTTTCGCAAAGGGATGTTGCGGCCTTAAAATAGCCGCACATATGGCATTTATATATATTGGCTTTTTTGTGAAGGGTCAGGGTGATATCGCAATGGCGGCATTTAAGAGGCTGACCGCACTGTGCGCACACCGGATAGGTGGCAAAGCCCCGGCGGTTTAAAAAAAGGAGAATTTGTTCCCCCCGGCCAAGGGCCTCGGTTGCGGCCTGGTGGAGTTCGGGCGTTATAAACCGGTCCACACCCCTTTTTGCCTTGTATTTTCGTAAATCAACGACTTCGACCTCCGGCAGCGCCCGGCTGTGTATCCGTTTGGTCAGGTTAAGCTCGATATACTTTTTGCCCAGCACGTTATGAACGGACTGGATCGAGGGGGTGGCCGAGCCGAGCAGGACCACGGCTCCGGCAAGCTTGGCCCGCACCACGGCCATGTCGCGCGCGTTGTACCGGAGCCGGTTTTCCTGTTTATAGGATGTGTCGTGTTCCTCGTCCACGATTATGATGCCGGGGTCCATGAGCGGGGCGAACACGGCGGAGCGCGCCCCTATGGCGATGGGCGCGGCGCCCGATGCAATCCTGAGCCACTGGTCGTGGCGTTCGCCCGCCGAAAGCCCGCTGTGAAGCACGGCCACGCATTCCCCGAACCGGGCGCGAAACCTCCTTTCCACCTCCGAGATCAGGGCTATTTCCGGCACCAGGACCAGAACCGATTTATCCCGTTTCAAGGCCTCGTCCGCAAGCCTCATGTAAACCTCGGTCTTGCCGCTTCCCGTAACGCCGGCCAGAAGATAGGCGCAAAACCCCTCTCCCATGGCCCGGCTCACGTTCCGCACAACGAGTTTTTGTTCCAGCGTGAGTTCGGGCGGGGTGTCGGGGAGCACCTTTTCGCCAAACGGGTCCCGATAAACCGGTTTTTCGATGATCCGCACAAGGCCGATTTTTTCAAGATGGCGGATGTGAGTTGCGGCGGTTTTTACGACTTGTTTAAGATCTGAAACCGGGACAGGGCTGTTTTTTGCAAGAAAATCCAATATATCCTGTTTTACAGCTGAAAGCCCGGATTCCGGAATTGCAGTGCTTAAAAGACAGGCATACCGTTCGGTAAGCACCCGGGTACGGCCTTTGACCATCTTTTTTTCACATCTTATCCAGCCGTTCTGCTCCATTTTGCGGATCATGCGGACCGGTATTTCACACGAAAGGGCGCGGCACAGGGCGTCTTTTCGCATGGGGCCGGGAAAAAGGGCTGAAAGTATTGATTTTTCCCGGCCGGAGACTTTGTTTTCCTCACACACCTCGCGCCCGGAATCATTACACGTAAATTCGGTCATTTCGGCCGGGTTGATCCCGGAAGGCAGGGCCTCGGAGATCACTTCCCCGATGGGATGGATATAGTATCGGGCCATCCAGCGGAAGAACGGGACCATGGTGTCCGGAAACAACGGGCAGGGGTCGATTACCTCAAGGATATCCATGATCCGGACCGCAGGCTTTACGGTTTGGCTTCCAAGCACGTACCCCGCAAGTTTTCGCTTTCCAAAGGGGATAAGGACGCGGACTCCGGGCACAACGTCGTCCGCAAGGTCTTTGGGCACGCCGTAGGTGTATGTGTTAAAGACCGGCACCGGCACCGCCACCTCTATCATAGGGGCAGGTCCGGTATCTTTTTCCAAAGGAGTCGGGTTTTTCATTGCCGGGGATACGGCCTTTTTGTTTGTGATGGGTTTTTCATAAGAATAGGAGTACTTGTATATAAAATAGCAGGTCTGTCATTGTGGCGCAAGTTGTTAATGCAATTCAAGGGGTTTCAAGGAAAACATCCCGAAAAAACCACAGAAATCAGGCTGAGAAATGAACAGGGGCGGCCAGGTCCTTGTACCGAAGCCCTTGACATCTTCTTAATTATGAGTCATATAATACCCCAAATAGCTTTAAAGGGGTTTTAAATGACTAAAAGTACAAAAGTACCCGCTCCATATCCAGCCTCCCCCCGGAGGTGGCCGACGTTATTTCCCATTTGGGAGAACACATCCGAATCGCCAGAAAGCGGCGGGCAATGACCCTGGATGATATGGCGTCCCGCATATTCGTGACACGAAAAACCCTGTCGCGGCTGGAAAACGGCGATCCCGGCGTGTCAATGGCGGTTGTCGCGTCCGCCCTGTGGGTGCTGGGTTTTGAAAATGACCTCCGGGAGGTCGCACACCCGGAAAAAGACAAAATCGGGATCTTTCGGGAACGTCAACGTCTTCCCCGGCGCGTGCGGCCCTCCAGGACACGGGATAATCTGGACTTCTGACCATGACGGAAACAAAACTCACCGTATTTATTTACCTGCCCGGCGAAACCTCGGCGGTCCCCGCCGGAATTTTCACCCATGAATCCGATTCCGGTATTGGGTCCTTCGCCTATGGGCGAAAGTATCAGGAGCGGCAAAACGCCTTGCCCGTGGACCCGACGGCATTGCCCCTTGGTCTTCCGCCCCGGGAGGTGACAACCAATAAGGGGTTGTACGGAGCGTTCCGGGACGCGGCTCCGGACTATTGGGGGCGGCT
>JAADHK010000086.1 GCA_013151835.1 Deltaproteobacteria bacterium
GGAAGGCTCTGCCGCTGAAAACCGGGCCTTATCCGCGAATCTGGAATCCGTCGCACAAGAGCTTGCACAAATCCGCAGCCAGTATATGGATGCGGAAAAGAAATTTGCCTCCATGGAATCGACCCTGGCCCATGAACAAAAAGCCGCTGCCGAAAAGGCGAAGGCCTTTGAATCCATGCGCGATACCATGCTGGAATCTTTTACCGCCCTTTCTTCCCGGGCCTTAAAGGAGAACAACCAGTCATTCATGGAAATTGCAAAGGTAACATTCACTGGGTACGTGGAAAACGCGCGCAAGGATTTTGATCATAAAAAAGAGGCGGTAAAGGCATTTGTCGCCCCCCTGTCCGAAGCCCTGATAAAATACGACCAGCAGGTAAGGTCCATGGAACAGGCCAGGGAAAAGGCATACGGCGGTCTTTCCCGCCAGGTGGCCGACCTTGCCGAAACCCAGAAGTCGTTGCAGCAGGAGACCGGAAAACTCGTGCGGGCACTGCGTCTTCCCCAGGTAAGGGGCCGATGGGGAGAGCTGACCCTGCGCCGGGTGGTCGAGATCGCCGGCATGCAGAACCATTGTGATTTTTACGAGCAGCAGACTTCCGGCACCGACAGCGGGGCCATACGTCCCGATATGATTGTAAAGCTTCCGGGAAACCGGCAGGTGGTCATAGACGCCAAGGTTTCCATTATCGCCTACCTTGACGCGCTTGAGGCGGAAGACGGATCGCAAAGGGATGCCAAACTCGACGATCACGCGCGCCAGGTTCGTAACCACGTGAACGGCCTTGCAAAAAAAGCCTATTGGGCCACATTCACGCCCACGCCCGAGTTCGTGGTTTTGTTCATGCCGGGCGAGAATTTTTTTTCCGCGGCCCTGGAGCGTGATCCCTCACTCATAGAGGACAGCGCGGAAAAAGGGGTTATCCTCGCAACCCCCACCACCCTGATTTCTTTGCTTAAAACCGTATCATACGCCTGGCGTCAGGAGCTTGCCGCCGAAAACGCCAAAAAAGTAAGCGAGCTTGGAAACGAGCTATACACAAGGCTTTATGCAATGGTGGAGCATATAAACCGCCTGGGAAAAGATATAGACCGGTGCGTGAATACCTACAATAAAACCGTTGGCTCGCTGGAGCGGAGGGTATTGGTGTCGGCCCGGAAATTCATCGATATGGGGGCCGCTTCCGAAGACCGGAAAAGCCTCGACAAGCCTGCCATTGTTGAAAACAAGCCTCGTCAAATGGAGGCGGACGATGAGCCGGTTGACGGGTAGGTGTTTTTGTCTTTTCGCGCTTTTACTCTTTTTATCCGGGTTTACCGGCCTGCCCGCATCGGGCGCGCAACCCGGGTGCGGGGCCGAAATTAAAAGGCTTTCATCCTCCGACTACCCGGTCTTTTCAGATGATCTCGATTATAAACGGCTCGACACGGCGCTTGCCGGGTCCATCGGGTATCTTAAAAACCTGCCACAGGGAAAAAAAATAAAAGTCGGGCCGGATTGGTACTTGCCATCCGTGCTTGCCGCCGGGTTTGAACGTTTTTCGGATTTTATTACAACACGGCCGGAAAGCCGTGCTGTTGCCGGATACGTGGCCGCACACGGCCGGGTCTATACCGCATTTTTGCGATCAAAACAGGCGGATGTCCTTTTTACCGGTTATTTCGAGCCGGAGCTTGCCGGAAGCCGGACAAGAACATCCCGGTTTTGCCTTCCGGTTTATAGCCGCCCCGATGACCTGGTGATTCTTGACCAGTCCCGGAATTCACGCGGTTTAAACAAGAAAAAAATCATAGGGCGGTATTCGGGAAAATTATTTGCTCCATATTACGACAGGCAACAGATCACGTCGGAAAACGCGATTTACGACCATGCCAGAGTCATCGCATGGGTGGCTGATCCCGTGGCCCTGTTTTTCCTCCATGTCCAGGGTTCCGGCAGGGTGAGGTTTGCGGATGGCGCGTCCATAAACGTCCATTATGATATCTCGAACGGCCTGCCCTACAAAAGCATTGGCGCGTATCTGATCCGCAAGGGGAAAATTCCAAAGGCAAAAATGTCCATGCAGGCCATTTATGAGTATCTTGCCGCACATCCAAAAGAGATTGATGAAACCCTGAATTACAATCCACGGTATATTTTTTTCCGCACAGCGCCCGCCGGGGTAACCGGCAGCATTGGCGTCCCGCTTACCCCCGGACGCTCGGTTGCCCTTGATTCACATGCCGCACCAGCAGGCGTCCTGCTTTTTATTTCCGCGAAAAAACCGGTATGCGATGCCAGTTTCAATGTCGTTTCATGGACGCCCTTTTCCCGATTTACCTTAAACCAGGATACCGGAAGCGCCATAAAAGGGCTGTGCCGGGCCGATATTTTCTGGGGGAGCGGGGATTACGCCCGCGTCGCGGCAGGGCATATGAAGGAACGGGGGCGGCTTTATTATATCGTGTTTGACCGGTAACGTCCCACCATAATTTCAACGCCCATTATCAGCCCGCCCGCTGCGGCTATACATGCGCTGATAAAAAAGAGATTTCCCGCGCCGAGCCTTTCAAACAGCCATCCGTTTGCTAAAAATCCCACCATGATGCCGAATCCGTATGTCACGGCGTTGTTTACGGCCTGGCCAAAGGTCTTGCTCTCTTCGGGCGTGTTGGCGTCGATGTACAGGATGGATGCGATGTGGAACGCACCATAGGAAAATGCATGAAAAAGCTGGGCGAAGATGATGGCCCCGGCGGATACGGCGTTTGCCATGATAAGCCATCGGATTGCCGCCATGATAAAGCTTGCGGCCAGCACGCGCTCGCAGGAAAACCGCGCGAATATCCGCGTTGAAAAAAACATGATTCCGATCTCGGCCACGGATGCAAGTCCCCATGCAAGTCCGATAAACGAGCGCGAAAAGCCGAGGTCCTCCAGATGGATCGAAAAAAAGCCGTAATAGGTGCCGTGGCTGACCAGCATGAGAAAGGCCGCAGCCAGAAAAAGGGCCATCTTCGGGGTGAGAAAGGTGCGGATTTCCGCTTTTAAGCGCTTTTCCTTTTTCGCGCCGGTTTTCGGCAGGCTCAGGCTTAAGACCGACTGGAGCATTGATCCGGCCAGGATGATCACGAGGATAACTCCCACCCCGGTCATGTCCAGGATATGTCCGACGATCAGCACGGTTATGATAAAGCTTACCGACCCCCATAACCGCAGCCTTCCGTACCCGGTCTTCTCGTGACCGAGAATATCCATTGAAAAGGATTCCAGAAAGGAAATGAGCGGGGCGTGAAACAGGCCGTAAAACGCGGTGATTGTAAACATTATCCAGAAATCAGTGGTTAAAAGAAAGAGCGCCCACACCCCGGCGGCTGCAAAGCTGCACAGGACAAAGATGGGCTTTCTGGCGTTAAACCGGTCGGACAGGGCGCCCCACGCCATGGGAAACAGGGCCGTGGTGAGGGTTTTTAAGGCGGACAAGGCGCCGATCTCGAATCCCGTAAACCCGATATGGTAGCAATAGAGATTAAAAAACGGGAGAAAAACGCCCAGGATACCAAAGTAGACAAAGTATTGCGTCGAAAGGATAAGTTTAATACCGGTCATGAACGGTTACCTTCTCGCCGTCTCCACGCTTCGGCCCGGGGGTTTATCATTACCGAGCATGACCGAAAGCCATCGTGTTTCGTCCGTGCTTTCAAGCGCGATCTTGAATATCATTGTAAGCGGCACGGAAAGAAGCATTCCCACCGGTCCGAGTATCCATCCCCAGAATACCAGGGAAAGAAAGACCACAAGCGTTGACAGGCCGAGGCCGTCCCCCATGAACCGGGGCTCGGCAATACTGCCGATGACGATGTTCACCAGCAGGAATCCCAGGGCCGCAAGCATGGCGTGCCAGCTCCCGAGCTGAACCAGAGCGAGCAGCACGGCCGGTATGGCTGCGATAAACGAGCCGATGTTGGGAACGAAATTTAAAAGAAGGGCGAGCAGGCCCCACAAGAGCGCATAATTCACTCCGAGAATGGCAAGCCAGATCCAGATAAAAAGTCCGGTAATAACGCTGAATATCGTTTTTAAGGCCAGGTAGCGGTTAACCCCCTGGGTGAAACGCCCCAGCCGCTCCACGGATTTTGTTGGTTCGGCCAGGGCTGCGCGCAATTTGTCCGGAAAACCGGCTGCCTCGGCCAGAATAAATATCACGGTCAAAAGGATGAGAAACGCGTTTGTAAGCACGCCGCTTAACCCCTTTAAAATTTTCGAGGCCATCTGCATGGCGATGGAAGGATCGAAATAATCGATGAACATGGAATATGAAATTTTCACGCCGTGGTCATTGAGCCAGCCGACGATAAAGGTCGATTTTGAAACCAGCCTTTTTTCATAGACTGGAAGCGAATTGGTGAAATCCGTGACGGAAGTGCCCACAAAAGCGACAAAAAGGATGGAAAGCACAAATATCCCGGCCATGATAAGGGCGATGGCAAGCCAGTTCGGCAGCCCCTTTTTTTGCAGCCAGAAGAGCGGGGGCGTAAATATAATGGCGATAAACACGGAAAGAAGAAACGGTATGAGAATCCCGGCCGCTGCCCGCATCCCGGCAACCACCACCACAAAGCATGCGGCCGTGATCATGAACTTGAGTTCGCG
>JAADHK010000007.1 GCA_013151835.1 Deltaproteobacteria bacterium
TGCTTTATTTCGATTACGGGAGAAAAAGAGCAGTAGAGTGGAAAAGAAGGGGCTTGGAACCGGGAAGATTCGAATTGTTACCTGAGGATAAGCACGGACGCCCTGCTTTCCTTTACGATCCTGTTCATCCTGGCCTTGGGGAGCCATTTGCCCAGTATCGACTGCGGACCCAGCCAGAAGGCCATGAGCCCCCATTGTCTTTTGTCTGTTACAAAGGGTCCAAAGGAGTCTTTGTCCACCATCTCGACGACCGGCTCTATCCCGACGGCTTGGTAATACCGAAGGGTGGCGTACATCCGTTTTTCCACGCCTGTCTGCAATCCTCCGGAGTTGTCTTCGAATCCCACGAGCGTCAGGCGGGCCTCGTGAATGGTCACCATCTGATTTATGAGTTCAAGGGATGCCTGGGTTACATTGTCATTATCAAGGCAGCAGACGATATTATCGATTTTTTTCTCTGATTTTACAATCATTACCGAACAAGGCGCCTCGTTGACAAGCCTTACCGGGGTGTTTGGAGTTTCCGTCCAGATGCATCCTCCGGCCGGGTCGCAGCCTGTAATAATAAGGTCGGCCATTGTTTCTTTTGCTTCCGCAAGGATGGCCTTCACCGGACTGCCGGTCCGGATACGTCGGATAAACGGTTTCCTGGCGCTTTTTGCCATGTAAAATTCCTCGCACACATTGTTTCCCGTATCTATCCATTCATAGGAAAAATTGTGCTCGGTATAAGGGCACTCGCCTTTTGGGAAAAAATCTATAAATTGTTTGCGGTATTTGTTTATGGCGGTCCGGATGTCCCGGCTGCCGCTGGAAGTTGCCCTGCCGGTCTGCCCGGATTTGGCCTCCACGCCAAGCAGAGTAACGCTGGCCCATGTGTTTGCGGCCAGGGCCGTTGCCTCTTTTACGGCATATCCGCTGTATGCTTTTGAATCAACGGCGATCAGAATTTTCATTATATTCTCCCTCCTTGTGCTTTATTGCCGGCAAAAAAGAATGGCCGAAGATATCCGGCTCAGGCATTCCAGAATGGGGGATGAGGGGCCGGTATCAGGCGGCAGGGAAGTCAAAACGAGCGGGTATGTTGACAGTCTGTCGCCTATGGAGACGGCATCGCCTTTCAAGACCACGATATTAGGAGAAAAATTGGCCTGTTCAAGCTTGTTTACAATGGCGGCCCCGGCCCCGTCCTTTTCCCCGGGCAAACCCGCAGCCCTTGATTCCATGACCCCCTTTTCACGTAACGCCGCTTTGCGATGAAATATACAGGTCAATATATCCACCTCCACAGGGGCATCCGTAAAGAATTTGAGGAATGTCTCCGCCTGGGGCAGGGCATTATCCTCCGGCTGGATGAGAATTCCCACCCTTTTTACGGTTAACAGGTTTTTGACAAGGAGAATGGGGCAGCCGGCCTTTTTATAGAATTTCGAATGCATGCGCCTGTAGAACTGACGGGCCGAAAAGGAATGGAGAAGGCCGATGACAAAAAGATCGTAATCCACCATCCTCAGTTCACGGAGAAGTTCGTTTTCTGGCTCGCCGATGCGGACGGCCGGTTTTTTGAGATCAGGGCAGATATCCCTTTCAGCAGTCATCAGGAGCATGATTTTTTCCCTGGCCTGTTCCAGAAGACCGTTTTCCCATGTCCTTCTGACCCAGCCGCTTCCGGGTGGATACCTCTTTGCATTTGGTGGTTCAACATGGAATGTATTGATTTCCATGCCTGTTATCTTTGCAAGTTGGCAGGCATACCTGAGCGCGATGCTCGATGCCAGGTCCGCATTCAAGTATATTATTGTTTTCAACATATATCCGCTCCGGTTTGACACGGACTCGTAAAAAGTCCATCTGCGGCGTTGCGCGAGCCGTGAATATGGATCTTTTTACGAGCCCTCAGCCCCGAGTTTTAGTTAGGATTGTGCCCGCCTCTTTGCCTGAAAAACGGCAAAATATCCGACTTTTTACGCGTCCTGATCCAGTTTGGCTTCCGCCTTTTTTACCGTCTCTATGATTTCGGCCAGTTTAAAGGGTTTTGCCAGAAAATCGAATACGCCTTTCTGAAAAGAGCTTTTGGCTGTTTCCATGGTGGCAAACCCTGTTATAACGATTACTTCAGTCATAGGAGACTGCTCTTTGACAAGGGTTAAAAACTGCATGCCGTCAAGGCCGTCCATCTTCAGGTCGGTAATGACGATATCGAAATTTTTTTCCATAACCCGGTCAAAGGCTTCCTGGCTGCGTGAAAAAGTCTCCACTAAATAACCGTTTTTCTCAAGAGCCGGTTTCAGGCGCTTGAGCACGATTTCCTCATCATCCAGTATCAGGATGGTCTTTTGTGTCTGGTCTGTCATAATTGTACTCCATCGTTATTTTTGGGTGTTACATTTTCATCCGCCGCATGGGAATCGGATACAGGATTACGGATTAAGCGATTAAATTTCAACAAATATTTTTCGATTTGCCCATCTGAATCCATCCGGACATCAAGCTGGCGGGTAAATGCGACCAGATTTCCCAGCATCTTTACTTTTTTAAGCATTTGGCCGGTATTGAATTTTTTGAGGTTTGCCACGACTATATCATGAGTGAACTCAACCATGAAATCATTTTCTTCGAGTATCATGGCGATAAGTTTTGCCCTCCGGTCGCGCCGCAACTGATCGGTAACGCCTCCCTGGAAATGGAAAGAAACATAATTGTCATTAATATTTTCACCAATATATGCGGAGATGAGGTTGAAATGATAGCCGAGTTTAAGGCTGATGTTCGCATATTCCCTGGAGATCACCGCCAGGTTCAGTCCCACAAAACGGGGGCTTGCCAGTTCAGGGGAAAATGTGCGTGTCAGGCTCGACATAAAGCCTTTGAAATCAACTGGCAGGGGTTCGGTATCCCACCACCCCATGCTTCCGAGGCCGGCTAAAAAAGCCCTCATGGGCATGGACCGTATCTCCTCTTCAGTGATTTTTTTTCTTGCCCCTGCGGCTTTTACGATTCCGTCCTTGATATCAATGATCCTGAGGTCAATGGGGATATCGCTTTCAAGCCTTGTCACCATGCCCCCTTTTTTTTCCCCGGATTTGCCCGGTTCGAAATGGATCAGGGCGGCCACGGCCTTTTCATGTATGAATCGGGTGATGTCATGGTAGGTCCGGCAGCCGGCGGGGGTAAAATTGTTGCCCCTTGGATCCGTGAGGCTTAAGGGCGCTATTTTTTTTAATATTCTGTGTAGGGTACGATATTCCGGGGAGTCTTCAAAGGACTCTTCGATAAACTCGTAGAAACAGAGTTTTTTAATGATGCCTGAGTATACGATATTCTCCTGGGCATCCATGGTTATTTCCATGCCGGGTGACAGTACTTTTGTAGCAATGCCGGTATTTAAAATGGTCGGGATGCGGAATTCACGGGCGATATTGGCCAGGTGTCCCGTGGCTGACCCCACGTCCGTAATTATTCCATTGGCCTTTGCCGCAACAGCGGCAAAGCGCGGGGACGCCGATCGCGCCACGAGTATTGCACCGTCGGGAAATGCGCGCAGGTCTTCGTCGGTTTTTACCGGAAAAACCTTCCCGCTGGTAATCCCGCTCTGGGCTATTTCTCCTTTATTTGCGAATATAACCGGGTGCCCGTCGATGGCATCGGATATATCACAGACCATTCGTGTAAGCCCGGCCCGGATATTTAAGGGCCGTGACTGCAGGATATAAAGATTGTTATCAGCATTATATGCCCATTCAATCTCCTGGGGGGCTTTGAAATATTTCTCCACCCTTGAGCCTGTTTCCACGAGCCGATGAATAGCTTCGTAGTTAATGCAGGCCGCAGTCTGCATTTCAACCGGCACGTGCTCAAACGCGCATTCTCCGGATGATGACGGCATCAGCCGTTCGGGCTTACGGATTATATCCATTTCAACGATCGGATAGGGGGGATTTCTCGATACCCTGAAACGATCGGCCCGGATTTTACCGGAGACAATGGGCGCGCCCAGACCCCATGCAGCGGAAATCACCATGGTATCATCCTCGGGCGCGGCGGGATCAAGGGTATGGAGAACCCCGCTTTTTTCGGCATGGATCATTTCCATACATGCAACGGCCATGGCTGTTTCGTTTTCGTGCAACCCCTTTTCCTGCCTGTATTCCATGGCGGATTCACTGTAAAGGGAGGCAATGATTTTCAGATATGCCGGTAAAACTTTATTTGAGGGCACATTCAACAGGGTTTTAAACTGGCCGGCAAAGCTTGTTTCTGAATCTTCGCCAATGGCGCTGCTCCGAACGGCCCATCTTGCAACATCGGAGTTGTTATTTTGAGACAAGGCCGAGCGTATTTCATTTGCCACGGGTTCGGGGATTCTTGCATTTTCGAGCATTTCCTGAATTTCAGACGCCGCATTACTGGTTGTCAGGCTGCCTTTCCTCCACCTGCCAGTTATTTTTTCTATTTTACCCGCAATGAGATTTCCCTCTATTACTTTCCGGTACGCCGATGTCGTTATGACAAATCCCTTTGGCACGTTGTGCCCGAACCGGGTTTTCAGTTCTCCGAGGTTTGCCGCTTTTCCCCCCACGCTGTCGGCCAGTGCGACACCTGCGGCGTCCATACCCATGGCATAGGGCGGCGATGCCGATATCCGTTTTCCGGAAAGTTCGGTTTCAATCTCCTCTGAAATCCTGAGAAATACCTTTCCTAAGTCTGTATAGCGGTTTTTTGCAAGCAGATTGAAGTCGCGTATCAGCCGGTCCACAAGCTCGTTCATCTCACGGGAGGCCGAGAGAATATACTGGCGGTCGAATATATAATCCCCGCCGGATTTGTCGTTCATGTCCGCCATGAGTTCCAGTATCCTGTTGTTTGTCTGGAGGATATTCTGGAACAGTTCGAAAATAACGGTTATGGGAACAATTTTCCCCTGGATCAGCCGGGTGAGATAGGTTTTAATCGGTTCAAGGCCTTTGGTCATCGTTTCGGCCGTTTCTAATCGGTTAATGAGCTCCCTGACCGCCCCTGAACATGAACCCGATAATGAGCCCCGCCATTATGGCGATAATCACCGAAAGGATGCCATAAAGAAGGCCGTGTTCAAAAGCGAGAGAAGACAAAAAGGCCGGGAAACCGACCTGCCGTGCCGGAAGCGGTAATGTTTTTTTCTCAAGAACATGCCCGCCTCCGATGGCAAGTATCTCTACATTATACACCCCCGGTGGCAGGCCGGCCGGGAGATGGATGCGAGCCTCATAGGTGGTGATTTCCTCGTTATTGGTATATATGACCGCTTTTTTCCGGATACCGTATAGCCCCTCTTTTTTTTTGAGCTTTAACAATTCTTCAAATATCATGTCCTTGTCTTCGCTTTCCGGAAAGAGCGTAATGTTGTCCTTTACGGCTTCAAAGCCAAGACCCGTGCTTTTCCATTGCCCCGGATGTTTTTCCAGCCAGTTTTCGAGATAATCCGATGGCGCAATGAGCATCATGGACGGAACATTTTCCATCTCTATGGTATTTAAATTCATCCAGAGCAGCCCGAGAATTTTTCCCTTTTTCTTGAATTTTTCCGCTTTTTTTTCTCCTGTTATACGGATAAGTATCTCCGCGCCCTTGGAAACATCCCCGGAAATTATGATATCCTGGCCGTTGAAGGTTGTTCCTATGGATATGCTGGATGGATTAACGGACCCCGAAAGCGTTGCATTGACATAACCGGCCCCGGTTAGCAGGCAAAATATGGTCATGGCCGTCAGTACGGATGTCTTTTTTAATATGAATGTCATATCAGTGCCCTCCGATATATGAGAGCAGAATTTCCGGCTGTATCAGCAAGCCGAGCAGCATTTTTACCATTACAATCAGCACGATAATGGCGAGGATGATTTTGAGCTGCTCCCCTTTCAAAAACCTTGAAACCTTTGCTCCGACCTGGGCGCCTAAAGATGAGCCGATCAGCAGCAGGAGGGCCAGGATGAAATCAACCGTGTGGTTGCTGTATGCCTGCATTATTGTCACATTGACGCAGGTGAACAGTATCTGGAACAGACTGGTTCCCACAACCACATGCATGGGCATCCTCAAAAGGTAGACCATGACGGGCACCATTATAAAGCCGCCGCCGACCCCCATGATTGCCGCCAGGATGCCGACAAAAATGCCCATGACCAGAGGCATGAGAAAAGACATCTCCACGCCCGATTTTTCAAAAAATAACTGGCCTGGCAGGCTCTTCATCATCCTGGCGTATGCGGACGGTTTTTTTGAAGTTCGTGCGCCGGCCATCGAGGGCTTCTTTTTTATGCTCTGGAGGCTTTCGATCAGCATGTAGGAGCCGACAAATCCGAGCATCAGGACATATGTAATATTGATCAGGAAATCGGCGTTTCCCATATGGCGCAGAACCTTTATGATCTGGACCCCGCCTGTGCCACCGACAACTCCTCCGATTAACAGGAATACCCCCATCTTTACATCGACGTTGCCAAGCCGGTAATGGGCAAAGGTGCCGGATGTGGATGCCCCTACAATCTGGTTGGAATCCGAAGCGGCCGCAACGGTGGGCGGTATGCCGAACATGATCAGAAGCGGCGTCATGAGAAAGCCGCCTCCAACGCCAAATATCCCGGAGAGAAAGCCGACGATGCCTCCCAGCCCCAGGATCAGAAGGACATTAGTGCTGTTGCCCGCAATGGGAAGATACATGTGCCACATTTCACTCTCCTTGTATTGAAAATATTCTTTTCCCGAAAACACCTGCATGCGACTGACCGCATACGGTATCCGGGTTTGTTATCCATGACCTTATTCAGGTGGTTTTCGGGCCATCGATTTCAATGTTTTCCTCATCCCGGCCTGTTGCCGGCAGGAAAATTGAAAACGTCGTCCCCTTGTTGACCTTGCTGTTGACCTCAATATAGCCGCCGTGAGTCTGGATGATGCCGTACACCAGGGACAGCCCGAGCCCGGTTCCCTTGCCCACCTCCTTGGTGGTGTAAAATGGATCAAAGATATGGGCCATGTCCGAAGGATCTATGCCGACGCCCGTATCGGAAATATCGATCCGGATGTGATCGTTTAATGCCAGGGCCGCACGGATGGTTATACGGCCGCCGGTTTCCATCGCCTGTATGGCATTGATGATGATGTTGAGAAACGCGGTTTCAAGCTGTTGTTGTTTCCCTTTGATATCCGGCAGATTGTCCGCGATTTCGGTTGCCAGGACGATACCCTTTACCAATAACTGGTTTTTAACGAATTTAATCGTACGGTTAATAAAATTCCTGGTTTCGATCATTCTCATATCCGGATTTTCCGACCGTGAAAATTCCAGCAGGTTTTTCACGACCGCGGAGGCCCTGTCGGTTTCGCTCATGATATCTTCTATGAGGGCCTGCTTTTCCGGTTCGGGCATGCTTTCCATGCACATCAGAAGGGATTCCGCCGTGAGATAGATATTATTTAAGGGGTTATTCAGCTCATGGGCGATTCCCGAGGTGAAGGTTCCTATGGATGCCATTTTTCGGGACTGAAGCAATTGCTCCTGACGGGTTTTCAATTCACTTGCCATTTTGTTGAAAGCAAAAATGAGCTTGGTTATTTCGTTTTTATGTTTTGTTTGGTAGACGATGGGCTCGAAAGTTTCGGCGACTACTTGTTTTGTGGCCTTTCGGATCATGTACAAGGGTTTTAATATGGTGAAGTTGAGCATCTGAAAGATGATGATGGTAAGGATAACAAAGATGCTGAAATAGGCGGCCGGCCAGATGATCATGCGGTTCAGGTCACGATTGATATTATGCGTCTTTATTTTTATCAGGTTTTGTGAAAATCCGACTACGGCCCCTCCGTTTGTCCGGATTTCATCCACGGGAAAAAGCGTTTCGCCATAGGTTACCATTTTTATATATTGCCGCATTTCCGAATCATAGGCGTTAAGGTCGGTTTTGAATCGATGGAATTTTTCGGGCCCTGCAACCATCGTAATTTCTTCTTCCTGGTCTTTGACAAATGTTTTGACCCGGCCGATATAGGTTTTCCAGTTTCTAAGGCTTTCCGTGTCCCGGTAGTAAATAAAATTTTTTTCAAACCTGCGGGTTTCGAGAATATCGTTTAGGAGTGTGTCGAATTTTTCCATGAGGACGATCTTGTGTCTGACGGTGTACATGTTGGCATAGTGCAATACCGTCAGGGCGCCTCCGAAAAGAAGGCAGAACACAAAGAGCAGTATAATCCGTCCCCGGATGGATTTCATCGCAATCACTCCTTTTACGTGCGTATCGGCGTGCATCGGGTTGACCGGCTTTTTTAGGAGTCGTCACCTCTAAAGAAAAAATAAAAGGCTTTATCCTAATCGAAATAGAGTATGTTTTCAATGTTTTTTTGTTGAACGCCGATATTCGATAAGCTGTTGGAAGTAAAGGCGGGAATTGAGAAGTTGTAATTTTTGCCGTGAAAACAAGGCAAGCGGCAAACCCCATATGAAATAAGGGGCCTGCCGCGTGTAACTATCCTGGGGTCTACCGCAACCCGGCCAGGTGCTGGAGCAGGTTGATAAATTCCTGCATGCCGATCTTGTGGTCACCGTTTATATCTGCCTCAGGAGATACATGACCTCCGCCGATTCCGGTCAGGACCTGAAGCGCGGTGATGGCGTCATCCATCCCGATGTTCCCGTCTCCGGTCAGGTCACCCGGGATTATAATGTGAAAGGAAATGGAGGACATGGATGAATTGCCGGCATCGTCATTTATCGAAAGAACATAGTGATACGCACCGCCTTCAAGTGTGGGGCCGTCATAGGTGGTCTGGTTGCTGCCAACGTCCCACTTGTTCCATATCATGTTGTTGTTTTGATCGAATAGCTGGATTCCGACGGTGTATTCGGCACCGGGATTGTCCCAGGTAAAGGAAAGGTTTTGCGCATTCGCCGATGTCATATCCAGTCCGTCCGCCGGGACCGGGTTCTGGATGCTGACGTTATCCAGAAATGCAGTGACGGACATTTCCTGAACTTCCTGGGAGCCCTGGTCAAAATGGATGGTAAGCGTATAGAGTAAAGGGAGGTCCGGCTTTGTGCCCCCGAAATGCGGGGCCACGTCTGCTTGAGAAGCGTCCGTCGTCCATGTGACCCAGGCCTTTTCGGTTGCGTCATGATTCAGGTCTGCCCCGCCGGCCGTAATCCCGGGACCTGTTACATGGACCGAGTCGATACGGTCGGCCGGATCATTTACCCGGATATTGGCCCAATACGAGGGGCTCGGGGCTGCCTGGTACCCGGAAAAAGCCTCGGCCTCGAACCATAGCTGGTTGCCGTATAGTTTCCAGTCAGTTCCCTCTTTTTTAAATATCATGGTATCCCCGCCGCCATCTCCCCACCGAATCTCAAGGGTTGCCATATCACCGTTCATGTTAGAAGACGTTATGGTATAGGTAGATGGCGTAAATCCAGGGTCGGCCCATTCATTCAGGGCTTCGGCCAGAAAAGCGTCCCTGATTTGTCCATTATTCAGGTAATCTGATGATATAAAGGCGGTAAACCCGTCTATATTTTTCGCATTGTAAGCATCGACACCTGCCTGTAAGGCGGCCTTGACGTCTTCGATGGGCGATTCAATGGAGAAAAATACTTCCGTGGCCTTATCGGTACGGGCGGTTGCCATGGCCGGCTCCGTAGCCGTGTATCCATCCTTTGAGACATTCAGGGTGAGTGTGGCCGCATCATCAACGTCAAAGACGGCAAACAGACCTTCTGACGTGGTTTGCGCGGCGTTAAAGGTATCGCTGCCCTCGTCCATGTAGACAATCGTGTAGGTCTTGCCATCAGATGTGTTTGTGATCGTTACGGTCGCGCCGGAAAGCGGCTGAAACGAATTTCCGGCGTCGGTCACTATCCCTATGATCATTCCTTTTCCTGATGTGTTCCCCCATGTCGCAAGCTGGGTGTCAGGGAAAAAGTGGTAGGCCACCTGGGTGTTGATATCATATGAGGATGTGAAATCAGCGGTGTAAATATCCGTTAATCCGGTCTTGGCAAGTTTAAGAGAAAATTGCTGACCCGCCGGGATCTGGGTGAGGATGAAGTTGCCGTTTGCATCGCTTGCAGTGGTGTTGGTTGGATCACTGCCTACAAGGGTGATATCGGCTCCGGCTACGGACAGGTCTGAACCGTTGCCGTCGTCGGTAACGGCCGAGCCTGCAAAATATATGGTCGGTGTGGGAGCCGCAAAATAGATGATATTGTCTGTAAAAGAGCCTGCCGTAAATGTCACGGATGCAGCATCAGCCGGGTTTGCCGTGTTTGGCCACCATTGGGGCTGAAGAGGCTGGAAAGCATTCGGCACCGAGAATTTGAGCTTGTAGGTGCCTGGAGCTATGCCGCCGATTTCAACAGGTATTCCTTCGCCCAGACCCATGGACCATATATCTTTTGTGAAAACAGGGGTGTCTGTGTCGCCGGGCGCGTAAAAACCAATGGTCATGGACTCCAGAAATGAGGGGTTGGGATCAAGGTTTGCCGCCCGGAGCCGAAGACCGCTGTAGGATGGATCGTTAAAAGAGGTGAGCGGGACATGGGCGTCTGCAATAGAAAAAACGGCTGTCCCAATATCCGCTGGCGGATTGCTCATGTGAAAGTCTATGTCGATGGTTTTGAAGTCAGTCGAATAGACGGGATCAGGGTCTGAAAAGGTGGTGGAGAAATTGGTCAGGCCCGAGGTGTCGGACCCTTTCCATACACCTGAATTCAAGGCAAAATTTGCTTCCGCGTGGAAGTGGATGTTGTCCCCGTCTCCATCTTCCCATTTATTTGAAACCGTGGATGGGGTGAGGCTGATGGCTGTAATCCGGTTATCCCCGTCGGGAACGGCAACCGTCACCGGCAGGGTCGCGGTCGTGCCGTCCGGCGCGGTTGCGGTAATGTTGGCCGTTCCGTTGGCAAGGGCATAGAGATCGTATCCCCAATATCTCAGATAGGCTCCCGCTATAGTTGAATTCGATGAACTCAGTGTTACGGGTGGATCGAGCGGGGAGACAACTCCCATTGCTCCGGTTGCAAGAACGGTATTGCCGTCGGATGTGTTCATCCGGACTGAAACGCCGTTAAACGGTCCGCCGAACTGGCCCTGGGCCGTTACGGTTTTGGTCGTTATGATATTGAGTTGCTGGGGGTTGTTAGTATCCGGTTCATAAAAATCGATGCTGTCAACCGTAACAACTTTTAATGTAAATGTGTACGTGCGTGTTCCCTGAACACCATCTGCCGCTGAAATGGTGATGGGGTAGGTCCCGGCTGAAAGGGCCGAGGTGTCTATTTTAAGGAGCGTGCCTCCGGGATTTAAAACATTTGCCGGTATAAAAGATGCGCCCGTGATTCCCTGTGTCGTAAAGGTTATGCCTCCGGCCGTGATAAACCCATTGTAAAAATCAACGTGAATGGCCTGTTCGAGTGTCCGGCCCTTTATTATCGTTGCTTCCGTCTCCATGGGAAGAAAAGAGAAATAAGTGCCTGTAACCGTGAAAGCATCCGCCGTATTGCTTAATACATGAGCTGTCATGATCCGCACCGGTCCGCTGTCATTTGCAGTTACGGTAATTGAAGTATCGGACCATGATGTCACGGGCGCCGGGTGATCTCCCATGTAGACCTGTCCTGTGCCGGCGCCGAAATCGCTGCCGGTAATGGTAACGGAAGTCCCGTAAGCCCCGGAGAGAGGAGAGACGCCTGTTATCAGCGGCACATTACCCGTGCTTATTCCGTCCGCCGAAAAAGAGATGTTATCGACATAGAAATCACCATATGCGTCATCCTTGTCGATGCTGATCATGACAAGCTTTTGGGCATCTGCGGGAAAGGTAATTGTCGTGGTCTTTGTGACAAGGGTCGGCGTATCTGGAGGCACCTGCGAAACCCCAATGGTGCTGTCGTCCGGATTTATGATTTCGATATTGTGTGATTTCCCGCTGGTGTCCACGTAAACGGCGTAGACGGACACGGTATTTCCACCATTGGAAGAAGCGCTTTTGATAAGATCAATGGAAAGATTGAAAGTGACATTTGCGATGCCGGTCACGTTCATGTTCTGGTAAATCACCGAGCCGGTATAGTTTTCAACAGGCGGTGTTAAATGGACCGTCCCTGAAATTACCGGGTTCCAGGCCGACGGGATTGCCTCATCAATGGTCCAGTAATCAATGCCCGACGAAAAATCTCCATTTTGAATCGTTTCCACGGCCTGGGCGCTCACAGGCATGAAAAAAAAGGCGGCGACAATAAGTATAATTGAAAAGAGGGTGGTGATATGACGGTTTGTTCTCATCGGTTAATCCTTTGACAAGTATAAGTGTAATTTGGATAGCCCGTCCGTCTCGCGGTGGGGTCATTTTAAGCATGATGGTTTACTTAATTATATCATCATGCCTGGGTGTGACTTAAATTGCGATAGAGGAATATAGATTAAGATCTTGAGGTGTGCAAGCTTTTTGTTGGCAGGCGGATATTGGATATTAGCCCCTGTCCGTCTCAGGGGCGGGGTTTATCGGCGCCCGGTTCGGGCACTGGTTTCCCCACCCTCTGCGCGGAAACCAGTGCCCAATCAGCCGGCTGTTTACAATATGAACCCATAGCCGTGCTCACCGTGGAGAGACTGGTCGAGTCCGGCCTGTTCCCCTTCGGCGTCGATCCGGAAACCGACGGTTTTTGTAACAACAATGCATATGACAAGGGTTGCAACGGCGGCAAGGGCGATGGTGACGCCGATTCCAAGGAATTGTATCCCGAGCTGGGATATGGCGGACCATCCGTTTGCCCCGGCCTTCATCGAGGTATTCGCCATCCAGGAGTCGCGGATGAAGAAGCTTAAAAGAAGAACCCCGAGTCCGCTCCCCACCCCGTGGATGCCGAAGCAGTCAAGGGAATCGTCAAACCCGAGCTTCGGCTTTGAGCTGATAACAAGGTAGCAAACGATGGATGATGCAGCCCCGAGAACGATTGCGCCCACCGGCTGGACGACCCCGGCGGCGGGTGTGATGGCCACAAGCCCCGCCAGCATGCCGGATGCAAACCCCAAAGCCGTCGCCTTTTCAAAAATAATGGCCTCTATGATGACCCAGGTCAGCGCCCCGCTTGCGGCCGCGATCTGGGTCATGGCAAGTGCCCGGGCCGTATCGAGCCCGCATGAAACGGTCGAACCCGCGTTGAACCCGAACCAGCCGACCCATAACAGCCCGGCGCCTATAAGTGTCATGACCATGTTGTTGGGCTGCATGGTGGTTTTGGGATATCCGGCTCTCTTACCCAGAAAGAGCGCGACAACAAGGGCGCTGATACCTGCTGAAACGTGGATCACAAGCCCGCCGGCCAGGTCGATGACGCCGCCGGCACCGGCATTGAAAAGCCACCCGTCCGGCGCCCATACCCAGTGGGCCAGCGGGCAGTAAACAAAAGTGAACCAGAGAGTTATGAACAGGCAGTAGCCACGGAAAGAGACGCGCTCGGCCAAAGCGCCGCTGATAAGGGCCGGAGCGATTATGGCGAACATTCCCTGAAACATCACAAATGCATATTCCGGAATGCCGTTAATAACGGATGAGTCGATGCCCGAAAGGAGAAAGTACCGATTGTCCCATCCGATAAAGCCCCCGAGGACGTTTTTGCCGAAAGCAAGGGCATAGCCGAATATAACCCACAGAATACCAACAAGGGCGATGGATATAAGGCTGTGCATCATGGTGCCGAGGACATTCTTGGTTCGAACAAGCCCGGCGTAGAACATGGCAAGCCCCGGGACCATCAAAAGAACCAGGGCAGTGGATGTCAGCATCCAGGCCGTTGCCCCGCTGTCTATGGCAGGGCTGCCCGCAGCACCGGCTGCGTGTGCGAGCCCGGGGGCCAACCCTATGAAAGAGGTTATGGATAGAAACGCCCATGCGCTTTTCGGTAAAAAGGATTTCATTGTTTGCCTCCGTTGTTGATAATGGTATGTGTTTAGCCCAAAGATTCATGCAATGATTGTGCCGGAACCGGGATTCGTGAAAGGAGATATTGACGGACTTTTTACGAGTCCGTCAGTATTTTTGTCGGGTTACGCTGCGCTAACCCGACCTACGATGTTGCCTTGCCAGGACTAATTGAGAAGTCAATGTCATTAACTTAAGGCATGTTCGCAGGGGAGGGGGCTCAAAAGGACAAAATTGTGGATTCTCTGGTTATAAAATTACAAATTTGTGCGATAGCAGTGCCTTCGGTCAGGGCTCCAGGCTAACCTGGTCCGCCCTTTCCACCACGAGTTCCGGTATCCGGTGGCAGGATATCCGGGCATGCATGATTGTAATACGATTATTTTCCGCCGGACGCAGGGCCGGATTTGAAAAATAGATGGGAAAACGGCCTTTTTTTGTGTGCAGGAAACCGTTTTTATAAATGCCGGTACATCGGCCGACCACTTCATTTATAAGCGCCGGGTCGGACAGGTTGGCCCGGGTTTTGATTTTAATCCAATAGTTTTGGGGATTTTCCGACCGGCCGGTATCAATGGCCTTTTTGATGGCCGTAATCTCCATGTTTCCGAAATGACGGTTCAGGCGGGTCACAATAATGTCGTAACACCTGCCGGCCCTGAGTTTGGATGCGGTTTTATAGATATATATCGCCCGGCCGTTTTTTTCCTTGATCACGGCGTTGTTCCTGTTTCGGAAGATCACGGTGCAATCGTTTAGCTTTAGATTTACGGCCCCGGTTTTTGACTCATAGAGACCGGCGATCGTTGTATTTTTAAGACCCGGATCGCAAGACATAAATCCTCGCGCCTCTTCAAACGGCCGGGTTGTAAAACATGCGAAAACAGGGAGATGGTCAGAATATCCTCGTCCCAGGTGACGGCCGCGGCCCGAATTTGCCAGTTGCCAACGGAAAATATCTCCGCATGAGAAGAGAAATTCAGGATCGAACTTGTCAAAAGAGTTATCCAGGTAAGATATTCCACGGTCGTCATACATGCTTTTCGGCAGAATGATGCTGTCGGGCGTCCCTTTTTTCCCGAAAAAAAGAATCGACCATCTCCTTTTTTCGCGAAGTTCGAGCCAGAGGTTGTAGTGGAGTCCGGCTTTCGTCCCATGGATCAGGGCGTTCTCGTCTACGAGCCGTCCTCCTTGCACGGTTTTCAGTACCCGGTTTATCCCGGTGACACCATTGGTGTCGTTTAGTCGCCGGTTAAGCAGGATGGTCGAAAATTCATTGTAGTTTTCGTTGAAATCCCCGGCCAGAATATAGTCGCAATGCGGAGGGAGACGGGACAGAACTTTTTGCAGCGTTTCGGCATACGGCATACGGGCGCTTTCAGGCCCGTTTTTAGATTTCCAGTGATTGACGAAGACTATGAGGTGACGGCCGGAAATATCGAGGGTTACCCACAGGATACTGCGGCTTTTTTTACCGGGGACAGTGACTTCTTTTTTTTCGATAATTGGAAACCGGGATAACACGGCGCATCTGACCGTTGTGGGTTTGCCGTCTGCAATGGCCGAATAAGGATATCCGGCTCCGGTTGCCTCAAGGGCCTTCTTAAGATCCTCAAGTGCCTGTGCGGATTCGATCTCTTCCAGACAGATGATGTCCGCATCAAGGTCATGGATGCTCCTTGCGATATGGGAGACCTTGATTGACTGCACTGCCTTATTCCATCCAAAAGGGCCGTTCGGCATATATTCCGGATACTCTGTCCCGGCGGTTTTTAAATCAAAGAGATTTTCCACATTGTACGATGCCACGGAAAACCGGATGTCTCGTGAAAAAACCGGGCCGGCCCCGAGCAATGAGAAGATGATGGCCGAAAGGAGCATGAGTAAAGGCAAGACGTGTACTTGCCCCCTTTGTGCTGTGCGTGATTCTGGTGTCACTGCGTGGTGATGGGCCCGTGGAAATGCAGGTTTGTAAATATTTATGTTGACACTCATTGTATTTGTCGTTAATCAAAACAGTTATAATAAAGGCGGGGGATTGATGTCTACCTGTTGTTTTTTGACTTAATCCGGCCCATGCCGTGCTACCCTTTAATATCAGGATGCTACTCAATGGACAAGGTACTTATCGTAGATTATGAAAAGAAAAACCTGGAAAAAGCCAGGCAGGGATTCAAGGACATGCATCATTTTGAACTCCTGACGGCAAGCAGTGTAAAAATGGCCATTGAATTGCTGGAGAAAAATCGGATTTCCGTCCTTGCCACGGACGTTCACATGCCCGGGACAGACGGCCTGGAACTGATCGCCTACATGACCCGCAAGTTTCCGTCCACTCCGATCATCGTCATTCTGGATGAAAATGATCCCAAACCCTGGTTTTCAGAACGGGACGGTCATGTGGGGGTCCTTTATTACATCGAAAAACCGTATTCTTTCGGCCGGCTGGCCTCGGCCATTTTCGTCGGTTTGAACCTCAGGGACGAGGGACTTTCCCACAAGGGGATTATGATGAAAAATTTTCTTCCCCTTGTGGTTATCCTAAGAAGAACATGCCGTATGGAAGTTATGTTAAATTCAAAGAAAAATGGTTTTTTATACTTCAAGGACGGAAAGCTCCTGGACGCTCACAGTGAATTTTTGACCGGTGAGGCCGCAGCAAAAGAGATGGCTACCTGGCAGGGCGTGCAGGTCACTTTTTCCGATCTGCCTCCGGAGTACGGAAAGCCGATGATCAAGATGGATACCATGACCATTGCAAAGGCAACGTGGAAAACCGATACATTCTCAAAGACCGCAAAGCCGTCGGCGGCTCCGGCAAAACCGGCATCAAAACTCGAAGCCGCCCTCTTGAAAAATATCGGAATTCTTCGGACCATCAAGGGATACCGGGGCCTTGCCATCGTCAACGCCGCTGGAAATATTCTGGCCAGTGACATTGTAGATCAGGCCGTTGATTTTTCACTCGCCGCAGAGGCATTGAGCGATATGTACTCGCATTGCAGCAAGGTCATGCTGAAGAAGGGGTTTAAACGGTGTAACGGCCTTGCCCTCCATACGCCGGAGGGGCTTCTTATGATGCGGACCACCGACCTTTACGCCAGCGGTAATTACCGTTTTTTATGCCTGATGACCGAAGACGGAAACGGATTTTTCATGCAGATGCAGTTAAAGATCATTATCCCCAAGATATTATCCGGGATTTCATGACGGACTCGTAGAAAAGCGATTAGCGATTAGCCGATAGCTATTAGCTGTGAATAAGATAAGGAATTAAAGGCTAAGAGCTAACAGCTAATCGCTAAAAGCTGACAGGCTTGTTCAGAAAAGTCGTTAACTGACCTTTTACTAATTCACTGGACCTTCTCATTCAGGAGGAAAAGATGCCGACCGCAGCAACAATCCGCGCCCTGCACGGGCTCAGGGACCTTACCATGATCAAGTGGTATATCATACCCCTGATGGCCATTGTTTTTTACATCTACGCAACCGAGATTAAAAAGGCGAAAAAGAGCGGAAACTGGAACGCGGTGTTTGCGGGCCTTACCCTTTTCGGCATGGATTGTATAAACGAAACATGGAACGGCTGGGTATACCATTTCACGGGCCGGTCGGCGGTCTGGACCGTCCCGGGCGACACCGCGTTTCGGGTCATGCTGGGATGGAATATCGAGATTATTTTCATGTTCGCAATCGGGGGCATGATCTATTATTACACAATTTCAGACGACCCGAAGGACCGGATTCTCGGTATCCCGGACTGGTGGTTCTGGGCCGTTGCCTACTCCGTCTTCTGTGTTTTAGTTGAATGCCTTTTAAATTTAGGCGGTCATCTTGTGTGGGAATATGAATACTGGAATCTCTCCTTCAAGGGGATCTGGCTGATTTTTTTCTTAGGATATTTCCACTTTTACGTGGCAACGCTCTTTGTCGTGGGCATGAAATCCATCAGGAACAAGATAATAACCGTCGCATCCCTGTACGGCATCGCTATTATAGCAAATGTTGTGGCCATGGGGCTGCTTGGATGGAAGTATTGACGGCGTCGGAAAAAGCCGATTATCCCGCGCAGCGGTATTTTTGCTTAGAAGGGAAACGGGCGGGGGTTATCCCCGCCCGTGTTGAAAGCAGAGCCGTCATGAGTATATACCTGAAAAAAACCTTGACCTGCGTCCTTTGAGTTTGTTAAACATTGCCGGTTTTTGAACAGGTGGTCAGCATGGGCAAAAAGAAGATTTTTGATTACAAGGAGAATGAGTCCTGGACGGAGAATCTTCATATCGTATCCCAGGTGGGGCTGACCATGGCCGGTTGTATCATGCTCTGCTTTTTTGTCGGCCGGTTTATCGACCGGTTTTTTGTCACCAAAGGGATATTCACCACCCTTTTCATAGTGCTCGGCATCATCGGCGGAGGGGTCGTGGTCTTCCGGCAGATCGCCGAAGTTACGCAAACAGGTGGAAAGCACGACAAAGATGGGACCGATTGAACAAATACGGGCAACCGAGAAAAAGTATAGTTCCCTTGCCCTGACAATATCGATTTTCGCGGGCCTGGGTTTTATTCTGCTTTCCATGAAGCCGGTGGGAAAGGGCCTGATTCTGGGAACCCTGTTTTCGGTGTTTAATTTTATAATGATGGGCGAGACCCTGCCGGGCAGGCTCGGTGTTTCCGAAAAAAAAGCCACCCTGTTTTCCGGTATTTCCATTTTGTTCAGATATGTGCTCCTGGCCGTGCCCGTGATCTGTGCCATTAAAATGGATCGTTTCAATCTGCCGGCAACCATAGTCGGATTGCTGATGATTCAGATACTGATGCTTGCGGAGCAGTTAATAAATGCGGTGATTCCGGGTTTCCGGTCACGCTGATATATAACGTCGGATGGAATTAAAAAAAAGACTATGCACGATTTAGGCAGAATCCATCAACTGATCGTACCCTTGTTCGGACATGAGATGACCTTTAACATAGAGGTCATCGTCATGACCTGGATCGTGATTGCGGGACTGCTTGTTTTCGGTTTCCTGGCATCAAGAAAAAGAAGGCTTGTGCCGGGGTCGCTCCAGGTGATCGGCGAGTTTTTTATTCGCCAGTTTTATGACCTTGCCGAAGATGCGCTTGATAAGGAAATGGCTAAAACCTACGCTCCCCTGATCTGCGCGCTCTTCCTTTTTTTGGTGATTTCCAACTGGCTTGGTATTATTCCCCATCTCGAGGAACCGACAAAGGACCTGAACACCCCTTTGAGCCTGGGTGTCATGGGGTTTTTCATCGCACATTACGCCGGAATAAAGGCAAAGGGGATAAAGGCTTATGCCAAGGCTTATTTCGAGCCTGTTTTTTTTATCATGCCTTTGAATGTCGTCGGTGAATTTGCAAAGGTTGTATCGATTTCATTCAGGCTTTTCGGAAACATCATGGGCGGGTCAATAATAATTCTGGTGGTTTCCTACCTGGTTTACAGCATGGTTCTGCCGCCGCTGTTAAACGCGTTTTTCGGTCTTTTTGTCGGAACCATCCAGGCCTTTGTCTTTACAATGTTAACATTGGTTTATATATCGGTCCAGGTAAAATAGAATGACAATCCAAATAGTTGACTGGGTTCAAACCGGCGCGATGATCGGGGGGGGGCTTTCCGTGGGGCTTGCCGCAATCGGCGCGGCTCTGGGCGAGGGATATACCGCCGGCAAGGCGAGCGCAACCCTTTCCTATCGGCCCGAGCTTGCCGCCGACGTGATGAAAACCATGCTCATCGGGCAGGCGGTTGCCGAAACAGCCGGGATATTCGGCCTTGTGGTGTCACTTCTGATCCTCTTTTCCCCGACGTCCGGGGCCACCATGCTTACAGGGTGGGCCTATCTTGCGGCAGGCCTTTCCATGGGGCTTTCCGCCATAGGGTGCGGAGTCGGGTCCGGGTTCCCATCGGCCAATGCCTGTGAGGGCATAGGCCGCCAGCCGGCGATTTCAGGTCAGTTGACCACCCTCATGTTGATCGGCTCCGGCGTTGCCCAGTCAACGGCGATTTACGGCTTTCTTATCGCCTTGCTCCTTGTTTATAAGTCTTTTCCGGATACGGCGACGGTTTCCGCGATCTGCAGCCTGCTTGCGGCGGGCATCGCCATGGGGCTTGGCGGTATCGGTCCGGGATTGGGCGAAGGTTATGCGGCCGGAAAGGCCATAGGGGCCGCAGCCCGGAACCCGGAGACACTTGGAGTTATGACCCGGACGATGCTGGTGGGCCAGGCGGTGTCCGAGTCCACGGGAATTTATTCCCTGGTTGTGGCATTATTGCTTGTGCTAAGAGTATGATGGCGTCGTAAAAAATCCCATCTACTACGTTGTAGCGAGTCGCGAAATGCTCGGAATACTATATGTATGCCTCCACTTTCGCGACATCGCTACGCCTTGTATATGGAATTTTCTACTTAGCCATCGTAATTGGCGAACTTTTTACGAGTCTTTCAATATTATTTAATTTAAAGGAGAGTTGAAATGGATGCTACAGGCGGTGAATTTGCTAAGGGAATGGCCATGCTGGGCGCCGGCATCGCCATGGGACTGGGCGCTATCGGCCCGGGAATCGGCGAAGGATTTGCAGCAGGGAAGGCGTGCGAGGCCGTTGGCCGCAGGCCCGAGGAAGCCGGTCTATTGACCCGGACAATGCTGGTGGGACAAGCGGTATCCGAATCCACGGGTATTTATTCCCTGGTTGTTGCCCTATTACTGATTTTTGTTGTATAAGGATGACGGCTAAAAGAGGAATATAATGCATATTATCAGTAAGATCGCCATGATCACCATCAACGAGACCCTTTTCGTTGAGATGATTTCCTTTCTGATTTTTCTTTTTCTCATTAACCGGATCATGTTTAAACCGCTCCGTGCAACCATGTCCGAAAGGGATGGCTATATCCTTGGCGTGGAGGATGATATCCAGGATGCCGGTTGCCGCCTGGACGCCCTAAACCGTGAGATCAAGGAAAATGAGTCGGCGGTTGTGGAAAAGGCCCTTGAAGATCGTAACAAACTGGAAGAAGAGGGCTCAATAGAGTCTGAAAAAATATTTGTCCAGGCAAAATCCGAGATTGAAAATATCAGGGCCGAAAACCACCGGATTATGGCGGAGCAGCTTTTTGAGGCAAAGAAGAAGCTTGCCCGCGAGTCGGAAGAACTTGCTGTGGCCATCATTGAAAAGGTGCTTGATCGGAGGGTTGTTCGTGGGTAAGGCTGTGATATCATGGCGCTTATGTAGGCTTATGCCTGCCGGGATACTTCTTGTCTTCTGCCTTGCCACCCCGGCAATGGCCGGTGAAGCGGCAGGCGGCTGGCGGCCGGTTTATGACATTGCCATGATGTATATAAATTTTGCCATCCTGGTTTTTGTTATCATCAAGTACGGCTCGGGTCCGATCAAGGCTTTTTTAGAAGGCCAAAAACAGGAGGTCGTAAAGCATATAGACGATGTTGAGGCCCGAAAACGGGAGCTTCTTGCCCGTATAGACGAAGCAAAAATGGCGCTTGCCGACAGCAGTGCCCGTTTTGACCGGATCAAGACGCGTATTACGGCAGAAGGTGAGCGTGTCAGGGGAGAGATTGTTGAAAGCGCCAGGCAACAGAGCCGCCGCATGCTTGAAATGGAAAAGAATAAGGCTGAAAGTAAGCTTGCCGATGCAAGGAAAAAGTTTTTAGCGGAACTTGTCGATAGAGCAACCGAGTTCGCCCTTTGTCGGCTGCCTGAGGAAGTCACCGACTCGGATCATGAAAATATAATTTCAAATTATCTTTCTTTTGTAAAAAACATGGCCGCATAAACCGCGTGATCGTGTTAATCTGTTTGATATTGACGGACTCATAGAAAATACTCATTGCAGGGGTCGTGAAAACGGCCCCTTTTTTTTATACTTAACAAACTGATAAAATTGTTTTTTTAATTCTATATCCTAATTCAAACGGATCTGTTGATATTTGTTCAGCCATTCTCGTTTTGCATCTGCCGCACGGTTTGTGTAATTCATCATCCGTGTCCCCTCTATATTTTTCCTTCTCTTGCCGATGTCCGGCTCTGCCCGCTATGTCGTGTCAAATTCGCC
>JAADHK010000009.1 GCA_013151835.1 Deltaproteobacteria bacterium
TCTTAACCGGGTTGCCTGACTTTTTACGAGATCATCAATTATGACATTCGCTTAATTCAGGAGCTACTCGGTCATAGTGACTTGCGGACAACCATGATTTATACCCATACGGTCAAGAGTGTTACCATCAAAGAGGTGAAAAGTCCGCTTGATTTTTAAACCGGTCTGTCGGCAGACTGATAGGCCTGATGAGAAGGATCGTTTATAACTTTTCTGTCTATCATAAATTTTACAAGCGCCTGCGTATTGATAACAGACTACCTGACACCTATGAGGCTGGTGGTCGTTTAAAAAAGCCGCATACTCCTTAAAAAAACAGGAGACATGCGGCTTTTTTGACCGATCAAAATATGGGCAAGGGCTATACCTGAATCACCATGAATGGAGAACAGCCTGCCCCTTTTCCCGGGCCAACTCTTCTTGGAACTGGTGGAAACGATAGCCCACGACCTTTATCAGGTATGTGAGGACATGGTAGCCCATGAGCGGATCTTTTTCAAAAAGCTCAATCAGGTTCTTTTTCGCGATCCTTATGGTCTGGCACGACCGGGTGGTGCAATAGGCTGAAAGCCGCATCTTGTGAGGCGGCACAAAACAGGACCATCCAAGGATCTTTTTTCTTGCCTCGTCATCGGCGTCATGGGTAGAGATTGTATTATCCGCTGACGTAGGCCTGTCCCCGGGGAGTTCAAAACGTAAATCAACCTTTCCGTTCATGACGACCCATAAATGTTGTGCCGGATCGCCCTCTTTAAAGAGCTTCTCCCCCCGCCTGAAATCGATTTTTTCACAAAGGGGCAACAGGGCCGAAAGCTGATTATCATCCAGGTCCTGAAAGGCCTCTATCTGGTCCAGTTGTTCAAGCGTAACCATTCTTGTTCTCCTTGTTGAGTTCCTTCTATGATCGTGTTGACATAGGTCTTAAATAAAATCAAGAAACGTTTTTTCGGATTCGGGCATTTATTATGCCGCAACCTTTTGTTTTTTTGTAACATCAGGATTATAACAAAGCCTACAGCAGGACAGGCAGCGATTGGACTCTGAAATCGCATCGGATTCGCTAATCACAAGGTCGGTTTCCCTGAAATTATCCACCCGCGCCGATACCTGAAGTTCTGGCATCTCAATGCGCTTTTTCCGCACGACCCCATTGATTGTTTCAAATATGGTCCCGGAAATATGTTCGCGCCCGAGGGAACGGGGCGGGGCAGTCACGGGCCTGCCTCTCAGGAACAGATCGATGGAACGGGCGGCCCGCCGCCGATGGCGGAAACTACCAGGGACGGGCCTGTGGCGGCATCCCCGGCCGCAAAAATATATTCCACGTTGGTCTGGCAGGTTTCCGGGTTTACATTAAAGGTACTCCATCGCGTGATATCGAGTTCGTCAAGCCGGGTGCCCTCTTTCCTGAAAGTCATGTCCGGAGACTGACCAACGGCCGTGATTATCATGTCGACATCCAAGACCGTTTCAGACCCTTCCAGGGGCACAGGCCGACGCCTCCCGCTGGCATCCGGCTCACCCAGTTCCATTTTCAGGTACTCGAGGCCGCCGACCTCATTCTTCTCGTCACCAAGTACGCGTTTGGGGGATGCGAGAAACACGAAATCGATCCCCTCGTGCTCGGCTGCAACGATTTCAACTTCGTTTGCCGGCATTTCCTTGCGGGTCCGGCGATAGACAAGTATGACCTGCTCACACCCCAGCCTTACCAGGGTTCTGGCGCAGTCGATGGCTGTGTTGCCACCCCCGATAACCGCAGCCCTGCGGCCGAGCTTCACCGGGGTATGGTTCCCGACACGGGCCAGAAAGTCAATGCCGGTAAAACACCCTTCAATATCCTCGCCCGGAATCTTCAGGCTGAAATCATTCCAGGCTCCGATTCCGAAAAATACGGCATCAAATCCGGCGCCCACAAGAGAACCCAGGTTAAAATCGACACCCATGCGAACATTTGTATGATATTTGATGCCGAGGTTCAGGATTCCCTCAATTTCCCAGTCGAGAACGGCCTTGGGAAGACGATATTCGGGAATGCCATAGCGGATCATTCCGCCAAGCTTCGGCATTGCCTCAAAGATATTTACGCTGTGCCCTACCCTGCGCAGGAAATAGGCGCAGCTCAGGCCGGCCGGACCGCCGCCGATCACGGCCACGCGCTTGCCGGTCTTGGGAGCACGACTAATCGGCAGGCGTTTTCCGGAATTCATTTCAAGATCAGCCACAAAACGCTTGAGCTGGTTGATTGAAACGGGTTCGTCGCCAAGGCCACGGCGGCAGTAGTCTTCACATGGATGCGGGCATACCCTGCCGCAGGCCAGGAGGAGAGGATTCCTCTCCCGTATGGTATCAACCGCAGATTCATATTCACCTTCCCGAATCTGTGCAATATACCTCGGGATATCGATTTGTGCAGGACAGGTCTGCCGGCAGGGGGCAAGGGCATCGTCATGTTCGTTCATATGCAGAAGCCGCTGGGACATGGTCCTTACTTCAAGGATATTCTTGGGGCAGGCTTGCTCGCACGCCCCGCACCCCACGCATTTATCCTTGTCAACAACAGGATAGCCGTTATTGCCGATCCTTATGGCATCGAACTTACAGGACCGCACGCAGTCTCCGAGCCCCAGGCAGCCGATCTCGCAATCCCTCTTGCCACCGTATAGGAGGGCAAGGGCGCTGCACCTGCTCGCGCCGTCGTAAATAAATCTGTCGGTGGCACGGTTCCCACCCTGGCAGTTATTATAGGAACGCGCGGCCTCCGCGCCTCCTGCTTCGGTTCCCATGATACCGGCGATGGCCACGACATTTTCAGCGCCGATCAGGATGCAGGTGCTTGCCGGAGCGTCCTCGGTTACAATGGCATCGGCCGCCGCAGAACATCCGGCATAGCCGCAGCCCCCGCAATTTGCTCCGGCAAGAAGATTCTCAACCTTTGCGATCCTCGGGTCTTCATATACATAGAAAATCTTTGACGCAACACTTAGAATAAGCCCGCATGCGGCTCCGAGCCCGAGCATGAACAAGATGGCTTCAAACATAACGAATCCTTCTACAGTCTGATTGCAATTACATATAAATTAATTAATAAGCCCGTTCGCCCCTGCCCTACACCATCCCCTGAAAAGCCATGAAGGCCATGGCCAGCATACCGGCGGTCACAAGGCCGATGGAGGTGTCCTGCAAGGGTTTGGGAACCCGCCCTATGATGATCCGCTCCCGGACTCCCGCAAAGAGGATAAGGGCAAGCCCGAAACCCGCCGCATACGCAAAAGATGCCACCAGGGTCGTAAGAAAAGGATACCCTTCCTTCATGTTGATCAGGCAGACACCCATTACGGCGCAGTTGGTGGTTATGAGCGGCAGGAATATCCCCAGGCCCGCATAAAGGGCCGGAATGCTCTTTTTTAAAAACATCTCAACAAACTGGACCAGGGCCGCGATCACAAGGATAAAGGCTATGGTCTGGAGAAATTCCAGGTCATAGGGCATGAGGATGAAATGGTCCACGATCCAGGTGATACAACCTGCCATGACCAGTACGAAAATAACGGCCATGGCCATTCCCACCGCAGTCTCCATCTTCTTTGAAGTCCCGAGGACAGTTGCCCAGGTATTGCGCAAGCAGGATGTTGTTGATAAATATACAACTGATTACCAATAATATGTAGTCTTGCATGTTCAGACTCCCGTTATTTGTTCCCCACAAGATTCATGAGACAGAGCATAAGCCCGAGGCAGATAAAAGCGCCCGGGGCCTGGACCATGATCGTAAAAGGATGATAGGACGGCCCGAATACCGCATGGCCCATAATGGCGCCGGTGCCGAATAATTCACGGACGGCCCCAAGTGTCCCCAGGGCGAGCGTGAATCCCACGCCGATTCCCAATCCGTCCGCAGCGGACATAATGACCGAATTCTTGGAGGCAAAGGCCTCTGCCCGGCCAAGGACGATGCAGTTAACGACGATCAGGGGGATAAATATTCCAAGCGTGAGATACAAAGGATATGTATAAGCCTGCATCAGAAGCTGAACCACGGTAACAAAGGTGGCTATGATGATAATATAGCATGCGATCCTGATTTTAGGCGGAATTATGCTTCTAAGGGATGAAACCAGGATATTCGAACAGACAAGGACAAAGGCAGTGGCAAGCCCCATTCCAATCCCGTTTTCCATTGATTTCGTGACTGCCAGGGTCGGGCAGAGTCCCAGAACCAGCCTGAACGGCGGGATTTCTTCCCACAATCCCTTGACAAACTCCTGAGTAATCGTTTTGGCCATAATACTATACTCCTAACCGGAAAAGGATTTCAGCTTTTCCTCTATTTCGGGTTTCATCTTCTCATAAATTTCACCGGCCCGGGTCACGGCGGCGCAAACGGCCCTGGATGTAATGGTCGCACCCGACATCGCGGTGATTTTACCGCCGTCTTTTGTCACCGTTTCCTTTGAATTGACGGGAAGTCCGGCAAACTGCCCGACAAAGGCCGTATCATTTTCAACATTGGCGCCCACGCCCGGAGTCTCGTTATGGGTCGTCACTTCGGTCCCTATGATCTTCCCGGTGTCAACGTTGATTCCGACCATCATCCCCACGGGTCCGCCAAACCCGGTACCCGAGGCTTCAAATGCCAGAAGGCTGGGCTTGCCGTCGACCTTTCCCACAAAAAAGGTCTCTTTAATATCGCCCTTTTTAATTGTAAAGCGATCGGCGATGGGGTCGTTTGAAACCTTATTTAAAATCGTCCTTATGGCAGGCCCCTTTACAAACTCCAGGACCTGGCTGTCGATCCGCTCTTGGGTACGGCTTTTCAATGCAGCCAGCAATCCTCCGGAAAGAGTGCTTAACGCCGTCAGAATAATGACCATTTTAACCATTTCACGCATAATAGATAACCCTTTTCGAAGCTTTAGGTCTGATTTTATCGATTAACGGATTGACCAGGTTGATAAACAAAATGGCATAAACAACTCCATCTATATGAGCGCCGATATTGCGTATCAGAACGGTGAGGATTCCGCCGAGGGCTCCATATATGAGCATGGGCAGGAACCCGACCGGAGATGATGAGTCCTCGGTGGCCAGGAAAAATGCACCCACAAGAGAATACCCGGTAAGGAGATGAAAAACCGGAGATGCGTATACATCCGGCTTGCTTAGGTGGAAACAAAGGGCTGTTGCAAATATACCCGCAAGAAACGAAAGAGATATTTCCCAGCGGATATACCCGCGAACCATGAGATAAACACCTGCGATGACAAGACCCAGCCCGAATGTCGAACCGATGCCGCCGACCTGGTGTCCCATGAAAAGATCCGCCGCGCTGATGCCGGACACCGCCTCCACGCCGAATGATTTTAAAAGGACCAGGGGATAGACCGGCTGAAAGGAAAAAGAGTAATTGACCAGAGCCGTATTGAAATCAAAAAGATCCTTCCAGGAAAGCATCAGTATGACCATGGCAACCGCCACGGGGTTGAAGGGATTGCCGCCGATGCCGCCATAGATCTGCTTGCCGATGATAACCGCAAGCCCGGTTCCGGTGATGACGGCCCACCACGGTGTTATGGCCGGCAGGAGCATGGCAAAAACAAGGCCGATAACTGCGGCGTTGCCGTCCCCTATGGACACGGACCGCCGGGTAATAAAATTCATTAAAACTTCCCAGAACATGGCGCTGCCCACGGCCAGGGTCACCACGGAAAAAGCGGGCATGCCGTACTGGAGTATCCCCGCGACAACCGGGATCATGGCGGCAAGGATAATATTGTAACTTTTTTTGGATATCCGGCTCCCGTTATGGAGAAACGGCGCATGGGAGACCGTCAGTTTGATCTGTTCAGGTTTGATCTGTTCAGGCATTTTATTCCTCCGCTGAATTCATGCCTGCCACGGCATGTTTCGCAAGCCTTATATATTGAAATATCGGAATCCTCGATTCACATACATATGAACAGAACCCGCATTCGATACAGGCCATGAGGTCCATTTTTTCCTCTGCTGTTTCATACTCTCCGGCCTCGATGTATCTTACAAGCATACTCACCGGGACATTGACCGGACAGACACGGATACATTCCCCGCAATTGTCGCAGGGTGTATCCGAAACATGGACAATATCTCCTGAATTCTGGACGACAATTGTATCCGTATCCGGCATTACGGGATAATCCAGAGTGTAAACGGCCTCTCCCGTCAAGGGTCCGCCTGAAACAACCCGGTCACCGGATGACGGCATCTGGGCAACGGTCGCGAGGATGTCCGAAAAGCGGGTCCCGATTGGCGCTGAAACCAATCTGAGCGAGCCGTCCTTTTTTACAACGGTAACCAGCTTGGTTGATGGAATTCGTCCGGTATTATAAGCCACTCCCAGGGCCGCCACTGACTCGGCCGTGAAAAACACGGAACTTTCAGGTTCCAGGGATTCGTCTGCCCCCAGGCGCTTTAAAAGCAATTCCGGATGGGCCGTGGGATACTGGCTGCCCGCAGCCTTGATGCTTGCGCCGGCAGAACCCGCAACCTGCAGCAGATTTTCAGGGACCACCAGGATCACATCCTGGATCCCCGTAATCTTTCTCAACACCTCGATGCCGGTTTTAACCGAAACAATGGCGGTCTTGATGACGTGCTGGTTTGTAATGCATTTCAGGTCCCTGTCCACGCCCATGACGACTATCGATTTAATCTTTCGACCGGGTTGAGTAAAAGGCGTAAAATCGGGCTTCCCCGGAAGAAAACCGAAATATGTCGCGGCAGTCTCAAGAGTTGGGCTTTGCCCGTACGTTTTAAATCCATCGTCTGTTTTTGAATCACTATCCTTGCTGACGTCTATGGAGACAGCCGTCATTCGGTTCCCCTTGATCCCGTCAAACCCGGTCATTTCCGTTATGGTCCCGGCCACGGGAGATATGGCGTAAACAGCATCATTCCCATCAGCCACTATCTTTTCCCCGGCCGCAACCTCATCACCCGGCTTGGCGCAGCCCTCAGCATCCCCTGCACAGGGCGCGGGAATAAAAAGAACAATCTTTTCCCTGGGAACAACGACAACCGGCTCCGGCTGGGTTTCGGGGATTGCCTCGTATGACAGACTCGGTCTTGCGAATCCGAAAAAAGACCTCTTAATCATCGCTATACCTTTTCTTGATTATATTTAGCTTCCAACACCACATCAATATCCATGACATTTCTTGCAATCAGCCATGCCGGGACCGGCGCCGGTATCCTCGTGGCACGCCGTGCACTGGTTATGGAAGGCATCCTTGCGCATACGCGGCTTGTGGCAGGCATTGCAGTCCGATGTTGTGGGTCCGGCTTCCATCTCCTTATGGCAACTGATGCACTTTTTATGGCAGGCATCCTCAATGCCGGGCATATCCTTATCACCCGTGTCCATGTGGCACTCGGAACACGCCTGGGGCTTGCCGTCGCTTTGTTCGTCATACATGTGATGACAGTCCTGGCAGCTCAGGCCAAAATCCTCGATGTGCTCTTCGTGATCAAACAACCCTTTTTTGCCAAGAGCGGGCTTAAAGACGCCGTCGGATTTATGACAGGCGCCGCACGCCTGCTCATTCTTCCCTTTTTTCCCGGTTATGGAATGGTGGCACTCAACGCACTCAAGGCCGTATTCATCCTGATGTACCTTGTGATCAAAAAGGACATTCTTGCCCGTGGCCTCCAACATGACGCGAACAGGCAGGTCCGGGGCCTTTACAGGGTATGCGCCATAGGACACGGCCCCGGCCGCAATACAGACAACTGCGATTAAAACCGCGAGTTTCAATTCATTCTTGTCAGACATCTTAAAATGCTTCCTTTCAAGGACGTATCCCTGACGACTTTGAAAAAAGTCCGTCAATATTAAAAATGTATTACATTTTCTGCTGTTTTGAAGCGCCGGTCGAAAAAACAAAATATATGTCTATTCTGTTGGTGGTTTTTTGTCAAGTTTTTTAGGCAATACAGATGATAACAATGATATAACTATTGGTTATATGAATTATACAAGGTGTTGTCTCAGACATTGTGCGATCGAATCGGCGTCCTCCATTTCGAGAACCATGAGGAGAATATCTTCAGCCGAAGACCGGGTGATACCCCGGATAAATTTTTTCGCTGCCGGAATCGATGACGGCACCATGCTGATTTGATCCGCTCCCATTCCGATAAATAATAAAATACAGGAAAGCTGGCTTGCGGCCTCCCCGCAGATGCTCACCGGTTTTTCAAATTGCCTGCAAACCGAGATAATGCTATAAATTGTTGAAATAACAGCCGGATGAAGTATATTATACCGGTCGGCAACCTTTCGATTGTTCCGGTCGACCGCTAAAAGGTACTGGATAAGATCATTGGTGCCGATACTTACAAAATCAATATATCGGAGCAATCGATCCAAAATCGTGACGGCGGCCGGCACCTCGACCATGATGCCCAAAGGGACATCTTTTTCAAAGGCAACGCCGTTTTTTCTTAGAGTTTCTTTCTCCTCATCCACAAGCTCGACAACTCGTCTGATTTCTTCAACACTGGTAATCATCGGAAAAAGCATTTTGGTCGAGCCCTTTGCCGCCGCCCGGAGGATCGCCCGAATCTGAGTTCTGAACACATCTTCAAGCTCCAGGCTGATCCGGATCGATCGCCAGCCTAAAAAAGGATTGTCTTCCCTGGGATAATGGAGATAAGGCAGGAACTTGTCACCGCCGACATCAAAGGTTCGAATGGTCACGGGCAGGCCGCCTGCTTTTTGAATCGCCCGAGTATAAAGGTCCACCTGTTCTTCTTCGGTTGGAAACGTTTTTCGCAGCAGAAAAGGGAATTCCGTCCGATAAAGCCCGATATGATCCGCACCGTATTTTTGGGCCAGGGCAATATCCGACAACAGCCCGATATTCGCACCGAGCCGAACTGAAAAGCCGCAGGTTGTAATCGCCGGCAGATCCTTTAATGCCGAAAGTTTTTTCCCCGCTTTTTCGGCTTCGTCTTTTCGCTTTTCATATTCAGCTGTTATTTCAGAAGATGGGTTGGCATAGACAAGCCCCGATGCCCCGTCAACGATCAAATAATCGTTTTCATGGACGGTTTCCAGGAGGCCATCCACGCCTATGACAATCGGAATTTCAAATGATTTTGATAGAATGACCGTATGGGAGGTCCGCCCGCCTTTTGCCAGGACGATCCCCTTCAGGTTCGGTTGCCGGATCGCCAGTAAATCGACCGGTGAAAGTTCTGCGGCAATGACAATTGTGTCTTTCAGGAACGCCTGGTGGGGATCGTTGGCAACACCCAGAAGATTCCTCAGTATGCGATGTCCAATATTCATCATGTCTTCGGAGCGTTCGCTAAGGTAGGCATCATCAATCGCTTTGAACATGTCCACGTATTCCAGGATGACCTTTCTTAACGCATACTCCGCACAATGGCCGTCCTCAATTTTTGCTATGATTTTCCCGCGCAGGGATTTATCCTTTAAAAACATGAGGTGGGCCTCGATTATTGCGGATTCCTGATCGGAAATGTCCTGCGCCTGATCCAGTGAGTGCTTGATCTGTACGGCGGACTGATAAAACGCCTTCTCCAGCCGCTTGATCTCACCTGCTGAATCATCAACCCGCCGGTTTCGAACCTGATCGAAATCAATATTTTCCGGAAGGTAATGCGCATATCCGGTTGCCACAAGATCGGATACCGGCGTTCCCCTGAGATGATTCGGTTTCAGATTTGTTTGATTTGCAATATCCGTATTGCCGACACCCGGATATTTGTCGTCTGCATTGAGCCGGACGCGGTTTTCCTTGAGCCGGGCATAGGCCACCGTTGCGGATATCTGAGAAGCGATATTTAAAAAAACAGGGATATCCGTTTCCTGTATGCCGTTTGGCTCAATAGTCTGGATAACCAGCACACCGATTATTTTCTGGTGATATATCAGCGGGAGCCCGAGAAATGTCTGGTAAATTTCTTCCCCGCTTCCCTGATAATATTTAAACCGGGGATGTGCCTGCGGGTCGGTAATGAACACCGGCGCCATGGTTTCAATGGCAAGGCCCGTGAGGCCCTCCATGACATCCATTTTGATCGCGCCGACAGCGTCACGGTTGAGACCGACCGTCGCCCGTAAAACAAGACTGTTTTCAGATGGATCATAGACATATACCGAACAGACATCGACCGCGAATCTGTCGGCAACCATGGAGACGATAATGTCCAGTGACCGGTCGGGGTTTTCCGAAACCGTGATGGCCTGAAAAATGTCTTCCAGAATACGAATTTGCTCTTTTTCCATCAGTATCGCCCGGTTTGGGTTTTATAAAACACTGTCTTGTTGCACGGTTTTCTCTTCCCCATGCCGGCGCATGGGGAAGAGAAAACGCGTATAAACGTCAAAAAGCAATCGAACAAGTTACCCCGCCGAAAATGAAAGACGATTTATTATTGAAGCTTGTCGACTTCAACAGATGATCCGCTTTTTCCGACAGGAGAAAAGACCAGGCGATCATCGGGCTTATGGTAATATACTTGTCGACCGGCACCGTAAGGGTGGCCGAAACCAGGCCGTCATGAAACGCCTTGTATTTTTCAGTCGGATCATTGACTTCCGTTAAATTATTGGTATTCGAAATGTAGTATCCCGCCGATCCGGCCAGTTCCAGGGATATTTCATGGGGAAGTTTAAAAGCATGCGATACCCCGAAGTTAATGTAGGTCGCCGGTGAATCCGCGATTTCCCGATATACGGTCAGCGTCGGCGAAAGCAGGGTATCAAGCCCGGCCGACAGATAGACTTCCTGGGAATCAAATGAGCCGGGAGAGTTAAGCGCATAATATATGTACCCGAATCCGATATTCACGCCGGACAGGCTGGTATCATAGGACAAGGTCATGTCGGTTTCATTGAATCGGTTAGTCGTAGCCGCACCGGAATCGGTATCGGTGTCCAGGTTCCCCCAGAAGTTAAAGGAAAAATTTCTGTAAGACACCGTGACGGAAGGCTGGATGACAATACTGCTATCGCTTAATTCATATCCTCTCCAGATATATTTGTTCAACACGCTGATGTCGGCCGAAGCCGTGGGCTCCGTTTCTTCGGCAGCCATGCAGATGGGCGCCGTGAAAACAAAAACCGCAAGGACCATTAAAAAAATACTTTTTACCATGCTTCGTTTCATTGTGACCTCCTGATTGTTTATTATTTTCTTTCTTCTCCTGGTTTGCCGCGCGTGTTCAATCAAATAAACACGCGCGGCCTTATACACCAACAATTACTTCTGAGAGTAAGCAGACACCGCAAAATCCGGATAGGCGATATTGCCATGTTCACCGAAATCGAGCCCCTCCATTTCTTCTTCCTCTGTAACCCGCAGGCCCATGGTCTTGTCAATAACCTTGAATAAAATAAAGCCCATGGTAAATGCCCATGCAAAGCAGGCAACGATTCCCAAAACCTGTACACCGATCATATGCAGGGACGTACCGCCCATATTGAAAATACCGGCAGCCAGGGTGCCCCAGGCGCCGTTTACCCCATGAACCGATATGGCGCCGACCGGATCATCAATTTTAATACGATCGAAAAAGACAACGGCAAAGACAACCAGTACACCGGCAATCGCCCCTATGATAATCGCGCTTGCCGGGGTCACGGTTGCGCATGGACTGGTTATTGCCACAAGCCCGGCAAGGGCGCCGTTTAAGCTCATCCCCACATCGGGCTTGCCGAATTTCATCCATGTTACAAACATAGCCAGCACGGCACCCGCGCAGGCGGCAAGATTGGTATTGACAAAAATCAGTGCGGTGTCCGTATTTGCCGCTGTCGTGGAGCCGGGATTAAAACCAAACCATCCAAGCCAGAGAATAAAGACACCCAGGGCCGCCAGGGGCATATTGTGTCCCAGAATCGGATGGACTTTTCCGTCTTTCCCGTATTTGCCCAGCCGGGGGCCCAGCACGATGGCGCCTGCAAGGGCAATCCAGCCGCCCACGGAATGTACAACACTGGAGCCGGCAAAGTCTATAAAACCAAGGTGTTCAAGCCAGCCCCCGCCGTGAAAGAGACTCCCCCATGCCCAACTCCCGAAAATGGGGTAGATCACAAGGCTCACAAGCACACTGTAAATCAGGTATGCCGTAAACTTGGTCCGTTCCGCCATTGCGCCGGAAACGATAGTGGCGGCGGTGGCGGCAAACACCACCTGAAACATCCAGAAGGCCAGTACCCATGGGTCTCCTCCCGGCGTATAATCACTCAGGAAAAAACCGGTGGTGCCGAACCATCCTGTTGTGGTTGCGCCGAACATGAGGCCGAACCCCACGGCCCAGAAAGCGAGCGAGCCCATGGCAAAATCCATGAGATTCTTCATCATGATATTGACGGCGTTTTTGGCACGGGTAAAACCGGTCTCCACCATGGCAAAACCCGCCTGCATAAAAAAAACAAGAGCTGCCGCAATCAGAGTCCAGACATAGTCGGCGTGTGTCTGGACAAGGTCTATGGCGACCTTGTTGGAAAGGGCCGTGGGAGCGGTGGTATCACCCGCCCATACTCCGGTGGAATGAATCAATATAGCCAGTGCTGTTAAGATTAATATCTTCATTGCATGTTCTCCTTATTTTTAAAGGGCGTCCTCGCCTGTTTCGCCGGTTCTTATCCTCAGGGCTTCGTCCATTGCCAGGACAAAAATCTTCCCGTCCCCGATCTTGCCGGTCCGCGCGGACGAGGTGATGGCTGATACCGCTTCGCTCGCCAGGTCGTCGGAAACCACAACTTCAAGCTTTAACTTGGGTATGAAATCGACTTCGTACTCGGCTCCCCGGTAGACTTCGGTATGCCCGCGCTGGCGACCGTATCCCTTGACCTCTGAAACGGTAATGCCCTGCGTGCCGATATTGTTAAGCGCTTCCTTGACTTCATCAAGCTTGAACGGTTTAATGATTGCCTCAATTTTTTTCATCTTCGATTGCCTCCTTTATTATATGTAATGAACAGTGAAAAAAACGGTCCTGCAAAAAATCCTTTCTCTGGTTCGCGTAAAACCGATCATCATAGTTATTTAATATATAAGCAAGCTGTGTGCCAAAAGTGATTTTTGAAAAAAAATAAGATTTACCTATTGTTATTATGATATATTTAAAGTTTTATAAAATTGCACAACAAAATTAAATATTACAATTTTGTTGTGCAATATGATATTAATCACAAAATTGTGTAAAATTAAGGCAGAGTGCTCCATTCCGGATACAATAGGCAAAAGGGTATGTGGCATAGCCTCTCTCGACCCATTTAAAATTTTACAAGGGCATCAAATGATTGTTCAGGCTTCGGGTATAATTAAAAGGACATTACAGCAGGCAGAAGGCGCAAAAGATTTGCAGACTTTTAAGAAGCACACCGGCAGGAAAAAAACGCAGGAAAATAACATGGAGCGGGCTGAAAATTCCAACCCGCTCCATGCCAAAAGCTTGCCCCGCAGCATGATCTTTTATTAACTTAAAAATGATCATGTCCGCAGGGGTTATATTATGGAGCCTTGATCATTGCGTTACCGCAGGGTATCGGCCCGGCACACATCATTTGATCCAACGGCCCGGTCCAGCGCAGCCTTTGCGATCATATAGCCGTACCGGGCATTGTAATAATTCATCTCGGCCCGGGTTAAAAAGCTCCGGGCATCGAGCACTTCGGTTGATGTGGTCACCTGCTGCCGATACTGAAGGTTTGTAATCCGAAAATTTTCTTTTGCCTGGGCCAGCGCTGTTTCAGCGGTTTTGATATTTTCATTGGCAACCATGAGTTTTTCGTACGCGTCTTTAACCTCCAGGCGGATGCTGTCCCTGATGCCGTCTATTTTTGCCTCAAGGGCCTTCATGTCATGAAAGGCTTTATTCACATCGGCCCGGGTCTTTCCCCATTCGAAAAACGGCCACCGGGCCTGGGCCCCTATGATGGTGTTATGGCTGTTTCCGAATTCGTTATTCGTGGCCCTAATATTATCCCCCACCTGTTCATAGCGACCCGTCAGATAGACTTTTGGATAATAATTGCTTTTTTCCATGCGGACAGCCTGGGCGGCCTGGCAAACGGCTGTTTCAAGCGCTTTTAATTCAGGCCGCTGCGCCATGGCGCGCTTAAAGAGCACCGGCAGTTCAAGGCCGGCGGGTGCATGCCAAGGGACGTCTTTTATCCTTGTTTTTATCGTGATATCCCGATTTAAGATTATATTTAAGGCAGCCACGGCCACATTCAGGCGGCTTGCGGCAGTAACCCGGTTCTGCCTGGCATGGGCAAGGGCCACCCGGGATTTAAGCAAATCGTTTTCAGGGATAATCTCCTGATCATAAAAAAGCGTTGCATCCTTTGCGTGCCCCTCAAGCTGATTAACCGATTCGTCAGCCGTTTCCAGATAATGTTCAGCCAGCAGGATATTAAAATAGCCGACACTGGCATGAAGGATGACATCCTGCACGGCCTGCTCCTTTTTTATATCCGCCATACGGATGCCAAGCTCAGCGATCCTGCGGCGGGTCATCAGCGCAAACCCGGTGAACAGCGGCTGGGTGACACTGACATCCCATGCGAACCGGTCCTGTTTCCAGGTGTCGAATTTAGTTGATCCCAAGGGGGGAATATCGAAAAGAAGATATGGTTTATCCTTGAAATGCGCATAGGTGTATTCAACGGATAGTTTCGGAAGCAGATCGGCTGCGGCGCTCTTTTCGTTCTCCATGGCCGCGCGTTGTTTTTCAATCGCCTGGCGAATCAGCGTATTATTATGTATCGCTTCGGATACGGCCGCATCCAGGGAAAGGGCAGGCTCCCGTGCCCGGGCTCCGCCGGTAAATGAAAGTACACAGGCCATAAAAACAACTACATAAAGACATATCATAGGAACTCTCGTGCGTAAAAAAACGGGCATGCAGATCTTTATCACTATCGTCCTCCTTGATTTTCAAAACAGCTTTTTTCCATAATCGTCATATGGCAAACCTTGATAATTTCGTAAAGAGCAAAAATGACGGGCTCGCAAAAATGAAGATAACCCGGTTGCGATGGATAGGCGGAAAGGTCCAAATTCCAGAATTTTTCTATGGACAATTTGCATTGCCCGTGAAAAAAGCATAAGAGCGACAAACCCTGAAAGCTTTAAGGGATTTAGATGAAATCGACTTTAAAAGGCCAAGTCCTGAAAAAGGCCGCCTCTTATTTTAGAGTAATGGCGGCCGCCCTGGCGTTGTTGTTAAACGGCTGCGCTGCGGTGGGGCCGGATTATGTCCGGCCCCGGGCCAAAACCCCGACTGCCTGGCACACACAGCTCAAAGACGGACAGGCCAACCGGAAAACCGATCCCCGGACGCTTGCAAAATGGTGGGATACGCTGGATGACCCCGTACTTTCAAGCCTGATCAACCGGGCTGTTTCCGGCAACCTTGATATTAAAAAGGCAACGGAGCGGGTCCTTCAGGCCCGTGCGCAGCGAGGACTCGCTGGTGCGGCCCTGTTTCCCACGCTGGATGCAAAAGAATCCGCCACCCGTTCCCGCAGCAGCGGAAGCAATGGATTCGGAGGGCGGAACACGTTTTACTCGACCGGTTTTGACGCCGGATGGGAACTTGATTTTTTCGGCGGCACCCGTCGTGGTATTGAAGCGGCCAATGCCGACCTGGCTGCGGGCCGGGAAGATCTTCACGACGTGATGGTGAGTCTGCTGGCCGAAACGGCTCTAAACTACGTGGAGGCGCGCACCTTGCAGGCACGACTGGCGGTGGCGATAAAGGATCTCCGCGCCCGGGAAGAAACATACCGGCTCGTGTTTTTTAATTATCAGGCAGGGCTTACCGACGAACTCGCCGTGCACCAGGCGCGCTACAATTTAGAAACCACCCGCTCCCGGATCCCGACCTTAAAGACCGCTCTTGCAGCGGATTTAAACCAGCTTTCAATCCTGATAGGTGAGGCGCCCGGCGCAATCGATGCCGAAATATCCAGACAAGGGCCGATACCGATCGCCCCCCTGTCGGTTGCCGTTGGTGTCCCGGCCGACACCCTTCGTCTCCGGCCCGATGTCCGCAGGGCCGAACGGCGGCTGGCGGCTCAGACGGCCCGTATCGGCGTGGCCAAGGCGGATCTTTACCCAAGGTTCAACCTGACCGGCTCCATCGGGCTTGAAGCCCTTTCGCCAGGCGACCTGCTTACGGCCGGGAGCCGGACCTGGCATTACGGCACCGGTATTTCCTGGAAAATTTTCGATGCCAACGCCATACGCGAAAATATCGACGTGCAGTCCTCCCTCCAAAAACAGGCCCTTATCACCTATGAATCCACGATCCTTGGGGCACTTGAGGAAGTGGAAAACGCAATAAAGGCTTTTTTTGACGAACAAAACCGGCGTGCATCACTGGCATCGGCCGTTCTCGCCGCCCGGCAGGCCGAAGCGCTTGCACAGGACAAGTACAAGGCGGGCATGACGGATTTCAACACGGTGCTCGACGCCCAAAGATCACTCTTTTCCCTCCAGGATCAGAAGGCCGGAAGCGACGGGGCGGTCACATCCGACCTTATCCGGCTCTATAAGGCCCTGGGCGGCGGATGGACAACTTTTGCCGCTGCCCCGAATTCATCAGACCTGAAAAAATCAGACGCGAACAAAAAGGAATGGACACGATGAGCAGCGCAGCAACGGAGTCGAATTCCGATATTTCAAAAACCATTGGACTCGATTCCAAAAAAGACCGGCGCCATCGCCTGAAACGATTAATTTTCTGGGGCCTGCCGATCCTGGTGATCGTCATTGCAGTCATCCGCTGGCAGATCAACGACAATAATTCTAAAATCGAATACAAAACACAGATGGTGAAGCTTGGGAGCCTCACAGTCTTCGTAATTGCCACCGGCAATCTTCAACCGACAAACCAGGTAAAGGTGGGAAGTGAACTGTCCGGTATCGTCGAATCCGTCGATGTAGACTTTAACGACCATGTGAAGGTCGGAGAGGTTCTTGCAAAACTCGACACATCGATACTCGATTCACAGGCCCAGCAGGCCAGAGCCACCCTGGCATCGGCTTTGGCCGGCGAAAAGCAGGCACAGGCCACCATCACCCAGTCGCGCGATGAGCTCGACCGGATCAAGGCGGCCCGTAAAATGAGCCGGGGCAAGGCGGTCTCACCCCAGGCCCTGGTCGCCGCCCAGGCCGCCCTTGACCGCGCAATTGCCGGCAAGGCCAGCGCCGAAGCCTCGGTCAACCAGGCGCGGGCCGCCCTTGAAACCATCGATACGAATCTGTATAAATCCATCATCCGCTCCCCCATCAACGGCATTGTCCTGTCCCGCTCCGTCGACCCCGGACAGACCGTGGCTGCCTCATTCCAGGCGCCCGTGCTCTTCACCCTTGCCCAGGACCTGACCCAAATGGAGCTGATCGTAGATGTGGACGAAGCCGATGTGGCCCGGGTGAAATCCGGCCAGAAGGCTGCCTTTACCGTAGATGCCTATCCGGACCGAGATTTTCCCGCAAAAATCACACAGGTCCGTTTCGGCCCCAAAACCGTGGACGGGGTGGTCACCTATGAGACCGTATTGAACGTGGGCAACCCGGACCTTTTGCTTCGCCCCGGCATGACGGCCACGGCCCAAATCATCGTCAAAAAAATTAAACGCGCCCTGCTCGTCCCCAATACCGCATTGCGATTTACGCCCCCGAAAAATGCATTGGAATCCCGGACCCGACGAAGCATCTTCACCAGGCTCTTTTCGCGCAGGTCCCACCCTTCTCCGAACCATCGAGAAGCGCCACAGGCGAAACCCGACAGGCAGCGGATATGGGAACTCAAAGGCGGGCAACCGTTTTCCGTATATATCACCACCGGCGCCACAGACGGAACATTGACACAGGTCATCAGCGACAATATCAAACCGGGCGCGGCATTTATCGTCGATACTATGAGTACAAAAGAATGAAAACAACGGGCATGGACCCAAACCAAAACCAGACGATCATCAGGCTGCGGGGCGTGACAAAGGTCTACGGCAGGGGCAGCGCCGCCATGCACGCTTTAAAGGGAATTGATATGGATATCAGGCAGGGTGAATTCGTGGCCGTGATGGGGCCGAGCGGCTCGGGCAAGTCCACGGTCATGAACATCCTGGGCTGTCTGGACACGCCCACCCGGGGGCAATATTTCTTTTACGGGATGGATGTCGGAAAGCTGACCCGCGACCAGCGGGCCCTGCTGCGCCGGCATTACCTGGGTTTTGTTTTCCAGGGATTTAACCTCTTAAACCGCACCTCGGCCCTGGAAAATGTCGAACTTCCCCTGATCTATCGCGGCACGCCTGTTGCGAAGCGGCGTAAGCTTGCCGTAGAAGCGCTGGCAGCCGTCGGCCTTTCGGCCTGGGAGTCCCATACTCCCGGCGAACTTTCCGGCGGCCAGCAGCAGCGGGTCGCCATTGCCCGCGCCATCGTCGCCCATCCCCGGGTGTTGCTGGCCGACGAACCCACGGGAAATCTCGATTCCTCGCGCAGCCGGGAAATCATGGAACTGATCAGCGCCTTTAACCGGGAGCTCGGCCTCACCATCATCATGGTGACCCATGAAACAAGCATGGCGGCATATGCCGGCCGCAGGATTCATTTCATGGACGGACTCATCGACAACGGTGGCGAGCAAAAGGGGGCGCTCTGATGCTCTGGGAAACCTTTCTTCTGGCCCAGCGGGAAATCCGCAGAAACGTTCTGCGGTCATCGCTCACCATTCTCGGGATTGTCATAGGGGTCGCCGCCGTCATCACCATGGTGACGCTGGGCAGCGGGGCAACGGCGAAAGTCACCGCCGATATCTCGAACCTCGGCAGCAACATGCTCATGCTCCGTCCCGGCCAGGGATTCCATGGCCCGGGCGGAGCCCGCTCATCCGCACCCATGTTTAAAACGGATGATGCCGAGGCCATTGCCCGGGACATTTCCGGGCTGGCGGCCGTTGCGCCGCTTTCATCCAAAATGACACAGACCATTTACGGGAGCCGGAACTGGTCAACCTCGGTCATCGGCACCACGGACGACTTCGTTAAGGTGCGAAACTGGCCGCTTGAATCCGGCCGGCTGTTTACCGAAGGCGAAATGCGGGCAGGCAAAACCGTGTGCGTCCTGGGCGCAACGGTCAAGAAGGAACTCTTCGGCGGCCAGGATCCGCTGGGCATTTCAATCCGCTTGCGAAAGCTTTCATGCCAGGTGATCGGCGTGCTGCAACCCAAGGGGCAGACGAGCTTCGGCACGGATCAGGACGACCTGGTGCTTATTCCCATGCGTGCATTTCAGCGCCGCATTGCCGGGAACACCGATGTCAAAACCATCTACGTCTCGGCAGAGGACGGGATTTCCACGGAAAAAGTCAAGAAGGCTATCGAAACGCTGATGCGGGAGCGGCGTCATATTCCAATCGGCGATGAAAGCAATTTCCATGTCCGGGACATGAAAGAAATCATGGATACCCTGACGAACTCGACCCGTGTGCTCACCGCATTGCTCGCCGCCATAGCTGCCGTGAGCCTGCTGGTCGGCGGTATCGGCATCATGAATATCATGCTGGTATCGGTCACGGAGCGGACCCGCGAGATCGGCATCCGCCTTGCCATCGGCGCCCGGGAGCGTGAAGTCCTGATGCAGTTTCTCGTGGAGGCGGTGGTGCTCTCCTCCTTTGGCGGCCTGGCGGGAATTGCCCTCGGGCTTGCGGCTGCAGCCGCCGGCGCCCAGGCCCTTAACGTGCCCTTTATCTTCAATATCAAAATCGTCCTGATCGCTTTTCTCTTTTCGGCTGCAGTCGGGGTGATCTTCGGATATTTCCCTGCCCGCAAGGCGGCCCGGCTCGACCCCATCGAGGCTCTGCGCCATGAATAAGAGAAGTTTTTTTTAAATTTGAAAAATGCTGTCGAGGATGTTCAAAGTCCGCTTGCAATAATGAATGATTATTGGTATTTTTCAGTATAATACCATAAGGAGAAGATCAATGCGATTAAGAGTAATTCTGGAGCCGAGTGAAGAGGGTGGATACACGGTAATCGTCCCATCGTTGCCCGGATGTATCAGCGAAGGAGAAACACGGGAGGAAGCGCTGAAGAACATTCAGGAGGCCATAGAACTTTACCTGGAAACCGTCGATGACGATATGGATTTCAGCGAACAGGCTGAATTCCTGGAAGTGGCTGTATGACAAAGGTTCCGAGCGTCAACTATGAAGGGCATCATTGACCTCGTCTTCGATCATGCCGGTCTTTGCGTCACGAAACATCTTTTCAATGGAAAATTCCCTTGCCAGGCCATAACCGCCGAATATCTGCATGGCATCTCCGGCCACTTCCGCAGTCGTTTGAGTTGACAGGCCTTTGGCGCAAACCGCATGGACCACCGAAGGAAAAAGCGGATTTTCCAGGTTATACAGGGCCAGTTGCCGATATTGATATCAATGTCCCGGTAAGTCATGGATCACCCCTCCCCTGTTATATCATGTCCCATTTCAAAAATGCATAGGGCGAAAATTCAATGGCGTTAACCTCGGCTACGGCCTTTCCACCGAGCATTGAATTATCGCCTACGGTGAACATGGCTCCCAGCATTTTCACGACCTCCACCTCGGCCCATGGATCATAATCCGATGGCGTAAAAATAATTTCAGCCGACCCGAATTGTATTTCTTTTGGCTTAAATAGCGTTTCCTGGCGGACAAGCCGGGGGTTATAGTCAAAAGTTCCTCCCTCGGGTGCGGGAAAATGCTTGAAATTATATGAAACCGCCTTTAGCGATCCATCCGCTTCCATGTTGCTCATGAGTGTTTCGCGGGCTGCGGGGTCATTAAATTCTCCGGTAAGGCTGGCCCGGATTTCCATAAACTTGGTTCCCCGGCGTTTTGTGGACCCGGATATAGTTTCTCCGTCTTCATTCATTTCAATTTCCGCCATCTTCTTGGGAAATCCAAAAACCTCCCGGCCCCCGGCCATGGCGATATCACTGGTCACCGGCATGGCAAGGCAATAGGAACCTTCCTCGCCGTTATACGAGGCGGAAATAAAAAGCGCGCTTTCCTTATAAACACAATCGAAATTAGTTGCCGGATAATCCGCTACAAAGGCCATGGCAAGCGGCAGGGCCGCGGGTTCCAGCGGAGGCGGCAGCAATTTTGAAATAATTTCGGGCTTGGTTTCCCAAAAAACGGTCAGCATCCGGGCATCATAAAAATCAGCTGACGCCTTTACATTGGCCATGATTTGTTCAAATGATTTGACAAATCCCATGGTGTACCTCCCTCTCCGGTCCGGCCGGAATACGATGGATAAAAAGAATGCCGATATGTGAATAACACGAAAACCACCTGAAAATATAGCTAAAAAATTTATGCCCCAAAACAGGCATGACATTATGTCTATAATATATAATGATAGTTATAAAACAAGCGTTTTTTGAAAGGTTTTCTGAAAAAATGTGAAAACTGTACTGTTTACACGTAAAGGCAATTTATGATAGAGTCCGGTTAAATTAATAGAAACCGGACTACCGAAAGGACAGAACAATGGAAGAACCCGTATTGTACGCTGTTGAAAACCAAACCGCCATAATCACCTTAAACCGGCCGGAACGGCGCAATTCCATTAATCAGGCGCTCTTGACAAAGCTCTATGATTGCATTGAGATGGTCTCGCACGCCGATGACATCCGGGTTGCAATCATTACCGGCAACGGCAAATCATTCTGCTCGGGAATCGACCTTGATGCCGTTCTCACGGAAAACCTGTTTGACCCGAGAGGAGACGGCACCGATCTTCCGGACGTCTTTAGCGCATGTGAAAAGCCAATCATAGGGGCCGTAAACGGCCATGCCATAACCGGCGGTTTTGAAATCGCGTTAAACTGCGATTTTCTCATTGCATCGGAAAACGCCTCATTTGCCGACACCCATGCCAACGTGAGAATCCACCCGGGCTGGGGCATGACTCAATTGCTGCAGCAGGCCGTCGGACGCAGACGGGCGCGCCAGATGTCGTTTACCTGCCGTTTTATTTCCGCGCAAACGGCTTTGCAATGGGGTCTCGTCAATGAAGTCGTTGCCCCGGGCAAGCTGCTGGAACGTTCAAAGGAAATCGCAAAACAGATTTGCGCGGTTGATAAGGAGATGCTCGGCGTGGTCAAAAAACTGATCGATTACCAGGATACAACGACCCTGGAAGACTCTTTTTCACACGAAAGAAAAGGATTTAAGATATTTGTTGAAACGCATTTAAAAAAATAACACAAAGGAAAAACCCCATGATCGCGGTTATTGCAAAAGTTCCCATTCAAGCCGAAAAAAAAGAAATTGCCATGGATGCCGTAAAAACGCTCATGGCAGAGGTCGCAAAAGAAGAAGGCACCCTTTACTATACGCTCAACATTGACGAAAAGAATCCCGACACAATAGTCTTTATGGAGCGTTATCGGGATATGGATGCCCTGACCGCTCACAGTTCCACGCCTCATTTCAAACAATTCATGGAACAGGCAATGACATTTGCCGCAGGAGCACCGGAAATAAATGTATTAAACGAAATAGATTCCATTTGATTGGTCGGGTGGATTCAAGGTGTTCCATAGGGATCAAGAAAATGGCCCTTAATCACACGCCCCGATCCGTTTTCCCTTCATCCGGACGGTCATGTGCATGTTGCCTCCTTTTTGGATCATCTCGTTTTCGACCACGCCTTCGAAGCTGTCGCCCTGATAGGTAATCGTCCCCTTGCTCATCATGGACGGGGTAAACTGCGTGCAGTTCACGGACCACGTGACGGTGTTCCCACTGATTTTAATATCCGGCATTTCGCAGCCTGCCGGCATCTGCGGCGGCGCAGGGGCCGGTTTATCCTTGGTCAGGCATTCGGTGGTGGTCGAGGCCGGTATTTGCATGGGCATGCCCGGTATTTCCACCCGGGAGGAGATTTCCCACTTCCCGTCGTTCATATCAATGGCCATTGCCGCCGAAGCCACCACCATGCAAACGAATACCGCTAAACATACAAAGACATATTTTTTTAACATAGTTGCTCCTTTTGAGTTATCCGCTAAGATATTTTTTTGTCGTCTTCCTGCCGCAAATAATCATTCATCAAAATAACGGGACTTTTACGACGTCTGTTGCCCATGTTTTTGTATGGGAAGGGACTTGCCCACTATGGCAATCACACAAAATCTTAGCATGCAAGACGTCTTGCATGCTAAGATTTTTTTATAACTTTTCCAGGGTGCCCGAACATTAGCCTGTATATTCAGGCTAATGAGTTTGTGCGGCCTATGCCTGATTGCCGTGCCTTGATATGTGTTGTGATTGTTTCAGCCAACAATTTGCCCCCCGTTCCGGAAACAAGAACTATGGGACTAAGGATTCATTTCATAGGCTCCGTTGTTTGTCAGGACGTATTTTTGCCATACATGTTGAAAGCGATCAGGGTCCACGACCGGTTTTCTAATCATTTTCAGGGCGTATTCCATTTGCTGGTCGGTGCTGCTGGGCTTGGAATACAGGGTCAGGGCATGCTTGGAGAAATCGCGCACCAGAAAATCAAAAATCTGGTCCAGAAGCAAATCATCCACGTCCTTGAGATTTGCGTTTTCGATGATCAATTGACCGTAGGCGATCAGGGTGAAAAGTTCGCCCATGTTCAGCAAAAAATCAATGTCTTTGGTCTGTTCTTTGGTGGGGGAGGCATTAATCAAAAGGTCCTTGAGGGCCGCGATTTGGGTTTTGAAGACTTCGGCATTGGGCAGGTTACAGGTGTCATAGGCGATGTTGTAATCGTGGAATTGAATTTTGCCCAGGCCCCGGGTCGGGCCCTGGTTAAACATGAACGTGTCATGATTCGTGCCGAATTGCGGATCAATTTCCGGGAATTCTCCCGGGTTAAACAGGTAATTGGCCATGAATTTGACGATCAGCGCCATGTTGACATGTACCGTGCCTTCCAGTTTGGGCAGAGCCCGAATCATTCGGGCGGCTTGTTCAAAATAGGTCTCTTTTTCAAAACCACGGGCCGCAATCACGTCCCAGAGCAGGTTGACGACTTCTTCGCCCTGGGTGGTGACCTTCATTTTGACCATGGGATTGTACAACAGGTAGCGCCGGTCTTCGGCAGACGCGGTGCGCATGTAGTCAATGGCACGAGCGGCAAACAGTTTCATGGCCGCCAGACGGGTGTATGCGTCGGTGAGAATCTGCTGGATATGGGGAAATTCGGTGACGTATTTGCCGTAGAGGTTTCGATTGGCCGCATGGGTGATGGCTTCATAAAAGGCATGGGTGGCAATGCCGATCGACCCCCACCCCAGGTTGAATTTGCCCACGTTGATGGTGTTCAGCGCGCTGTCCCAGGCTTCGGAACCGGTGGAGAGGATCTCCGTATCGGTGATCGGATAGCTGTTTAAGGCATATTCGGCGACATACATTTGGGAACTGACCACGTTTTTAACGCACTCATAGTTTTCATGGGTCGTCTCAACCGCAAACCAGACATATTCATCGGTTTCAGAGTTTTTGGCGAAAGTGGATAGAAGCGCGGCTTCATTGCCGTTGCCGATATAGTATTTACCGCCGTCCGCCACATATTTGCCTTCGGCCAAAGGGGTGAGAACCATATCGGAAGAATAGAGATCAGCGCCATGCTGTTTTTCAGACAATCCGAAACCGAAAATCCCGCCGTCTTTTAAGAGCGCGGCGGTTTTCTTTTTCATCTCTTCATTGTTGCCCATCCAAAGGGGGCCTAAACCCAGGATCGTCACCTGCCAGACATACCAGTACCCCAGGCCGTAAAAGCCCAGAAGTTCGCTGAATTCAGAATTTCGATAGGTGTCCCAGCGGGCATCAGGATCATCTATGGCATATTCAGTCGGGGTCAGCAGGGTAGAAAAGATTTTGTTTTCTTTGATAAAATCCAAAAAATCCCGGTACCAGACGCATTTGTGGTCATCATCCAACAATTCGACCTTTCCTTTGTTCTCGAAATATTCGATGGTTTTTTGCATGATTTCCCGGGACCGCGCGTCCAATTTGTCATATGTTTCTTTTTTCGGGTGAAATAACATGTCTCCTCCTTGGCGGTTATGGGTGTGGATTTGCATTTTAGCTCAATTATATGTTGGTATGCTAACGGCATCCCCTTTTATATCAGGTCCCATAAAAATCGTTTGAACAAGAGCTGCTCTTCTAAGGTGAACCCGGACAGCAGGTTTTCATTGGCTTGTTTGCGTAGCTCAATGAGTTCATCCTTGAGGCTGTTCGCTTTTTCAGACGGATACAACCGGGTGATGCGCCGGTCTTCCGGGTCGGGTCGTTTGACAATCCAATCCGCGTTGCTCAGGCGTTCCAACACCCCTGAAAGGGTGGCTTTATCCAAGACCAGCAGTTTCCCCAGTTCTGCGGCGGTCTGACCCTCTTGATACCAGAGCCCTTCCAGGATCAAATGCTGGTAGTTGGTCAGGCCATAGGGTTTTAGTTGCTCCTGAAACAGCCCATGGGCCTTTTGATATGCTTTGGCCAATAAAAAAATAGTGCAATCGGGTAAGGGTTTGCCCGGGCTTACGCGTGACGGTTCGATTCTCTTTTTCATACGAAGATCCTTTGTATACGAACCATATCTTTTGAAGGGCATGGTGTCAATTTAAAAAACAGCATCCCAAAGCGAAATGGAGCGGAGAAATGATTTCAGAAGTAGAAATGGGGAAAAATGATGTCACTCATTAAAAGGCAGGGTCAAGACCCAGTATCGATAACTTACCCATACTTCATACGTATTTTCATTTATCATGTTGAAAAATCTTTTTATGCAGCTCTACTCGTCGGCTTTTCTTAAATCATTTCAATTTACATACCAACTAATGATTTAATTCAAGATGCGACACCATCTACTATCTATCCCTGATCCGTTCCCACGCTGGTGCGTGGGAACGAGAAATTGTTATCGTAATTCAATTTACTGTTTTTGCTCTGCGGGACCGAAGGAGCGGATAAAAAGATCATTGAGGGCCTGCCGGCCGTCCTCGGAAAGCTTGCGGGTGCCGGTGCCGGCAAATGTATCTGCGGTAATAACGGGCGTGTTTTCAACCCATTGACTTTCCTCCCAGGAAAACCATCTCTTTCGGTCCTGATCATAGACGTTCAGGGGCCGGTTAAACAGTTTCGCCAGCTCGACTCCCCAGCCGGTTCCTCCCTTGACCGTGTTGTCCTCCTGAATCCAGCCGACTGCAATGACATGGTAGCCCTTATTGACCATGTGAAAAATGGACTGGATGACTTTCCGGATTTTATCCGTCCGGGAGTAAGTCCGGTTCATCCGTTTGGATACAATTTCCATGCTAACGTCGCCCTTTTTAAGCTCCTGGCCGTCCAGCAACCAAACACCCCTGGTGCGCTCTGCATTGTGCCCTTCAAATGATATATTAACCTCTCTAATTCCCCAGGTCTCGGCGAGTTTTCCGAATTCCGCCTCAGTCCCCTTGTGTCCGCCGCTGTATAGCGTGATTTTTGAAATATCAGTCATTTTTCCCCCGAGTTCAATTTAAAATATTATTCAATTATACAAAAAATACCCCGCTGCGATTCAACGGGGTGGTCCGTACAATAATTCATCTTTTATGTATTTCAACCCAGGCCGTTATATTTTTTCAAATAAACACCGCAATGTTTTCCTGCAGAACAATTATATTTGGACAGCCGCCTTCGCCATTATGTCATGCATCATGGGATGCCACTATTTCTTATTCCGGCTACAGGCTGGAATATTAAAAAAGCGTGCCGCCGGATTTTTGCTGGGGAAGTATTTCCGGCCGGATATCTTTCCACCGCTCGCCCACCGGACAGGCACGCATGCACTCAATGCAGTTGTCCACGTCGGTAATATAGGTTTGTCCGCTTTCCACCAGCAAATCCCGGCGTTTCATATGCTGACGAATCATTCTTATAAATCCAGGCCATTCCCGGAGCCTTGCCGGCGGCATGCGCCTGAAACCATAAGTCCAGTAAACAAAACAGGGATCCACATCATAACGGTCCGGTTTTAACGCCCCGGATGGGCATGCATCCACACATCGGCGGCAATCCTTACAAAGGCCAGGCGTACGCTGTGCATCAGGCTCAAGTTCCGCCTCAGTCACAATGGCGCACAACCGCTGATGAGGCCCGAATTCCGGTGTGAGCAGCAGGTTGTTTTTCCCGATCTCGCCCATGCCGCAACTTACGGCCGCGTGTTTCAGAGACAGAAAACCCAGCACCCGGGTCTGGCGGAATTTTTTCCCGGTTTCAGGGTTAATCTTGAATATCTCAACAGGCTTATCCGCTGAAACAGGAAGGGACAGAAAACCCTCGCGTTCAAGCATGCGGCCGACTCTTTCCGCTGTTTCATCCAGCAGGCGGGAGGTCTGCATCTTGCTGCGCGTCCAGAGCATGATATCCGGAGAGTAAACCGCCCCCAGAGAGTGGGCAACAGCCATCACGATCACGCTTTTTGCACTTGGCATCAGGTCCGTTGCGGGCCGGGGGGGATAGGCTAAAATCAGATTTCGGGCATCGGCGATCCCCACCAGGTCAATGCCATTGGAAATGATCATTTTTTTTACAGTAGCGGCATCAAGCTTTTCAGTAATCCCGGATTCCGAGCTCATACGTTCCTCCCTTTTTATCCTTACAATAGCTTTTTAAGTTCGCCCAGGTTTGCAAGTGGTCAGAATGAAAATGGGTCAGCAGCACTGCGTCGATCTTCCCGGCCTGAAAGCCCATCAGGTTAATATTTTTTGTGCTTCCTTCCCCGGCATCCACGATGTAAAGATGTTTGCCGGCAACAACCGCGATGCACGGCCCTGCGCGTTTTGCATCCGCAAGCGGCGAGCCTGTCCCGCAAAGGCGGCGTGTTAACAATAACAAGTTCTATTAATAATAGCTAATTTCAATTCATCGGAAATGTTATTAAAGTATGAGCAGTAACCGGCAACACGAACCATGAGGTATTTGTGCTTTCCGGGGTTATTGTATGCATCCAGTAATATTTCCCTGTTAATAACATTAGGTTGAAACTGCATGCCACCTTTATTGAAATATGTGCTGATCAGACCAGACAGGTTTCTGACGCCATCAGGACCCTGGAACAATCCCGAATCAATAGTGAACGTAACAGTCGTGCCATTAGGTGCATAATTTACAAAATCAGCGCCGGCAACAGAATTTAAAGATGATAATAAATCCGTCACTTCCATTCCATAATGAGGCGCAACACTGTTAGCGAGAGGAACTCCTCTTAATCTGCCTGAAGGCAGGGCGGGCGTTCTCAATCCATAAATAATATTAACATTCAAGGCATAATAACCGGCAATATATATGCCGTTGCGCGGACAGTCCTCTACTGAATTCAACGCATTAACGTAAATCTTTAAAGATTTGTTTATCCACTCCCAGGATTTTCGGGAGCCGTCATCACCAAATTTTGGCACTTCCAGTAATGCTGATCTGATTTGCTGATAATATTCCCCTTCAAAATTGTTGTCACCGGCTTTAATGATGTCATCAATTGAATACAGCTTTTTCTTGTATACAACTTCATCAATGGCATGCAGCGAATCTCCAACATCCGTAATTCCCACCGCCTGAATACCCGCGCTGTTAATCGTAGCGCCTCCTTCGTTCACATCTTTTCCGCTTTTAATACAACCCGTAAAGAGTGAGGATGCAAGGGGTGTTGTAAAATTTTCAACAATAATTTTTTCAATTTTCTGATGATCCGCCAATATGGAGGAAGCCAGATGATTCAGACGTTTTTGATAGCGTTCAAGCAATTCATCCATATTCGCAGGAAAATTATAAGAAGATGACGCTTTTTTTATTTTTTTCTTTATACGTCTTTTTGTATATTTTGAAAGAAGCGCTTTAAAAAATTTATTATCCCACCTGCTGAGGTTGTATTCTATCGCTTTGTTATTAATTCTCTCAAGTTGATCAAAAAACCCAATGTGCCATAACTCATGCTCCTCACCTTTTAGAGCCTGTAAAAAAGGCAAGACAACGTTCATATTGGCGCAGTCGGTATTGCCAAAATGATCATCTGAAGCATTGGGTTCAACACAACCAATGACTGCGTAGTTTCGCGAATCCTGTATAGTGGTTTCAGGGTAATATTTTTGTAAAGTTTCAATATAAAGTTCATCATTATACAAAGCCGGCATGGGCGCTCCGTTGATATATACCTCTGCAAGCCTGTCCAGATATTCGATGGGGCTGTCTTTATGAATTCTTGCTGTCATATTTACGGCAAGTGGCTGCAACTCGCAAATATCGAGCAGCATATAGGTAAGATCATTGGTGGCATCCTTACCGTCTTTGCCAAGACCTCCGGCCGTCACAGCCTGGTCTGTAGACTGAGTCTCAAAAAGTCTTCCGATCCTCAGATAGGTATCGCCATCGTTTACTAAAATAACTTCGTCCATTTTAAGAATAAATAAGGCGAGCAGTTCTTTGGCTTTTTCGTAAGTAATTAACCCCGCATTCTTATCCTTTTTATAGTAAGGATATAAAATCTGATCGAGCCGCCCAAAGGATACCGCATTTTCAAAAGACTCTATACAAAGTCCGATTTGCAAAAACATCATGCTTTGGAGCGCTTCATGGTATGTGCGGGCAGGGTGTTTTGGAACATGTCTGCAGATACCGGCCATTTCTTCCAATTCTTTGCGACGTTCCGGATTATTTTCTTTTTTGGACAGACTTAACAAATGGTCCGAATATCGTTTCGCGAACGCTTCCAAACCCTTTAGGGCAATAATGGCACCATTATAAAAGTCCTGATTATTCTCAGGCTTTTCTTTTTGCATTGTTTCAATTTCTTTTATGATCCCGCTGGTACCAAGCTTAAGAATCCGTTCGGAGTTAACAACAAAATGTGCTATTGCCGCCATATTATTATTAAATCCGGTACTCAGGTCAGATGCCTGTGCAATTGTTAACATAAAATCTGAAAAGGATGAATATACCTTGTTGAAAAGGGAGTGTTTTATCCAGAAGGGGAATATTTTAAAATAAAAACTAAACTTGTCCTTAAGAGAAATTTGGAATGAAATCGGTGTCTGACGATTGATTTGATGAATAATTGAGCTGAACATAACACCACAATGTTCTTCCCATAACTGTCCGCCGACTCTTTTGGAAGTAAAATTACCGACAAGCAGTTCGTTGGGATAGACAATGACTTCTTTGTTTTCCAATACATACGAAAGGCGTTTCGCCCTATGTATTGGGTTTGCCTTTTTAAAACCATTCTTCTTATAAAATTTTGTTTTCAGTTTGGCTGCTTCAAGACAAAGGTGATAATCACTTTTTCTAATATCATTTTGTATGTCATAAACACGCCTGGTAAAGATGGCTTTATTTGTAAAAGATTCCAAATCAAAGTATTTCGCTTTGATGTCAAAAGATTTGAACAATTCAACTGCGCTTCCTATAGCGGCAAGACTTTGATCTGGTGTAATATTTAATGACTCATGCACCAAACGCAAACCTTTGGCTTTCTCTTCGTACATGTTGTGGTACTTCAGCAATTCAATTGAGTTATAATTGATAGACTTTAAAAAATCCGCGGCAGCTTTTATACTGCTATTCATATCGTTAAATCCCGGCACAATCACCATGCGGAATTGAATTTTTGCATCTGCATTTAAATCAATTAGTTTTCTGATATTGCTGTGGATTAATTTGCTGTTTTGTTGAGTGTATTTTTTGTGGAGGGTGTCATCACCAACAACCTTTAGATCAATTAAAAATAAATCTATGTACGGTGCGATTTTGCTGATATTTTCCCAAGGTACATGAAGAGCAGTTTCAACGGAAACATGTATTTTCTCTTTTCTTAATGATTCCAACAACCGTATCGCACTATCCGGATCCTGCAATAGAGGCTCACCGCCACTTAAAGTCACTCCGCCGCTGGTTTTGAAGAAATACGCTTTATCTCGCAAAACAACTTCCATTATATCAAAAATTGAATAATTGCTATCAGGCGCTGTGTCGGGTTGAAATGACAGGGCTTCCGGATTTTGGCACCATAAACATCTCAGTGCGCATCCCTGAAAGAAAATTGTAGTACGAATACCAGGACCGTCATGAACACAGCTGCGTTGAATGTTCAGGACTCTCAGCTTATCAGTGCGTAAGTTGTGACTCTCAAAAACAGAGGAACCTGTTTCTCGTTGTTTTAAATGTTGTTTTCTCTGATTAGTTTCCATTTTAAACCCCTTCTCTCGTCAATCGTATAAAGTCAAATTTTTTTACGATCACTAAAAATATAGTCCAACAGCAACGACCTGTCAATGAGATTTTAACGATCGTTAAAAATATCTTGACAGGATGGTCCGCACCAACCATAATATCAGCCATGGCAGGCCCCAAAAAAATAAAACCAGCGAAAAAAAAAGCGTCTGATCAAAGGGTCGGCAGAAATCAAAAAAAACCGACCAGGGAAAAAATTATCGACGCTGCCGTAAAAGTGTTTGCCGACTACCCGTATTACGCGGCAAGCATCCGCATGATCGGAAAAGCGGCTGAGATTGATCATCCATTGATCAATTATTATTTCCCCACCAAGGCAACGCTTTTTGAAGAAGTGATAAAACACGTGACAGATGAATATTATCAGGCCAATATTACGTGGTTTGAAGGTCTTGAGGAACAAAACCCGGAGCGCGGCCTTTCTCTGTATATTGACCGGTTTTTTGATTTTGCCGTAAAACACCCCAAGGCACTACGAATCGTTGCCCTCAACCTGGTTCAGGCAGGAGACCGGGAAGAGATTCCCGGGTATCGGAGAATAAGGGAATTTTTTACAAATACGAAAGAGTCCTTTAAAAACGCTATCCCGTTACAGGAATCTTTTCGGGATATCGAAATGTTTACAATTAGCTTCAACACACTGGCGATCAATTATCTCGGCGCCGGCCCGCACTATGCAAAGCTTTTGGGATTTGAGCCCGGAAGCGGGCAATATTTTAGCTGGGTAAAACAAACCATGATGTTTGTTTTCCTGCCTCAGCTCAAACAGATCATCAGCGAAAAACAACATACCCGATAAAATACCTGTTGAAATTGATTGATTAAGTAAATAAGATAAAAGGTTGAGAGTGCAATTTAAGCCTGACACGGAAGTTTTGCAACAAAGGTCAGATTACCGCACAGCGCCTGGAGAAACCCATGTCACATCGTCATAAGATATTTATCGCAACCCTGCTGTTTTTCCTGATCGGGCTTTCCCCCATTGCATCCTCCCAGGAAAACGGTTCGCCGGCCGGAGGCAGCGCGACTCATCCGGGGATCCTGGATCGGGCCGTAATGTGCGAAAAGGTGACGGACGGACAACCGGTGAACACGGCTGTCATTTTTCCCGTTTCCCAAAAAGAGGTATTCTGCTTTACGGAATTTTCATCCATCACCAAAAAAGACGTGATTGTCCACAACTGGATCCGCCATGACGAGACTGTTGCGAGGATAAAGCTCACGGTCGAACCCCCCAGGTGGGCCACTTACAGCGGGATCGCCCTGCGTGATATTGACCAGGGGCCATGGAGGGTGGAAATCACGGACGCATCGGGCGCGATATTAAAAACACTCAGGTTCAGCATCACACAATAGGCAGATCATGGAAAATCTGTATATATTCTTTTCAAGCCTCAGATGGCAGGACATTCTCGATATTACTTTAAACAGTTATATCCTCTTCAGGCTCTACATACTGTTCCGGGGCACATCCACGCTGAGAGTCATAATGGGCCTGGTCATGCTCTGGCTGTTTCAGCGCACTGCCCTGGCCATGGGCCTGATCGTGACAAGCTGGCTCATGCAGGGCATTACCGCAGCAGCGGCCATTATCATCATTGTGGTATTTGGAAACGAAATCAGAAATGTTTTTCAGGCAAAAAACTTTTTATCCATATTCTGGCGAATACACCATCCGCCCGAGCTATACGCCTTAGACGAGATCACTAAAGGCATTTTCGACCTGGCTAAGAATCGGATCGGCGCGCTCCTTGTTTTCCCAGGCAAAAAAGACCCCACGGATTTTATAAGGGGCGGAATCGACTGGGACGGCGTGGTCTCAAAAGAGATGATCAAGTCAATATTCTGGCATAACAATCCTGTGCATGACGGCGCGGCGGTGATTGACGGCAAAAGGATATCAAGGGTTGCATGCATCCTTCCGCTTTCACACCGGCTCGGCATCCCGTCTTATTACGGAACCCGCCACAGGGCCGCAGCAGGACTCGCCGAAGCCACGGATGCCCTGGTAGCCGTCGTTTCCGAGGAACGTGGAGAAGTTACGGTTGCCAGAGGGGACTCCATGAGAATCATCCGTTCTCCGAAGCAGTTGGAGGAATTCATCCGTGCCCATACCGGGCAAACCATTAAAACAGATAACCACGTTGTAAAAGAAAACGTTAAGATTGCGGGGGCGGCACTGGCGTCGGTTATCCTCGTATCCATGATCTGGTTCGGGTTCACCCGGGGTATGGATACCCTGGTTTCCCTTGACGTACCGATAAAATTCGCCGAACTGCCCCCGGAAATGGAAATCGTAAACGCTTCGGCCGGATCGGTGAATGTCAACCTGGCCGGAGCCGCAACCCTCATCCAATCACTCAGGCCCGATCAGGTACAGGTTAAAGTCGGCCTTTTAAACGCCCATGTTGGTGACAATAGTTTTAAAATCAAAACGGCCGATATTTCATCCCCGCCGGGAATCCATGTCAACCGGATCCAGCCGGAATCGGTTACCGTCACTATCGATATGGAGGCGACCCGTTCCATTCCGGTTCAGGCCGACTTTTCCGGGCGACTGTCCGAGGGCCTGCGGGTAACCGGAGTTGATGTTAAACCGGCATTCATAAAGGTTACGGGCAGAAGCCTTGCCATAGCGAGGACCTCAACCATATATACCCAAAAGATTCCGGTGGACACGATTACGAAAAGCGGCCAAATCACGGTGAAACCGGCCTTTGAAAACGGCCTTGAACCCGCTTCCGGCACGGGCGGGGACACCATAACCGTGGAATATACCGTTATGCCCAAAAATCCCGTAAAGTAGCCTCTTTACTACGCCATCACCCATTGACACGAGGCACGCCCCCTCCCACGTATCACATATCCGGATTTTTCCCTGTCTGCCTTCTTGAACATGCCCAATGCCGCCTTATATTATGAAGCAAAATTATGAATCAGCAGGCAAAAGGAGTCAAAATGGGCAACCAGATCAAAACAACTGTTCTTCTGGCCGCACTTACCGGAATCATCCTTTGGATCGGGGGGATGTTCGGGGGAAAGGGAGGAATGCTTTTCGCATTTATCCTTGCAGGCGGCATGAATTTCTCTTCCTATTGGTATTCGGATAAAATCGTCCTGCGCATGTACAAAGCCGAGGAAATAACACCTGAAACCAATCCCGGCGTTTACAGGATCGTCGAACGGCTCGCGGATAACGCGGGCATTCCCATGCCGCGTATTTACGTGATTCCCCAGGAGGCACTCAACGCCTTTGCCACAGGCCGGAACCCGGAAAATGCCGTGATCGCGGTGACCCGCGGCCTTCTGGAATACATGAACGAAGAAGAGCTTGCCGGCGTCATCGGCCATGAGATGGGGCATATCAAGCACCGGGACATTCTCATCGGCTCCATTGCAGCAACAATGGCCGGGGCCATCATGATGATTGCAGGCTTTGCGCGATGGGCCGCAATCTTCGGCGGATTTTCCAGAAGCGGGGACAGCGAAGACGGGGGCGGGATCTTCGGGCTGCTGCTCATGTCGATCATTGCGCCCATAGCGGCCGTGCTGATCCAGATGGCCATATCGCGCTCAAGGGAATTTATGGCGGACCGTGCTTCAGCCGAATTCAACAGGAACAGCCATGGCCTTGCCAATGCACTCGCCAAGCTCGGTTCATTTTCAAAACAGATACCCATGAAGGCACGGCCGGAAACGGCCCATATGTTTATCGTAAACCCGCTTTCGAGAAAAAGCCTTGCGAATCTCTTCTCCACCCATCCACCCATTGAAGAGCGGATAGCAAAACTTACGGGAGTGGATTCAGGAAGATCGGAAGGCAGGAACCAGGGCAATTATAACAGCCCCGACAATGGAATGGAAAACCGGGCGCGAAACTTCTGGGACACTTTAAAATAGATAGTTACAGGTTGACGGTTCCTGGTTGACGGTTGCCGAAAACCAACAACCGCAAACTGCGAACCGTCAACCGGTAACCGGTAACTAGAAAGCGCCCTACCAACCCCAGGTCAGATACTTGTGAATGGAGTCGGCGGAATCCCTTCCGGCGCCCATGGCAATAATGACGGTTGCCTGGCCGGTAACGATGTCACCGCCCGCCCATACGCCTTTCTTGGTCGTCTTCCCGGTTTCGGGATCGGCTTCGATATAACCCCACTTATTGACATGAATATCAGGACACTCCTGGGTCAGAAGCGGATTTGCGCCCGCGCCCACGGCAATGACCGCAAGATCACAGTCCATAAGAAACTCCGAGCCCTCGATGGGGACCGGCCGCCGCCTGCCTGACGCGTCGGGTTCGCCCAGTTCCATCTTTAAACATTCCATGCCGGTAAGCCGCCCTTTTTCGTTGCCGATAAATTTTAACGGAGCGGTCAGGAGGAAAAACTCGACCCCCTCTTCCTCGGCATGATGGATCTCGGCGGCCCTGGCAGGCATCTCGTTTCGGGACCTCCGGTAAACTATCCTGACCCGGTCAGCCCCGAGTCGCAGGGCGGTGCGCGCAGAATCCATGGCCACGTTGCCGGCACCCAGGACGACGACATCCTTGCCTTTTACAATGGGCGTGTCGTACCTGGGAAAAAGGTACGCCTTCATCAGATTGGCGCGTGTAAGGTACTCATTGGCCGAATATATCCCTATGAGTTGTTCGCCTTCGATATTCAGAAACGTAGGCAGTCCCGCGCCCACGCCGATATAAACCGCATCAAATCCCTGTTCGAAAAGCTCGTCCACGGACACGGTCCGGCCCACAACGGCATTGCAGACGATTTTAAGCCCCATTTTCTCCATTACCGCCACTTCCTCGGCCACAATGGCCTTGGGAAGCCTGAATTCGGGGATCCCGTAAACAAGGACGCCGCCAGCCTTGTGAAACGCCTCGAATATGGTCACATCATGTCCCTTGAGCAACAGGTCGCCCGCAACGGTAAGACCGGACGGGCCGGAACCGACAATTGCTATCTTTTTGCCCGTGGAAGCTGCCTTTTCAGGAACGGCCCCCTCCCCTTTTTCGCGCTCATAATCGGCCACGAAACGTTCCAGGTTGCCGACTGCAATGGGCTCCCCCTTCCTGCCCATGATGCACTTGCCCTCGCACTGGACTTCCTGGGGACACACACGGCCGCATACGGCCGGAAGGCTGCTCTTTTCCCATATTTTCCTGATGGCGCCGTTAAAATCACCTTTTGCCACCATGGCAATGAAACCCGGAATATCAATGCTCACCGGGCACCCGGGGACACAGGCCGGCTTTTTGCACTGCATGCATCGGGAGGCCTCCGCCATGGCGGCTTCCGGGGTGTATCCCAGAGGGACTTCTTCAAAATTATGCCTGCGGACATCTGCAGCCTGTTCGGCCATGGGCTGGCGCACTGCCTTTTCTTTTTTATCTTTCTTTTCGGTCATGATTTTATATGTCTCCATGCTTGCAATTTATTTAGTGCCCGTGATTCGACAATATTCATCGTGAGCCGCCCGCTCTTCCTCGGTATATGCGGCAAGTCGCTGCATCAACGCATCAAAATCAACCTGGTGCCCGTCGAACTCCGGACCGTCGACACATGCAAATTTCGTCTTACCGCCTACGCTGACCCGGCAGCCCCCGCACATCCCGGTCCCGTCGATCATGATGGGATTTAGACTCACCAGGGTCTTTACGTTATATTCCTTTGTCAGCTTTGACACAAACTTCATCATGGGAACAGGCCCTATGGCCACCACCAGATCCACCTTTTCACTTTCCATGACGTCTTTTAGAACCTCGGTGACAAAGCCCTTGCGGCCGTATGACCCGTCATCGGTGCATACATGTAGCGTATCAGATGCAGCACGCATCTTGTCTTCCAGTATCAAAAGTTCCTTGGTGCGCGCGCCGGTGATGCTTATCACCTTGTTTCCGGCATTCTTAAAGCCCCTGGTAATGGGGAAAAGGACGGCAACCCCTGTCCCTCCGCCCACGCAGACCACAGTGCCGAGTTTTTCGATATGGGTCGGCCTTCCCAGCGGTCCTATCACGTCCTGATATGCGTCACCCACAGACATGTCACGGAACTTGGCCGTTGATTTACCAACCACCATATATACAACTGTAATTGTGCCTTTTTCTGCGTCAAGGTCGGATATGGTCAAGGGAATCCTCTCACCTTCCTCGTCGGCCTTTAAAATAACAAACTGGCCCGGCCTGCCCTTTGACGCGATAAGCGGGGCATCGATAACATTTTCGATGACCGTGCCATCTGCATGTTCCTCTCTTTTAATGATTTTAAACATAAGTGCCTCCGTATTTTTTGGCAAAATAAATGACTAAAAAAACAAATTGTCAATATATACCGTTAGACTGAAAATGCAAGGTTAAATCCCGTATTGAAACCGGGCAAGTATGACATCTTATATCGAAAATGTTGTAAATCAGGTGCATGGTCGAAGCTCCAGAAAGGCTTTAACCCGCTGGCTGATCTCGTCCGGCCCGTCCGGGGTCTGCCATATCATTTCAGGATCTTTTTTAAACCATGTAAACTGTCGTTTGGCATATCGCCTGGTATCCCGCTTCAGGGTAGAAATCGTTTCATCAAGCGTCATATTGCCGTCTATATAATCCATCATGTGCCGGTACCCGATTGACTGCATGGGTCGCAGGTTCCGGGAATATCCCATGGCAAGCAGGCCCCGGACCTCGTCTTCCAGCCCCTGTTCAATCATTATCTCCACCCGGCGGTTGATCCGGTCATAAAGCTCTTTGCGGTCGATAACAAGACATATTTTAAGTGTTTCAAATCGATTTTCGCCAAAGCCGTGAGACTTCTGGGACTCGGACATGGACCGTCCGGTCAACTCATATATCTCAAGCGCCCGTATGATCCGGTACGTGTCATTGGGATGTATCCGGCCGGCCGCGTCGGGATCTTTTGATACAAGCCGCTGATAGAGCCAATCCCTGCCACGAGTTTCGGCTGTATGTTTCAGCTCCCTGCGTAGCTCGGGGTCGGAGGCCCCGGCTTCGAACAGTCCGTGGATCAACGCCTTTATATAAAGGCCAGTCCCGCCCACAACAAAAGGTGCCCTGTGTTGTGAGCCAAGGGACATAATTATACTCCCGGCATCTCTTGAATATTTTGCGGCATCATAAGGGGAGGCAGGATCAATTACGCCTATCATATGGTGCCGGACACGGCCTAACTCGGCAAGTGAAGGTTTTGCGGTCCCGATATCCATGTAACGATAAACCTGCATTGAGTCGGCCCCTATGATCTCTCCTCCGAAGGCCTCGGCAAGACAAATCGCAAGCGCGGTCTTGCCGATGCCGGTAGGCCCGCAGATCACCACGATTCCGGGACGGTTTATTAAATTTTCCATTTCTATTGAATATCCCAATAAATCATGAATATCAATAGATGCCTGCAACACCGCCGGGCATAAGCATATAAACCCGGCAACGTTTTAACCGATCGAGAAAAGAGATAGCCAAAGACATGATGGCCTCGTAAAAAATCAGTTAACCCGGTAAAGATGGCTAAGTAAAAAATAAATTATTGACATACTATGTTTAAAAAGATAGTCTGCAATCTTTAAATTTTCACCCAAAATAAAAAAGTAGACATCGAACGAATATTAACAAGTAAAAGAAGGAGAATATCCAATGGCAACTGTGGAATATGAAGGCAATACATTTAACGTTGATGAAGACGGTTTTATCGATTCTTTTGATGGCTGGACCAAGGAATGGGTACAATACGTCAAGTTGCAGGAAGGAATTGACGAGTTAAATGAAGAGCATTGGATGGTCATCAATGTTCTTCAGGACTATTACAAGAAAAACGGCATCGCCCCCATGGTCCGGATTCTTTCCAAACTTACCAAATTCAAACTTAAACACATCTATGAACTCTTCCCTTCAGGCCCGGGCAAGGGTGCCTGCAAGATGGCCGGACTGCCGAAGCCGACCGGATGTGTGTAAACGGAAATTAAACGATTTTTACCCCGTGAGTGTGGTTGTTAAAAAAGAAGCCCTGCATATTAATATTTATGCAGGGCTTCTTTTTTATGGTATATGGAAGGGAACTCTGCGGCTCATATCAAGGCAAGCCTCATGGGATCGTCAGTCCATATTGCCGTGACCGGAGGCCAGCCGGTGCTCGGGGCATGGCAGGGAATTTTTTTCTGCGAGTTCGACGGCCCCCGCACCCGAAAAGTCAATATTTACCTCGAAAACGACAAGGAATAACCGCATGCCCGTGAAACCAATCACCGACGACATTGACAAGGCCATATTAAACCTTATCCAATCTGATTTTCCCATGGAGCAGAGGCCCTTTACCTGTATCTCCGACACATTGGCGCCGGAAATAAAAATAGGCGAAGCCGAAATCATCCAAAGAGTAAAACGACTGAAAAAAGACGGGATTATCCGGAGGATAGGCGGGAACTTTTCCCCGGACAGGCTCGGGTTTGTGAGTACGCTATGCGCCGCACGGGTTGACGAACAACACCTTAAACGCTTTGCCGAAACCGTCAACCAATTCCCCGGGATTACCCATAACTATATCCGGGAAAACAAATACAATGTATGGTTTACCATAATCGCACCGTCACGGAAACACATTGAGGACATCCTGTCTTCGATCCGGGAGAAAACCGGCATAACCGACCTGATGAACCTTCCGGCCACTCGGGTGTTCAAGGTCCGGGCTCATTTTAAGCTTCCAACAGGTGACACTGCCGCATGAAACGCGACATACGCATTGCTCTCATCTGCTGCCGCTCTCTCCTCGGTTGTCTTGATGAAAATATCGATGTCATGGAAAAATGGACCTCCAGAGCGGCGGGGGCGGGGGTGGAGATTATATGTTTTCCGGAACTTAACATCACGGGCTATCCTTCGGCCAAAATCAATGACATTCCAGCAGAATCCATCCCCGGGAAATCCACCGGACAGATCCTGAAACTCGCCGCAAAACACCAGGTGACAATCCTTGCGGGTATTGCCCAGAGCAGAGGCAATGAGACGCTTGCCACTCATATAGTCATCACTCCCCATGGAATTGACGGTGTATACCAGAAGATACACCTCGGGCCCTCGGAAAAGGAAAGATTTATTGCAGGGGACAAGATCTGCGTATTTGAAATACAGGGCTTTAAATTCGGTATCCAGCTCTGCTATGATTCACATTTCCCGGAGCTTTCCACCGCCATGGCCGAAATGGGGGTGGACGCTATATTTATTCCCCATGCATCGCCCAATGCGTCTTCACCAAATATATCTTCAGAAAACACATCTCCAAAAGATGATCCTGACACAAAGTTCAAATCCTGGTCCCGGCATTTAACAGCGCGCGCATACGATAATTCCATATTCATAGCCGCTGTAAACCAGGTGGGTGACAACGGACATGGATTGACTTTTCCAGGCGTTGCAACGGTCATCGACCCTTCCGGTAACATTTATGAAAAATACACAGGCTACAATGAGACAATGCTGGTAGCCGATCTGAAAAAATCGGCAATGGATCATGTAAGAGGCCACAGGATGCGCTATTTCCTGCCCAACCGCAGGCCGGAAATCTATGGCAGGCGGAACTGATGAATTCGTAGTCCGTAAACCCTGTTGCGATGGCTAGATTGTATCGCTCGCATCAGGTTGAATCCGCTCGCTGTCTGATCCTTTCGGGGAGGGCTGTTTCAGTATGGATTTAAGTCCATGGAAAAAAATCTTATTCGCGGATTTAAACATATCAATCGTGGCCGATTCGCTTTCAAGCCGCCTGGCCTCATTTCCGATCCCGCTTGTGAGAAGAGAGGCAAACCCGTGAGCGAAAAGCCATCCGTAAAACATTACCTTCCTTGCGGTCTCCTCGTCCACCCCCTCGAACATCGGGTGCCTTGCGGCCATTAGTCGTTTCAGGTTGGCTTCAAAATTAACTTCTCCGCAGCCTGTGTTGATAGCCGAATACTCTTCCGAATGGATGCAGGCAAACAGCATGGGCTCGCGCTTTGCAAAAAGGACATACCCGAGCCCCATATCGATATATATATCCCCGCTCGGGGATTCCTCCTGGATTTGCGCCAGTACGTCCCATGCCTTGCGAACTACGGCTTCTCCGAGTTCGCTCATGGTCTTAACATGGGAATAGACGGGCATTGTCGACGCATCGAGAGCCTGGGCCACGGCACGGGCCGTAAGCCCGGCCAGCCCCTTTTCCCGTACCACTAAAAAGGCCGCGTCAATGATGTCCTTTCTTGAAAACTTCCGGCTTCTTGCCATTGTCTGCTCCCTTAAAAAGCATCTTCAAAACAATCCCCATTTTCCGGACATCAACGGATATCAGCGAATCCCGAACATGGTCACCGGCCACAGGCTTAATTGCGGCACATAGGTGATCAGGGCAAGCCCGATCAGGAGTATGGCAATAAACGGTAATGCGGACCGGTAAAGCGTTAAAACCGGCTTGTTGAAACGAAAACAGGCTATAAAAAGATTCATGCCCACCGGAGGTGTTGAATAGCCGATCTCAAGGTTTGTGAGAAAAATGATTCCCAGATGGACCGGGTTTACGCCGTACCGGGCAGAGATGGGAAGAATAAGCGGCACAACGACCAGCAGGGCTGAATAGATATCCATTACGCATCCGACCACAAGGAGGAACAGATTTAGGCCAATGAGAAAAACCCACTTGGATGTAATAAACCCCTCCATCACATCTAATATTCTCATGGGTATTTGTTCGTCTATCATGAAATTTGTCAGGGCTAGGGCGGAGCCTAAAATTATGAGTATCCCGCCCACAAGCACCATGCTCTGGTGCATGATAAGGGGCAGGTGACGCGGCTTTATCTCCCTGAAAACCACCATTTCGACAAAAAGGGAATAAGCCACCATTATGGCGGCCATCTCTCCCAGGGTCACGTATCCCCCATAGATGCCAAAAATAACGATAAAGGGGATGGCAAGTTCCCACTTGGCCTCGTTTGCAGTCTTGATAATATGCAAAAAAGAGACAGGCTCACTCTTGACCCTGCATCGGGTGCCGGTAAACATGCAGTAAATGGAAAGGAGTACGATCAAAAGGATTCCGGGGGTCATGCCGGCGGCAAAGAGCTGATTAATGCTTGTCTCGGAGACGATTCCATAGATAATGATCGGAAGACTCGGCGGGAACAGCAGGCCCAGGCTTCCCGAGGATGTCAAAAGGCCCAGGGAAAACCGCTCGGGATAGCGCTCCTTTATCATGGCCGGATAGAGAAGCCCGCCAAGGGCGATAATGGTGACCCCGGATGCGCCCGTAAATGCCGTGAAAAATGCGCATGCCGCAAGGGCGACTATAGCGAATCCGCCGGGAAGCCGGCCCAGGACCGCCTTGGAAAAATTGACAATTCTGACCGCTGCCCTGCTTTCCGACAGGATGAACCCGGCCGCCGTAAAGAGCGGAATGGTGTAGAGGATCGGGGTATTGGAAAACTTGGAGTAAAAATCGACCACCATGGCCGGCATGGGTACGCCATTTATAAAAAATCCGAGCCCGGCAAAAGCCGAGATAACCACGAACACCGGGGCACCAAGAAGGGCCATCAGAACAATAAAAGCAATACAGGCGCCTGTCAGCATGAACTATTCTCCCCTGCCCCGGAAAAACCGGATACAATATTCACCACGGCCAGCCTCGCAAACCGGACGGCCATAAGGGCGTATCCAAAGGGGAAAATCACCTCCATCGTCCATACGGGGAGCCCGGCGAAACCCGACGACCCGCCCGATTGATACTCTATATGTATAAACTCCCACGAAGCATAAACGAGAAGCGAGCAGACCACAGCCGAAAAAAGGTTTGTGGCTACCTGTGACCACGGCCGGAGGCCTTCGGGCATGGCCCGTGTAAGCGCGTCTATCTTCACGTGAGACCCGGACCTCGTGGCAATGGCAGCGCCGAAAAAAGCGACCCAGAGCACCAGGTGCCGGACCAGGGTGTCTCCCCCGGGAACGGCGCTGTTGGCAAAGTAGCGCAAGCCAACCTGGAGCAGCACGACAATAACCATTACGGCAAGAAAAAAAGATATAAGGATGTCCTCGACCCTGCCCATGATACGGGCGAACCTGCTTTTTCCCCTGTCCTTTTCCGCGCATGCCGGGCAGCCGTTTTTATCGGGATCAAAATCAACCCCGCATCTAAGGCATTGCATATTAAAGGGCTCCTTATTCTATCTTTATCACATGACTTTCCGGATGGGCTTTCCGGTATTCGGCAAGCAAAGCAAGGGTTTGGTCGAGGAGTTTTTGTGAATAGAGTTCCCCCACCAGCTTTTCCCTGGCATTTTTCGCGGCTTTAAACACAAATGAAAGCTCGTTGCTCTTTTCGTCAAACGGCACCACTTTTATCCCGCTTTTTTTCAATACCGCGACACTTTCATAGTTCTGGCGCCGGGCCAGGCTGCTTAATTGCTTGAAATACGCAGGCGCCACCTTGAGGATAATATCCTGGCTTTTCGGGGATATCTTCTTCCATATCCTTTTAGACACTATGGTCGCGGCCACGACGTTTGTTGTGGGGTATTCGGAAATATAGTTGAACCGTGTGTACCACCGGAAGGCCACGGCTCCGTATGGCGTAATACTGGCCGAATCGACCAACCGGGTGGAAAGCGATGTCATTACATCGGTAAATGACAATTCCACAGGCGTTATGCCGAATTCATGAAACATGGCCCGGCTTAAGGCATCTCCTTCCCACATCCACCATTTCTGAGAACGCGCGATTTTTATGGATGTTATGGGGATCTTTGAAAAATTATAGATAAACCCGACCTCGTCCCAGCCGATTACGACATACCCCTTTTTATCAAAGAGCTTTTCCATCTCCTTGTATAAATGGCTCCTGACATAATCGACTTCATCATAATTCCAGAAAAGATAGGGCAGTTCCATGACCCGGACCTGGGGCACGAGTTGGCCAAGGCCGTGGCCTGTAAACGCCCCGCCGTTAAGCTGGCCCATGCGCATCTTTCTTAGCACATCATTTTCATCCCCCTGGACCCCGCCGTAAAACACCTTGAAACCCACCTCGTTTCCGGTCTTTTTTCTTATTTCGCGGTCCATGGCCTCCATGTTTTTCATGATTTCAGAGCCCCGGGGGGCGAGGGTTGCAATCTTTACCATCACGCGCGGTTTCGGGGGGCGGGCCTGCACGGTTACGCAAAAGAAAAGCAGAATAAAACACGAAACAATAAACAGGCGGAAAAACTTCATGGGCCATCTCCCTTTATGGATTAAAAAAACTTCCGTTAAACAATATGATCAGAAAAGATCGTCCACATGCTCGATCATAACTTTTGCTTTTCGGCGTGCAATGGCATTTGCAAATGCCTTTTCCGGCAAAATATCCGGCTGCGTTGAGACGATCCTTTTAAGGGTCGACAAATAGATATCTTTGTCCTGAATCTGGTATGCATAGTATTTCGCGAATAAAAGATAGAATGTAAGCATTCTCCCCTTTGATATTTCAAAGGCCCTTTCAAAATGGCTGCGCGAAAGCTTCGGGTTTCCCCCCTCAAGCGGCGACCTGGCCGCAAAATAGGCGCCGAGGCTGGCCTGGGCAGCGCCGTAATAAAAAGTCTCGTCCAGTTCGCAGCACCGTTTCAACATCTCCTCGACCTTGTCGAGTTCCACCAATGCGACCGGATTATCGAAATTAAGCCCTATCCAGCTCATCCTCGAGCCCGCAGCCCAGAACAAAGCCGGTACATCTTCTTTATCAAGGGTCTGCAAAGCAGGCTTAAAATCCTTAAACGGGCCTAAGAGCGCTTTTGAAAATCTTTTTTTTGAGGCAAGCGCCCGAATGGCATACCCATAACTTTTTTCATAGAGCATGGAAGCCCGGGCCGGGTCGGTATCCTCGAAAAAGGAAAACCCATATCCATAATATGCCTCCGCCAGCTGAATCATGAAAGCCGTATTTTCCGGGGATGCCTCCAGAAGCCCCTCGAGCTGGATGATACCTGCGGGCATGGCGTCGCGAACCATCTCGATATCGGTATTCTTGTTTACTGCAAGGTTCATCTTGGCGGTCATGGGAACCATGGAATCGGCCATGAACCGGGTTGTGCTGCATCCGGACATTGCAATGGCCGCGCAAACCAGACACAGGCATAACGATAGTTTCGATAAATGCATGGTGACCTCCCGTAACGGTTGGATCATAATTTTAACATGAGTATCTGGGGACAAGAAGACCGGCTGTTATAAAACAATTGTTATATGTTGCAGAGATACAGGGTTGTTCTTTTTTTGTCAAATCTTTTGTCGGGCTCGGGATACTTGACACAGGAGGTCTAAAAGACTATTTTGTGCGCGAACGAAAACCGTTGATTAACTTTTTCATCAGAAAGGTCTTCTTGTCCATGGAAAAAAATGATGCTACAACGCAATTGCTAAAGCAGGCAAGGCAAATGGAAAAATCACTGCATATGCTGCTAAACCAGCCCCTGAGCTTTATTCAGAAAACCCTGGTGGATGGGCTCTATACATTTTATTTTGATCTGCTTGGGAAAAGCCCTGAAATTGATGAGGATGCTGCAGGCCTGGCACGGGAAACATTTAAAAATTATTTTCCTGAAACGCTCGAGGAAATGCTTGAACAACTTCTTTCCGATCCGGAGGCTTATCAGCAAAAAGTAATTGCGTTTGAAAAAGCCTGCCCTCCCGTCTTTGTGGATTTTCCCACAAACCCGGACTATTATCGTGTCATCACCAGCGACCCGTCACGTCGGCTTCAGGAGGTCCTGACCCGCCTGGCATTCCTGTCTAATTGCGAGTCTTTTGACAGCGATTATTATGCCCTTGATATGGGCACCGGGTACGGAAGGCTTGCACGGGTGATCGAGGATGCCGCAAAAGCCGTCTACAAAGACGATAAAGCCTTTAGGGTCTTTGGCATGGACATCTCGGATAACAATATTAAAGCAGCAAAGGAATTAAACCACGAGCTGGGCACGGAGGTAGACTTTTTTACGCGTGATATGAACCAAATCCCTTTTCCGTCGGATTCTTTGAACCTTGTGAATATAACCGACGCATCATATCTTAACTTCAGGCACAGACGGCCGTTTTATCTTGCCGAGATCGCAAGGGTTCTAAGCCCTGAAGGCGGTGTCTGCTGTATAACCAACCCTAACGAAAACACCACGTTAAAAGAATACAACTATGTGATGATGCGCACCAATTACAAAACCTATTTTAATCCTTTCAACATCATGAAGGCGACGGTTCTAGGCAAGTGCTCCATATACATAGATGCTCTTTCAAAGGCCAGGCCCGACTGGGAACTGACAACCACCGCTGACATGACCCATGCATTGACAAAGGGATTAAAAACCGACATCGTAAAGATCAACAACTGGCCTGAACAGGGCGGTCCCGCGATATACAGCGGATTTACCTTTGCGGTTAATGATAACACAAAAAAACAGATTGAAAAGTATACTGCTTTCAGGGAGCGCAATAAATCCGAAGATGAGTGGTTTGCGACTTGACAACTTTATAAAACACATGTTATATTTGGTTGCCGGAGTGAGACAACACTTTTTATCATTATCATAAACAGGGAGAGAGCAAATATGACACCAGAGATTTTTTACTAGAATAACTCTAGTGTTTATCCTGTATTATTTCCGTAAACAATCCTGTTGCAAATGTGTTATTATCAGTATTATCAAAAAATCCGTAAAACCAGCAGAAAGAAGGAGTAAGCCATGGGACAGAATACTGTAATTGAGAGCCTGGGTGTGTATACTCCCGAAGGGAGGCTCAGCACAAAGGAACTTGTTGACGGGTGTGTGGTAAAGCCTGCCCTTGACCTTGAAGATTTGACCGGGATTAAGACCCGGCCTGTGGTCGCAGAGAATGAATATGCTCTGGATCTTGCCCGGGAAGCGGCATCCAGGTGCTTTAATATCTCCAAATATCAGCCTGAGGATATTGACCTGGTCATCTGCACGAATATCTCCCGCTACAACGGTCCTGACTTCAAGGCAAGCTTTGAACCCTCCACTGCCGCCCTGCTGGCCAGGGATTTTAACTTCAGCAATGCGATTACATTTGATGAGCCCAATGCATGTGCAGGAATGTTCACCGGCCTTTATATCGTGGACGCCTACCTCAAGGCCGGGCTTATCAAAAGGGGAATGGTAATCAGCGGCGAGTCACTTACCTGCCTTGCCCGCAATGCCCAGAAAGAGATGAAAGCGCCCTTTGATCCGCAACTTGCCTGCCTGACCGTTGGTGATGCAGGGGCCGCGTTTATCCTTGAACAAACGGAAACGCCGGATACAGGGTTTCATGAAATGGATGTGTTTACGGTTGCCGAGCACTGCGACCTGTGCATCGGAACCTACAGCAGGGAAAAACATGGCGGGTTTGTCATGTATACGGATTCCATAAAAATCCACCAGATCGCCATCGGCATGACTGCGGAGCATGTGGGACGGATGGTACGGGGAACCAAATGGGAAAACAGTGAAAACCATCATTATATAATGCATCAGACCGGGACAAGAGCAATCAAAACAACCAAGAAAAGCATTAACGACTGGGTGGGCAAAGAAGTCTGTTCAACACAAAATGCCATCGTTAATGTGATTGAACGGGGGAACGGCGCCTCCACAGCCCATTTTGTAGCCCTATGGGACCATATCAGAAACGGGACCATTAAATCGAAGGATAATATACTTTTTGCGGTTCAGTCATCCGGCATCAACCTGGGGGCCGCCCTTTATACCTTGGATGATCTCCCCATGCGGGTTATGAACTGGAGCGGAATTGAAAAACATCACGAAATCAAAAAAGCTGCGCAAAGGTAAATACCATGGGAATTACAATTGATAGCATCGGTTTGTTTGAAAACAGCGACAGATCTGTAAAAACCTCGCTTGAGCTTTGCAGAAAAGCCGCCGTGCCCTGCATCGAACAGTCCGGTTATGAAAAAGAGGATATAGGGATTGTTGTAAGCGTTGCCGTTTACAGGGACGATTATTTCTGTGAGCCGTCATTTTCGAGCTTTGTTCAAAAGGATCTTAAAATCAACCATGACAAACAAGATTCCACAGGCCCCAAGACCCTGTCTCTTGACGTGTTGAACGGGGCCATGGGTTTTTTAAACGCCTGTCAATTGTCAACCGCCATGATAGCTTCCGGAAAGGTAAAAACCGGACTGGTGGTAAGCTCCGATATCGTGGATGACAACGTCAGCGAAAAAGGCGATTCCCCGGGTTTTCATCCATCCGGCGCGGCCATGCTTTTAACCGGCGGGAATAACAGTGGATCAGGCTTTAAATCCTTTCATTTCAGGACATTTCCGGAGATGCAGGATTCTTTCGAATCATACATGTTCAATGATACCATGGGAATGACCCTGATATTTAAAAGGGATTCCAACATCGAGGATGCCTACCTCCGGGCAGTATCACGCGGAGTTTCCGAATTCCTGGAAAACGAAAATACTGCGATTGATGATTTTGACCTGATCATCCCCTCTCAGATTTCTTCGGGGTTTATCACAAAAACCGCAGCAATCCTCGGCGTTGAAAGAAAAAAGATGATTGACGTAACCGTTGATGACGGAGATCTTTTTAACGCATCGCTTCCCGCCGCAATGGATCATGTCTTTAAGCACAATCTGTCCGCGCCCGGCAAAAAGGCCCTTATAATCAATATTGCCTCCGGGGTACAGGTCGGTTGCGCCGTATATCAATTTTGATGGCGTCGTAAAAAATCCCCATTGGCACGCAGTGTAAATTTCCGCCACGGGCGGGGATAAACCCCGCCCCTACCCGGATATTGTTATTGATTCGCAGCAATACATTCCTCCAAACATGCATATAGATGTCCCGATCTGACACATCGCCTAAAATTTACTCGATTGCCGTAGAGGAGGGGGTTACCCCCTCCCATTCCCCTCGTTCCCACGCCCCGGCGTAGGAACATATACCTTATCTGTATAATCCTTCCGACCCCATACAATTACGATTAATTAAATATATTCAGCACAGTCTTTAATTTTGTATTGACTTAATGATCATTGTTCATTAAGTTGAGCAAAGCTCATTATCAATCATAGGCAATGTTACTCTATCCCAAACCATCATAAATCAGGAGGGCCTTATGTACGATTTCATGCTGACCCCGGAAGCCCGGGAACTGAAAAAAGAAGTCAGGAATTTTGTACGCGAGGAGATTTCAAGTGATTTTCTTCGCAAAATGGACAAAAATGAAATTACATACCCCCGTGAATTCGTGGAAAAGCTAGCTGCAAAGGGACTTTTCGGGGTCCGTTTTCCCAAAAAATACGGAGGCCGCGAAATGAGTTGGGTGGCTGAAATGGCTGCCATCGAGGAGATAGGATGCCTTGGCATTGCGCTTGGATGCGCTCATGCCATGCCCTCAATCGTCGGCGAGGCCCTGAACACATTTGGAACTGAGGAACAAAAGGAAAAATACCTAAAGCCGTATCTCCAAGGGAAACTGGTCGCAGCCGAGGCTCTTACCGAACCAAGGGGCGGGTCTGATTTTTTCGGGGCAATGACAAAGGCCGATCTTCACGGAGACCATTTTATCCTGAACGGCGAAAAACGCTTTGTTGTCGGGGCCGAAGGCGCTGATTTTTTTATTGTTTATTGTCGTACAAACTTTGACGCTAATGCCCATAAGTACAGCAGACTCAGCCTGCTTTTAGTCGAGAGAAGCGAAGGGGTTTCCACGGATTACCTTTACGGCCTCATGGGTTGCCGGGGCGGAGGTACCGGCAGGCTCGTATTTCGTGATGTAAAGGTCCCAAAGGAAAACCTGATAGGTGAACTCCACGGAGGCGCTCTTTGTTTTAACAGAATGATGATCCCTGAGCGCCTGACCTCGGCCGGAGGTTGCCTGGGCGTGTGGGGGTCGCTTGATCTCGCGGTTCGGTATTCAAACCGCCGCAGGGCCTTTGGAAAGGAAATCCGCAAATATCAGGGAGTCAGCTTCAAGGTGGCCGATGCCATAACCCGGCTTGATGCAGCCCGGGCCATCACCTACATGGCCGCAAGGGCGGTTGATGAAAATTACACCAATATGCGTCGTCTCGTCAGCGAGGCAAAGAGTTTTTCTACAAAAGCAGCATGGGATGTCGTCAACCTGGCCATGCAGATCATGGGAGGCATTGGCTACACCGAAGTATACCCCATAGAACGCTCCCTGCGCGATACCCGCCTTAGCATGATCTGGACCGGCACCACGGAAATTATGAACCTGATGATACAGCATGAATACTACAACGAGATATTAAATGAAAGCTATGACCGCAGGAAAATGGAAGATGATGCCATGAGCCCCGATGAATCCGAAAGATGTTTTACGGACGACGACATGATGAGGATCCACGACGAAGGCAAGGCTGGTGGTGATTGACGGACTCGTAAAGTCCATCTGTGGCGTTGCGCGAGATGAAAAAGAACTGCCATACAAGAAGTACGCCTCCGCCCTTTCTCGGGTCGTGCGTCTCAACTCAATATGGAGGAATTGTGGTCACCCCAACATTTGCCACCCTGAAGGAGGAAGAAAAGGATGCGCGCCGCAGGCTTATTCTGGATACTGCGCGTAAACTTTTTTCCAAAAAAGACTTCCGGAGCGTCACGGTGCGGCAAATCGCCGGGACCGCCGGTGTCAGCATCGGGACAATCTATAATTATTATGAAAATATCGATGATCTTTTTCTCGATATTTTCATTAAAAGCGGCGAGGAGGTAACACGTCTTCTGGATGAAAAAACCGGAAGGATGCCTCAAACTTCCCTTGTGCCCATGTGCGAGGCGTATATTTCCTTTTTAAACGAAAACATGACGTTTTTCAAGATGATGGGTCACTTCATGTTAAACGGAGGCCTTTCATCCGAGGCTTCGGGAAAGCTGAACCAGATCATGCGGCCGATTATGGACCGGATCGAAAACATTCTTATTGCCGTCGGGGTATCCAGCGAAACACGGCTTACCGCCCATGCTCTTTTTTCTGCTTTAAACGGTATAATGGTGAGCTATGCAAAATATCCGGGCCGGACGCCCGGGGAAATCAGCCTGCATACACTTCGATTGTCTAACATTATCGCTAAGGTCTTTGAATCAAATAAGAACATGAATCATAGCTTTAACAATTAAGCAGAACTTATTATTATAAAAGGAGAAAAAACTTTGCTTAAAACAAAAATAACCCAATTATTTGATATCAAATACCCGATCATAGGCGGAGCCATGATGTGGATTTCAAGAGCAGAATACGTGGCGGCCATGAGCGAGGCAGGAGGGATGGGAATACTCGCATCGGCTAATTACAAGTCTAAAGAATCCTTTGCAAATGCGATTGCAAAGATGAAAGAGCTTACTTCCCTGCCTTTTGGGGTAAACATCAATCTTTTTCCGGCAATGACCCAGATCGACAATACCGAATACATAGATGTGATGGCCGATTTTGGGCTCAAAATTGTTGAGACTTCAGGACACCACGCACCTGAAGCCCTGGTGGGCCGGTTCAAGGAGCTTGGCATGACCTGGATTCACAAATGCGTTGGGGTCAAATATGCGAAAAAGGTCGTGGCAATGGGCGCTGACGTGGTTACCGTGGTCGGATATGAAAACGGGGGAGCCACCGGAAAACTGGACATAGGGACTATGGTTCTGGTTCCCGTTGTCGTTGACGCGGTTAACGTGCCTGTAATCGGCGGGGGCGGCATATCGGACGGACGCGGCATTGCCGCCGTCCTTTCTCTGGGCGCACAGGGAGTTATCATGGGAACCCGGCTTCTGGCAACAAAAGAGGCCCCCATTCATGATGATATTAAAAAGTCGCTTGTAAACGCAAACGAGCTTGACACCATGCTGATTATGCGGTCCATTAACGCCACCCATCGTGTCCTGGCAAATGATGCGGCCCGCAACTGCCTTTCGCTCGAGGAAAAAAACGCCGAATTCATGGAAATCTATGAGGTGATCAAAGGCGAAAACGCCAGGGAAATGTATGAGGAAGGCGATATAAATAAAGGGATTCTTGCCTGCGGACAGGGAATCGGACTTGTTCATGATATTCCTTCGCTCAAGGAATTATTTGACCGAATGGCCGCCGGGGCCGAAAAGATAATATCCGGATTGGCCCAGACATGATCCGGACATGACGGGACTTTGATGATCTCATGTATCCGTTCACGGCTGGTTTTTTCCCGCCTTGACCGTGACAGGGCATACCTATATGATAAAAGGGCATGATCCACATGAAACAGGATCGAAAAAACCATGAAAAAACACCGAGCCCTCTTTATTTTCTTTCTACTCTGCCTTGTGACGGCATTCTCCGCCTCCGGGTGCCGGCGGGAAGGACACCCATTGCTGCGGCCCCTGATACATCCCTTGAAGGAGAAGCCTGTCATTGCCTTGCCTGAAGGCCAAGAGGCCCTTGCACGGCTTACGGAAAAATCCGGCTCCCTGGGGATGGAACTTGCAAGACTGCCGGAACTCTCCTGTGCTATGACCATCGGCACGGCTACGGCCCTAAAAAGACTGGCACGCGCTTACCGGGCCGACCCGCCTGCGTTTAACCACGCTTTTAAGCGGATGAAGGCAGTTGGCCTGCAAAAAAACCGTAAATACTGCACGCCCTTGCAGGCCCTTTTATGGGCCGCAGAAAAAACAGACGGCAAATCATTGAAACTGCTTATCAGAACCTACCGCCTGAAAACACTCCTTAACCTTTCTTGGGATTTCAATGAAAAAAAGAGGTGGAAAGATTTTAACATTGTAACCGACAGGCTGAACTCGCCGGAACTGGTGGACTTTTATGAGAAAAAATTTTTCCGCTATCAGATCGACCGGATTGATGCAGCACAGCCACCAAAACGGCTTTTTAAAACCCGGCAAGGGGACTGCGAGGATTACGCAATCTTTGCCGCCCTCTGCCTTGAACAGGCGGGCTATTGCACCCGGGTGCTGAATACCTGGTGGGGCCACGGGCTCATGGGCCACATTGTCTGCGTATATGAACAGGACTGTCGGCTATGGGTGCTCGACCGGGCTCCCGTCTCCGGAGTCATGCCTGGAATCAGCGGCCCCTATGATTCATACCTTAAGATTGGCGAGACAATCGCCTTAGAGTCCGGAGGCGGGCCCATGGCAAAATATATCTGGGTATATGAATGGAAGGATTTTCTTACAAGGTACCGGCATTTTCCGTTGGGCGAATCGCTGATATAAGGCGCTTTCTATCGCCCCTGCAACCATTTCACGGCGTTTTCAAAAATACTGATCCCGGTTTGTGAAAAACCGGCGTTTTCCTGCCTGTTCGCCTTTTTTCTGCACCAGTCCGGATGGTTGGTCGGATGGTTGAAGCCCTCGGGATGGGGCATGAGCCCGAAAATCCGTCCACTAGGATCGCAGATTCCGGCTATATCATTTATGGAGCCGTTGGGATTTTCCGGAAATTTGCCTGCCGCAGATGAGCCATCGGCAAGGGCGTAACGGCATACGACTTGATTTTCTTCCTCAAGCCGATTAATAACTGCGTCATCGGCCGCAAGCTTCCCTTCCCCATGTCGAACCGGAAGCTCGATGGCATCCATACCCTGGGTAAAAACGCATGGAGAATCGGGATTTACGGCGAGATTTACCCATTGATCCACAAAATTTCCGGAGTCGTTGTAAGTAAGCGCGAGCCTTCGGCTGGTGTAATTCCCGTCAAACCCGGGCAGAAGGCCCATGTTCACGATGGTCTGAAACCCGTTGCAGATGCCTAAGATCAGATTTCCATCTTCGACAAACCTTAAAATCCGGTCTCCCGCGTTCTTTTTCATGCGCACGGCCTGGATCACTCCGGCCCCGTGGTCGTCGCCCCAGGAAAACCCGCCCGTAAAGACCATGATCGAATATTCATCCAGGGGAAAGCCGGGCCGGATCACGTCGTTGATATGGACCCGGTCCGCTATAGCTCCCGCAAGCTCGCAGGCATATGCGGTTTCAATATCGCAATTAAGGCCATAACCGGTAAGGACCAGCGCCTTCAGCTCTTTCATATCAGCCCTCCAAAGGGTTTTTTCCACGCCTGTTTGAGCTCGGCCATTTCAACCGAGCAAAGGCTTTTACCGCCGATACCGGTTATATCCAACACCGGCAACTCCGTTACCCTGCCGATACAGGCAGTGGCGGTATCCGCAAGCAACTCCTCGAACCGGGCGGCGTTTTCATGCGCCACGCTTACGATAAACCTGCCCGCGCTCTCTGAAAACAGGAGATGATCATTTGATAGTCCTGTGGATGCCGGGACCTTTTCAAGATCGACTGCCATGCCGAGGCCCCCGGCCATGGCTGACATGGCCAGGTGAACCCCAAGCCCGCCCCGGTATATCCCGCGAATCGAGGCCGTCAGTCCCTCCCGGACCGCAGTAGCAAGCTTATTGTATGCGGCAAAGAAAATATCAGGGACGACCATGGGAACATTTGCGCCGATATACCCGAACCGGTCATAATATTCCGAGCCGCCTAGTTCGTCTTTTGTCTCCCCTATGACATAGACAAGGTCTCCCGATTTTTTTACATCCATTGTAATGCATTTGTTTACATCCTTAATCACGCCAGTAGCTGAAAACTGAAGCGTCTCCAGGGCGGATATTCCGTGTCTTTCTCCGTAAGGCCCGGGAAGGTGGCCATCCACGTACATGGAATCCTTTCCTGACAAAAGCGGAATCTTATATGCCATGCACAAATCATAAAGTGCGCGGCAGGAACGGACGAGCTGGGCTGCCTTGAACTTTCCGTCCGGGTTTGATTTTTCGTCATAAACAATGCTCGGCCAACAGAAATTGTCCACCCCGCCGATGTGGTCAGGATCACCGCCCACGGCAATGAGCCTGCGTACGGCTTCGTCGATCGTGCAGGCGGTCATGTGATACGCATCAATGGCCGAATAAAAGGGGATTGCGGCCTGGGAAAATACAAGGCCGCAGCTGGAGCCAAGGACAGGCCGGATAACCGCAGCATCGGAATTGACATCCCTGTCCTTTCCCACCAGGGGTTTTATGACGCTCCCGCCCTGGACCTCGTGATCGTATTGCCGCGTGATCCATTGTCTTGAACAGATGTTGGGACGGCCCATCATATCAATAAGCAGGGATCTGTAATCATTTGGTGACGAAAGAACCGGCTCGCTTAGCCCCCGCAGCTCGGGCGGGACCCACTCGGCGACAAATTCCCATTGGGGAAAACCGTGTGTCAAAAGATCGATATCAACATAGGCGCAGGTTTTTTTATCATAGGTGATATGTAGCTTGCCGGTATCGGTATATTTGCCAATCACCGTGCTTAAAACCGCATGCTTTTCCGAAAGCGCCATGAAACGATCGAGATGTTCGGGGCGCACCGCGACGGTCATCCGTTCCTGGGATTCGGAAATCCAGATTTCCCACTGATCCAGCCCCTCGTATTTCAGGGGGACCTTATCAAGCCATACCTCGCATCCGTTTGAAAACCGGGCCGACTCTCCTACTGAAGATGACAGCCCGCCTCCGCCATTATCCGTAATAAAGGCGATATACCCCTTGTCACGGGCCTCAAGCAGAAAATCGTGCATCTTCTTCTGGGTATATGGGTCCCCTATCTGCACATGGCCCGCAGGCGTGTTTTCCGAAAATATCTCGGATGATGCCGTAACCCCGTGGATACCGTCCTTTCCCACCCGACCGCCGCACATGACGATGAGTTCACCCGGTTTTGTAACCTTTTGTTCGGATGGCTCACCGGCTATACGGGCCGGCATGATACCGAGCGCCGTTACAAATACCAGGCACTTTCCCATATAGCCGTCGTGAAAGATCACCTGGCCGAAGGGGGTAGGCACCCCGCTCTTGTTGCCGCCGTCCCGTACCCCTTCGATGACGCCGTCTAAAAGCCTGCGGGGATGAAGCCGGGGTGAAAGTTCGCCGCTGTAATCCCTGAACCCGGTGCAGAAACCGTATGCACCCATGACAAGGCGCGCGCCCTTGCCGGTGCCCAAAGGATCGCGATAAACCCCGACAATACCGGTTATGGACCCGCCGTATGCCTCCATGTTTGAAGGAGAGTTATGGGTCTCACCGGTTATCACGTAATAATTGTCAGCGTCAAACTTCCCTACCCCGGCGTTGTCCCACAGGACCGAAACCACCCAGTCCTTTTGTTTTTGAAGTTCAAGGGTCGGAGCCTCGATAAATGTCTTAAAGAGGTTGTCAAAAACCCGGGTTTCCCCGGTTTCGATATCCTTATAGTTAAAGAGTCCCCTGAAGGTGTTGTGATTGCAATGATCGCTCCTCCCCTGTGAGATATATTCCAGCTCAACGTCCGTGGGGTGGCAAAGCCCGATGCGTTCACGCTCGGCCATGACTTTCGGGGCGATAAAATAGGACCGTATCACCGGAATGTCTCTGGGGTTTAAGGCCAGATTCCGTTCATAGCTGACATCTTGCAGAGTTTCGTCGCTTTTAACGTCAATCACGGAAACGGTCGGCACATGATCAAGCCGCACTGCGGGTATTATCATGCCCACCCCGACGGCAGGGTCCCATTCGGCCCTTGAGTAGACCCTCACCTGCTGGATAATATCATTATGCAAAAGTTCGCGCGCTACCGTTAAAGCCTCCTCTCGCGTCATGGAAGATGAGCTGATACAATAGCGCCTTGAGGTGTAAACGGCCATGCCGGCCGCAAGCCGCATTCCAAGCACATCTTCGATGGCTTCCACTGCGGTGGCTCCGGGATTGTCCTTTACACCCGGCCGGTATCCCACCCAGATGCACCAGTCAAAATCTATTGACAGGGGAGCCCAGGACGAAAGCTGAATCACCGGGTTGGTAAATATCTGCCCGCGAATGATCTCCAGTTGATCGGCGGTAAACTCCGCGTCCATGGTAAGAATGGAGACGCACCGGGCATCGTCAATCCTTATGCCGAAATAGTCGTCCGCCTTTCTAACAACGGCTTTCCCCTCGGCATCTAACAATCCAGGTTTTAACGCAATCTCTAGTCTGTGCGGCATATCGGTTTCCGGTTGTCGGTTGACGGTTAAAAGATTAATGAACCTATTTGTCTATCCTCCACCCACCACCCTCATGATATCATTATAAAACACCATCACCATAAGCATGATCAATATGGCCAGGCCGACCTGCTGGGCCTTTTCCCGAACCCCCATGTTAACCGGCCTGCCGGTGAAGCCTTCGATGGCGAAAAAAAGTATATGGCCACCGTCCAATACCGGGATGGGAAGGAGATTTAAGATACCGAGATTGACGCTCACAAGGGCGATGAAGGCAAGCAGATGGATTGCACCCGCCTCGACCTGGGCTCCGGCCATCTGTGCGATCATGATCGGTCCGCCCAGGTTCTTTACGGAAACAATGCCCTGGACAATCTTGACAATGCTTAAAATTGTAAGTTTTATGATGAGCCAGGTACGGGAAAGGCTTTCAATCAGGGCTGAAAACGGATTTAAAGGCCGCGACTCGGTCATGCCGGCGGCGGAGACACCGATTACATACCTGTCATGTGCCTGCCCGAACAAATCCGGTAGGCTGGCCTTTTCAGGCGTAACCACAAGCGTCTGCCTGTTGTTTTTCCGTAAAATCACTATGGATAAGGGTTTGCCCTTGCTTCCGGAGATGATGTCCGACATCTCGGACCACGCACTTATGGTCCGGCCGTTTAAGGAAACGATGGTATCTTCGGGTAAAATGCCGGCCTTTTGGGCGGGGGAACCAGCCCTTATCTCTCCGACCATGGGTTTTACGATAATTATGCCGGAAAGCGAAAAAATGAAAAAAAAGATGACAATGGCAAGCAAAAAATTAAAACACGGCCCTGCAGCAACAATCAGGCTCTTTTGCAGGAGCGGCTTATGGGTAAAGGAATACTTGAGATCGGATGCATGGACTTCTTCATCGGGGTCCTCACCCAGAAGCTTCACGTATCCACCCAGGGGGAAGGCCGAGATCATGTACTCGGTCCGGCCAACCGTCTTTCCAATGATTTTAGGACCGAAGCCCAGGGAAAATTTTTCGACTCCCACATTAAATGCCCGGGCCACTAAAAAATGCCCCAGCTCATGGAAAAAAATGAGCACACCGAGTACTATAACCAGGCCTATGACCATATCCATTCTGTTTATCCCCTAAGATGCCTTACAAGTGATGCCGTATGATTTCGAGCCCAAAGGTCAGCGTCCATGATTGCATCGATATCAGGGGCCGGCAGCGGATTATGGGCTTCCAGAGTCTTCTCGATAAGAGCGGGTATGGATGTAAATGAAACGACTCCCCGCAAAAAAGCGTCCACCGCAACCTCGTTTGCGGCATTGAGCACACACGGGGCCGTTCCCCCTGACCTCGCGGCGTTGCGGGCGAGTGTGAGGGCGGGGAACCGCTCAAGATCCGGTTTTTCAAAGGTCAGGGAAGCAATCTTTGCAAAATCGACAATGGCAAGGCCCACGTCAATCCGCTCCGGGAATGAAAGGGCGTAAGCAATGGCCCCCTTCATGTCCGGCACTCCCATCTGTGCGATTACAGCCCCGTCCGTAAACGCAACCATGGAATGAACGATGCTTTCAGGGTGAATCACCACCTCTATTTCAGACAGCCCCACACCGAAAAGATGCATGGCCTCGATCACCTCCAGCCCCTTGTTCATGAGCGTGGCTGAATCGATGCTTATCTTTTCTCCCATGTTCCAGGTGGGATGCACCAGGGCGTCGGCCGGTGTAATGGAGTCAAAAGAGGCATTGTTTCGGGTTAAAAACGGACCGCCCGAGGCGGTAAGAAGAATCCTCTTAAGGTCCTGCCTCCGGTTTCCCGAAAGGCACTGGAAAATCGCGGAATGCTCGCTGTCAACCGGGAGAATCGCGACCCCTTTGGCCTTCGCCCTTTTCATGACAATGTCGCCCGCCATAACAAGTGTCTCCTTGTTGGCAAGGGCAATATCCTTTCCTGCAGATATGGCTGCAAGGGTCGGCATGAGGCCGGCCGCGCCGACAATGGCGGAGACTACAATGTCCGCCTCCGGATGGAGCGCGGCTTCAATATATCCTTTTTTGCCATACAGTATCCTGGTCAGATTTCCGGGCATGGGAACAACGGCAAGGCGATCTTTTAAGGCCGCAGCACCGGCGGCATCACGGACAACGGCCATTTCCGGTGCAAAGCGTTCGATCTGACGGGCCAGAAGATCAATATTCATACAGCCGGTAAGGGCGACGACTGAAAACCTGTCCGGATGCATCCCAACGACTTCAAGGGCATTTCGACCTATGGAGCCGGTTGAACCTAAAATGGCAAGACGTTTTTTCACTATAATCTTTAAACGGCGTAAAAGATATGAAAAATATAGGCTATGGGGGCGGCAAAAAGCAGGGCGTCGATCCGGTCGAGAATACCGCCGTGGCCTGGAAGGATAACGCCTGAATCCTTGATATCGGAAACCCTTTTGAGTTCCGATTCAAAAAGATCGCCCACCTGTCCGGCAAGTCCGGCAAGAACAATAAAGACGATTGTAACGCCAAAGGGGAATGACGGGAGGAAAAGCGCCTTGAACAGGAGTCCAACTATCAGGTTGGCGGCCAGGCCGCCGGCGGCCCCCTCGATGGTTTTTTTCGGACTGATTTCAGGCGCCAGGCTATGCCGCCCGAAGTAGGTGCCCACATAAAATGCACCCACATCGCCGGAAAATATTATAAAAACAAGGAAATAAACCCAGACATCCCCTCCCGGACCACCCCTTAAAAGGACGATGGTGGCAAGTGACAGCGGAATATAAACGATAAACTGGAATGCCTTTTCAAGATGGCCCAGAATATTTTTTTTAACGGAAAACGAAAAAAGGGAAAATACGGCCGCGCCGAGCACTTGAAAAAGGACGATCAGGATCATAAGGTCATGCCGGGAACTTCCGGCGGCAATGACCACCGCCGCCCCGCACAGCACGGTAAATACAGGGACTGCGGCATACATCCGCGCGGTGCGTCCGGAATAAATGATATAAAAATATTCCCAGCCGGCCACAAGGCATACAATTGCAATAAATGCGGCAAAGAGAGCCTGGGGAGAAAAACTTATGAGAATCGCCAGAATCGGCATGGCGACAAAGCTTGTTATCAAGCGTTTTGTATGCATAAATTATAGTTTTCCTTTTATTCAGTCCCAACACGCCCGAACCGGCGTTCCCGACCCTGAAAATCCTTCAATATCTCGATAAACTCCTCTTTCGTGAAATCGGGCCACAATGTATTTGTCACATAAATCTCCGAATATGCGATCTGCCAGAGGAGAAAATTACTGACCCGAAATTCACCGGAAGTCCTGATTAAAAGCTCGGGATCAGGCATGGCCGAAGTATAAAGATGCTCGGAGAAAGACTGCTCGTCAATGCCCGCCACATCTATTTTTCCGGACAAAACAGAGTCGGCAAGCGCCCGGGCCGCGTTCAGGATTTCAGTCCGGCCGCCATAACTCAGGGCAAGGGTGAGCTGCATGCCGTCATTATCTCGGGTCTGGTGTATCGTCCGGTCAATTTCAATACGCACGGAATCAGGAAGGCGCCCGGTCTCACCGATTACCGCGAACCGGATGTTGTTTTGCCTCATTTCCGACAGCTCTGATCTCAAAAACCGATTCAATAGCGTCATGAGCGCGGAAACTTCCGTTTTCGGCCTCTGCCAGTTTTCCGTGGAAAAAGCATAAAGCGTTAAAAAGCGAATTCCCGTCTCCCGGCTGATCCGGACAACCATCCTGACCGTATCGGCCCCTTTTTCATGGCCTTTCACCCGGTTTTGCAACCGTTTTTTTGCCCACCTGCCGTTGCCGTCCATGATAATCGCGACATGGGTGGGGAGAAGTGCCGGATCAAGTTGGGTGATTTCGGAATCAGACTTCAAGAATTTCAAGCTCTTTATCGTGAAAAATGGAATCAATTTTCTTTATGTGATCATCGGTAAGATTCTGGACACGATCCTGGGCCTTGAACACGTCGTCTTCCGAAGCATCACCGTCTTTTTTAAGAGACTTGAGGGATTCGTTGGCCTCCCGGCGTACATTCCTGACGGCGACCCGGTAATCTTCGCAGGCCTTGCCGACCTGACGCACGATATCTTTTCTCCGCTCCTCGGTGAGCGGCGGAATGGAAATCCGGATCACCTTGCCGTCATTTGAAGGCGTAATCCCTATGTTAGATTTCAAAATAGCCTTTTCAATATCCTTGATCACGCCGGCATCCCAGGGCTGAATAGTAATCAGGCGGCTTTCCGGGACAGAAAGAGAGGCCATCTGGTTCAACGGCGTTGGCGTTCCATAATAATCCACCCGGATGTCATCAAGCAGGCTTAAAGAGGCCCGGCCGGTCCTGATCTTCTTTAAGTCCCTTTGAAGTGCGTCGATTGTTTTCCCCATTTTTTCACTGGCTTCATCTATAATCAGATCAATCATGGCATACCATCCATTATAAATTATCGATTCTTGTCCCCACCGGCTCGCCGCAGATCACACGTCGGGCATTTCCGGCCTTTTTCAGGCTGAAGACCACAAGGGGAAGGTTGTTTTCCATGGCAAGGGATATGGCGGTGGAGTCCATGACACGGAGTCTTTTCTCAAGGACCGTCATGTAATCGACAGTCTCGATAAAACATGCCGACGGATTCTTCACTGGATCCGAATCATATACACCGTCAACTTTCGTGGCTTTTAGCAGCACATCGGCATGAATTTCCTGTGCTCTTAAAACCGCTGCCGTATCTGTCGTGAAATAGGGATTGCCCGTGCCTGCCGCGAAAATGACCACCCTCCCCTTTTCAAGGTGGCGCATGGCGCGCCGTCGAATATACGGCTCGGCCATCTGTCGTATGGTTATGGCGGACTGAACCCGGGTGGGAATATCAAGCCTTTCAAGCGCGTCCTGGAGGGCGAGGCTGTTCATAACGGTCGCCAGCATTCCGAGATAATCGGCCGATGAACGATCCATGCCGTCATTGGAACTGGCGGCCATGCCCCTGAAAATATTTCCCCCGCCGACGACCAGGGCGGTTTCGACGCCCATATCCACAACAGACCGGACTTCGGCCGCAACGAAGCTGAGCATATCCGGGCTGATCCCGTAAGCCTCGTCACCCATGAGCGCTTCACCGCTGAGTTTAAGCAGCACCCGCTTGTATTTTGG
>JAADHK010000113.1 GCA_013151835.1 Deltaproteobacteria bacterium
TCCAATGTCTCCGGGATGAAAGGATCTTACGATTCCGTAACGGTCCTCCAGTTCCCTGAACACATCAAGCCGAAGGGCAAAGGACGATACCCGCAGGGCCGGCGTGCCGATAACCGCGGCTTCGGCGGCCATGGTCTGGCTGTCCCCTATGACAAGAGCGGCAAATGCCATGACATCGTGGATCCTGTGTGGCGGTACCGATATCCGCAGATGTTTCAATTCCTCCGGGAGCTTGGCCTCTGATGTGATAAATACCTTTCCATGTTTTTCAAGACGCCGTATGATTTCTCCCTGGGCCTCCCGGGAAAGCCCGGATTCCCCGCGATCATGACTGGCAGCCATCTCCACTAATCTTACCAGAAAATACTTTTCACCGGGACTTACGCCGAGTTCGGAAAGTACGCTGTAGTCCGGTTTGAAATGATCGGGATGAAGATAGGCTGTCTGCTTGTAGCCCGGATATTTCACATGTTTTTGGCCATAACTTTCGTTCAGGCAATCCGGAGTGGTAATAATATTCGCAAAAGGTGCTGCGGCCTTAAAGTGTACCCCGGCAGCACGGCCGTCATCCGTGTCGAATATTCCGAAAGCCCCGATCAGACGTGCGGCCTGGACTCCCGCGGGATTACGGGTCATTATCACATCCGGTTTAAACCTGCGCGCCGTGCGGATAATCTGAATATCGCGTAAAACCAGCTCCATCAACTGGGCTGGCCTGGATTTGCGGCCGGCCCTGCCAAAAGAAACATAATCAAACCCGTAGTGGTCCAGCAAGGAAAGAGTAACATCCTTGTCCCTGGCCACGATAAAAGTCTCATGACCGCGCGCCTCCAGCCCGGTGATAATATGCCTGAAAAAATGGACATGAGCCGGATGGACTATATCAAAGAGGATTTTCATCTTCCGCCCCGCCCTGATTCCGAGTTTGCTCCGGGCCGTCCTGTTTTCCTTTCACATAATCAAATTCCATCCTTTTAACGCGATAGAGAGTCTCTTCTACCAGCTTGCGGTTAAAGGAGATGACATCCCCCAGGAGCGCTATCACCATTACCTGGAAACCTATGATAAAGAGTATTGCCCCGAAAATAAGGGACTGGATATGGCCTTCACCCATACCCATGAAATAATAGATCAGAAACCGCGCAAGCGGGATCATGGCCGCAAAGAGGCAGAAAAAACCTATAATGAAAAACACCCTCATCGGCTTGAACATGGTATACATGCGCACCATGGTATTCAGCTGGTTCATTATGAACCTCGGCATGCTCTTCATGAGCCGGGACGGGCGGGTCTGTGGATTGGTCTCCACGGGCACGCTCTTTACGGTCAATTTCTTGTTTCCGGCCTGGATTATGGTTTCAACCGTATAAGAGTAAGCGGAAACAATATTCGTGCGCATGGCCGCATCCCGTGAAAAGGCCCGGAAGCCGCTCACGGCATCCGGCACATCCGTCTTTGAAAGGAGTCTTACCACAAGGCTGCCCAGCTTCTGGAGCCTTTTTTTGACCGGGCTGAAATGGCCTATGTGATCGGTTTTACGGTCTCCAACCACAATATCAGCTTCTCCGGAAAGTATGGGAGCAATCAGCCTTGGAATGAATTCACCCTTGTACTGGTTGTCCCCATCCGTGTTGACTATTATGTCGGCTCCGAGTTTCAGGCAGGTGTTCAATCCGCTTATAAAGGAAAACGCGAGTCCTTTGTTTCCCTTGTTCCGGATTATATGCTCCACACCGAGTCCTTTTGCCACCTCAACCGTCCGGTCCGTGCTTCCGTCGTCTATCACCAGAATTTCGACCCTGTCTATTCCCTCTATTTCACGTGGTATGTCAGCCACGGTTGCGGGCAGGGTCTTTTCTTCGTTAAAGCAGGGTATCTGTATGATCAGTTTCATTTGCCCGTCCATTGTCTTTTAAAAAAAGGCGTTGCCGCTGCGGGGAAGACGCCTGGAAAGCCGGCGCAGGGCAAAACCGGCACAATACCTGAAATACCTGGCGGCAAATCCATACCAGCCGAACACCTTATGGGCGTGCCGCCGGTAAAACGCAATATTTTCGACCAGATTATATTGTGATTTTCTATCTGTAAACGATTTTACAAAGCCTGAGAAATTTTTTGCCGCAAACCCGGTCTGAGACGTATCATTCCAGACCATGAGGTCCGGATGCGCGATGATACGGAAACCGGCCTTTTTCGCCCTCAGCGCAAAATCAAAGTCACCCTTATATTGCGGAAACTGCTTTTCATCAAAATAACCGACTGTTCCAACTGCTGAAACAGGAATTAATGTACCCATACCACCGAACCAGTCCACATCAATCGGCCTGTTCATGTCCTCCTTACGGCATGACCTAGTGTTTACTACACGCGCAACGCCTGAAATAGGATTGAACCATCCGCCCATTGAAAACACCCGTTTGGGATCATTTAAATAATAAACAGTTGATGTCAGGATAGTGTCTGAAGGAAGAGCGCCGATGAGGTTAAAAAGGCACTTGAAAAACTCTTCCGCCATGACGAGATCATTGTTCCATAGGAGATAATAAGCAGGAGTATACCGTTCTTCAGCGGCTCGGATACCCTTGTTGACACTTCCGCTCCACCAAAGATTCCCATCCCCTCGGATAACAATTATTTTCGGATAATTGGCATGTATCCATTCATATGTATTGTCGGACGAGCCGTCATCAATGACGACAATCCTGACCTCATAGCGATGCCGTTCCGCATTTTTCAGGCTTTTGGCAATCGAATCCAGAGTACGCCGTGTATACGCCAAACCGTTATGAACCGGCATCAAGAGCGCAATTGTATTGGGTTTGGCCATCAAAGTTTTTTAATCCCCCGCCCGGTTATATATTTTCCCAGAGCGAGTTCCAGAACCTTGAGGTTGGCGTCTTCGCTGTACTTTTCAGCCACGGCGCTCATCCCTGCCGTTCCCAGCCCTGCCCGGGCCTCCGGATCTATCAGCGCCATCATCCCTTCGGCGATATCATGTGGATCATGGGATTGGAAAATAATTCCACAGCGATTTTCTTTCACAATACGGATCACACTCCTCCTTGGGCTGCTCAAGACAGGAAGCCCGATTGCCATGTACTCGAAAAGTTTGCCCGGAGTCGTCACGTTTGTATGGCTGTTTACCCGGTCCGTTACCACTCCGGCATCATAGGGGGAGAGCGTCGCCATGAGACTTTCCGGGGAAACCAGATCCGTAAAAATGATCCTGTCATAAATGCCCATATCCCTTGCGGACTCTTTCAGCCTTGCCAGATATGCCCCCTGGCCTATGACACGCATGGTTACGTCAACACCCTTTGCCGCAAGGATTCCCATTGCCGGCAAAATATACTGCAAACCCCTTGTGTGATCAACGTTTCCCGAAAACACAAGCGAAAGCCGTTTCCTTTCGCCCCAGGCTGTTTTACTGAATTTGGCGGCCCTGGCAAGGATAGCCGAAGATGGGTAATTGCCCAAAACATCGACCCGGTCTGCCGGGATATCATATGTTTCCACGGTCCAGTCCCGCAGCTCCCTTGAAACCGTGAATATATGATTGAATTCTGGCAAAAACCGTTTTTCGTAATATCCGAGGAGAGTCAGATAAATAGGGAGCAAGAATCGAAACGGGCTGCCCGACATTACGGATTTCAACATGTCGGGACGATTTTCGCGCATGTCCAGAAAAACCGGAATGGCAAACCGCTTCCCAACCGCAAGACAAGTGTTGGCCAAAAGCGATTCACGGACAAAGATAAAATCCCAGCGTCTCCTTTCGCACAGGCGGACAAGGTGCTTTTCCCAGAGGTTCACAAAGGGGTGGGGCTTGTAAATGGTGGAAACAATCCGGCCCGGCCTCTTATTTATTCCAAAATAATCGATCTCGGGATCGGCTACCCGGATTCTTCCCTTATTCACCGAAGCCGCAACCAGATCAATACCGATTCCAAGACGCCGTAAAAGGGAAACCAGTTGGGCGATGCCCCGGTTTTCCGGATAATCTTTATAATATACTACCCCGGCCCTCATGGAGCGCCCGTAAACTCGTCTTCAGGCTGCCCGTTCAGGCAGGTATCGATTATTCGCTTTGCCGCACGACCGTCTCCAAATGGGTTTTTCCACTTATGCACACCTGACCGCATAATATCCGCAAACGCGGAAATGATTCTTTCCGGGTCCGTCCCGGCAATCCTGTTTGCGCCAACATCCACTGTCTCCGGCCGCTCTGTGTTTTCACGGAGCGTCAGGCATGGCGTACCCAAGATACAGCTTTCTTCCTGGAGCCCCCCGCTGTCGGTCAACACCAGTTTCGCGTTTTTTATCAGCGCAAGCATTTTCAGATAATTCACGGGCTCTATTAATACAAGTCCGTCGATATTGATCAATTCATCCATGAGCCCGAATTCAGACGCCCGCTTCCTGGTTCTGGGATGTATGGGAAAAATCGTCTTCATACCGCTTTTCCCGGCCATGGCCCGCACAGCCGCAAGTATATTATTAAATATCTCATAATTATCTACG
>JAADHK010000089.1:0-1467 GCA_013151835.1 Deltaproteobacteria bacterium
AAGGGTCACCATCAATTCCATGAGTGTAAAGCCTGATTTATTTTTCATGATTTCCTCCTGCATAAATTAAAGCAAAAAGCATGCCGCTATCCCTGAAAAATTCGTCGAGCTACTATAAAACTTATAACAAACGATAATAACATATAAAATATTTATTCGCCCGTCCCGGTCAAACAGACAAAACAAGCCAGAGCTATTAAATTTTTTAATAGCAACTATAAAAAATTTTAATACAGAAAGAGGGCCTGTGCGGCCCGCATCTTTTTCCGCCTCGATTTTGATTGACATATCCTATGCTTCAGCCGATAGTTCAATAAATATATAATTTAACTGAATCCTCACCACAACACTTCAAAACATAAACCTATGAGCAGACCATAAATGAGCGGACGATAACTGGTCACATGCGGGTTATGCTGATAGCTGATTTTGAATATGCCGAACACCCCCGTGCAGACCATTTTACATCCCATAAGGAGATCCTCTTAAAATGACAGCGCTCTATGTTGTCGCGGCAATCATTGTATTGATTGCGCTTTTTATACTCTTTACGATTATTCAATTAAAAATCGGAAGGGAAAAATGCCGACAGGAACTAAACGGAACCAGAATTGAAAAACTTTCCCCTTTCGGCAGCGTAAAAAATTTATCTATTCTTCCCCTGGTCGATTTTTACAGCAATGACCCGTATCTCAAAACCGAGGCCGGCGTTTCATACCTGGTGCGGGTCGATGATACCACTATCCTTGTTGATGTCGGGTTTAACGCAAAAAAGGAGCATCCCTCCCCTCTTTTGCATAACATGCAGAAACTCGGGATTTCGCCTGCGGATATCGACAGGATTTTCATCTCCCACCCCCATCCTGACCACCTGGGCGGAATGAATGAGCATAAGAGAAAAAGCTTCAGCCTGTCAAAAGGGGCTGTTGCCATACCCGAAATACCCGTTTACGCGCCCGAACCCGTTGTGCCGTCGGCATTTAATCCGGGTCCCCGGACAAATGTTATTGACGCGCCCACTGTTATCGGCAACGGCATCGCCAGCATCGGCTCGATCCCCAGATTCCTTTTTCTCATGGGCCGGACCGTTGAGCAGGCCCTTGCCGTAAACGTTGCGGGCAAGGGCATTGTTCTTATCATAGGCTGCGGCCATCAAACGATTGGACGCATAATCGATCGGGCAAAGGCGCTCTTTGACGAACCGATTTACGGAATCATAGGGGGGCTGCATTTTCCGGTAAACGGCGGCAGGATCATGCTCGGGCCGATAAATATTCAGAAACTGGTGGGCACCGACCAGCCGCCCTGGATCGGAATAACGGAATCCGACGTAGACAATGCCATTTCCGCAATAAAGCAAAACACTTCGTGCAAACTGGTATCCCTTTCTCCTCACGATAGCTCGGACTGGGCAATAGCGCGCTTCAGGTCGGCTTTTTCCGATAAATATACGGACCTTTTGGTCGG
>JAADHK010000089.1:1555-8371 GCA_013151835.1 Deltaproteobacteria bacterium
GGATCATTGTGACGCACAAGCCGGGGCAGGCTTCCCGCCATCCCCACGCGATCGTCCTTGACGATCAGAACACCCGTGATACCCTTGATTTGAGATATATGTTCAAGGGCCGCATCAATGTCGGCGGGCCGGGTCACGAGATTTGCAGCCAGGGTTGCGGACGCGTCGGCCAGGGCGGCGTCTTTGGAGACCACGCAGGCAAGGTCGCAGTCCCCCAGGCTCAGGGAATGGCCCATACGTGAAGATGAAGAGCAGACGGATACGGGCATTTCATTTGCCGCCACGCAAAAACCAAGTTTTCCGGAAAGCGGGCTTTTGCCAGCGTACAGCCCGATCACCACTTCCTTTCCGGATGCAAGAAAGATATCACCGCCGTTTTCAACCACGGCCTTGCTTGCTCCGGCTTTCAAGGCAGCCTCGGCCGCCATCTGGGCCGTTGTCCCGGCCACGGCCGCCATGGGGCCCACGCCGGTATTGTCGGCCGCCTTATGCATTCGAATAGCGATATCAGGCGCATCGGCAAGGGGTGCAAGCGGGGTCAGGGAAGTTAGGAACTCCGGCAGTCTTTGTATATAATCAGACAATATTCGCCGCTGGCGGATAATCTCCGAGACAATAGCATCATACCCGTCGGAACAAATGCGAAAATTCGCGCCCTTGTACGAAAAACGCCGGATCAATGGTATTCCTTGTTGTCCAAATGATCAAAAAAGTGAGCGGCAAGCGTCAAAAGGACAGTTTTTAATGCAGTTCAAACATTCAATGCATTGGGTCGGGTCAAAATCAACCTTGAGTGCATGCTTATCCGGATAATACAGGGCCCCGGTCGGACACCGGGGGATGCAATTGCCGCAACTGGTGCATTTTACGCTGTCCCATCTCACGCCCTTGAGGGTTTCATTCACGGTCACGCCAAAGGATTTTACATATTCAAGACCGTTATTTATATCTTCGTCCGTTCCGGCCACATCCAGGACGAGATACCCCTCTTCGTCGGGCGTCACCTTAGCCCGGAAGATGTTGATCATCAGGTTGTAATCCTTGACCAGCCGGTAGACGATCGGCTTTTCGGTCTCGCATTTTGAAAAATATAAAAGGAGTTTTCGGGTCGGCATTATTTGTTCTCCCGTATAACAAGGGGTTTCATGGACTGTTCCCGGACAAGGGGCGCCATGGGGGAAGAGAGCAGGAAGCGGCCGTCATTTATTTCGGCCTTGAGTATCTCTGCGATTTCCAGGGCGCCGGCATAGGAAGAGAGTGAGCCCGCCTTTACCTCTTTATCCATGAACGTAACCTCGCCGGATTTAAGTTCCTCGTAGTTGAGATATCCCAGGACCTTGCCGGTGGCCTCCGGATAATCGGTTGCATAGTCGACCACGGGCGCTAAAATTTCCCGGTCCCTCACGGTCGTGTATTTGAGGATGGCCTCGTTTAAAATGGGGATGGGTATTCCGACGCCCACGGCAAGGGAAACCCCGTATCCCCGGAGGCTGACGCCACGCACGAATTCGGGCTGCATCCGCTTCATGTCACCGGTCAGGGCAAGGGTGCCGGAACCGCCCATGGGCACATCGTTTTCACCCCTTTTACAGGAGGGAGCATGCTGGGTCCCTTCGGCGTACACATGGCCGTGCGCACCGGCTATCCAGATACGGGTCCCTATGCCTATGGTCATGTAAAACGGGTCATTTAAAAGTGGTGACAGCTGGGTCGCCGAACAATAAGTCAGGTTTTTCATCCCCGGCTTGAGATATCCGAGATAGGTATAAATCTCTTTTTCCGAGCAGTTTACGGCCACATTGTAATTCTGGTAACAATTTCTCGGATTGACCATAATTGCCTGGTTTAAATCATTGATATCAATCCATGTACGGATTTCCCGCCTGGGGTAGTCGTCCGTTCCATAGGAAAGCCCGAAAAGCTGTATCTTCTTACCCGCCACGAGCTTTTCCATCACGTGCCCTCCCCCGAAGCGGAACTCACCGGGATGATAGAGGTTCGCCGGATCATTGTACCGAAGCTGGGTCGCCCCCAGATAAACGTCGACGGCCGCAACCCCCGCATAGGCCGGGACATCATCAAGCCAGGCCTCGGTAATCCGCATTTTCGGTTTACTGTGCCCGAAATTTAAAAAACAGCCGGAGGAACACATGGGCCCGAATGTTGCGGTGGTCACAACGTCCACCTCTTTTGCGGCCGTCTCCAGCCCGTTTTTGTCGACGTAATCTATGATTTCGTCCGCAGTCAGGACCACGGCCTTTCCGGCCGCGATTTTCTCATTGATCTCTTCATAGGTTTTCATCGCATACCTCGAAAAATTTCTGAATGAATGGATGGCTCTTAACAACTACCGATGGGCGAATAACGCGATATCGGCTTTATGTCAGAAACTCCCTTACGTGTCAAGATTTGTGAAAATATTCATAAAAAATAATGCTTGTATCCGGGTTGGTTTTGGGGTATGGCTTATCGGTTCAACGGTTTGACGCATTGCCCAGCCGGTTTTTTTGGCGGTTAAGCGTAAGGATTTAATACATAATTCATGTAATAAAGGATAAAAAGTGCCCAGCGAACGGAACAATTCAATTAGAAATATCGCCATCATCGCCCATGTCGACCACGGAAAGACCACCCTTGTTGACGCCATGTTCCGCCAGAGCGGTCTGTTTCGCGAAGGCCAGGTCGTGGATGAACGGATCATGGACAGCATGGAGCTTGAAAGGGAAAGGGGCATTACCATTGCCGCCAAAAACTGCGCCGTGACCTGGGACGGGATCAAGATCAATATCATAGACACCCCCGGGCATGCCGATTTCGGCGGCGAGGTGGAGCGGGCGCTTTCCATGGCCGACGGGGCAATACTGCTCGTGGACGCTTCCGAAGGCCCCCTGCCCCAGACCCGGTTTGTTCTAAACAAGGCCCTTGGGGCCGGGCTTTCCCTTATCATTGTAATCAATAAGATCGACCGGGAGGATGCACGACCGGACGAGGTCTTAAACGAAATTTATGACCTTCTTATCGATCTCGGCGCCACCGACGACCAGATGGAATCCCCGATTCTTTACGCCGTCGGGCGCAAGGGCATCGTCATGGCTTCTCCCGAAAATCCGGCTGATAACCTGGGAATCCTGTTTGAGACGATCCTAAAACATATTCCAGGACCGGTCCACACATCCGACGCTCCATTTCAGATGCTGGTTTCCGATTTAGGTTACTCCGACTACCTTGGACGGCTTTGCGTGGGCAAGGTTGTCAACGGTTCGGTAAAATCCGGCGAGGCGCTTGCCTGCATTCACGAAGACAAGGGAGCATGCCCGCTCAAGGTTTCGAAACTCCAGGAATACCAGGGCCTGGGCTTAAAGGAGACGCACGAAGTCGGCGCAGGAGACATCATCGTACTTTCCGGCATAGAGGATGTTCATATCGGCGATACCATATGTACCGCAGGCGAGCCCGTTGCGTTGCCCAGGATATGTGTGGATGAGCCGACGGTGTTCATGGAGTTCATGCCAAACGCCTCCCCTTTTGCGGGAAAAGAAGGGAAATGGGTCCAGGGGACAAAGATATACGACAGGCTGGTACGGGAAACCCTGTTAAATGTTTCAATTCAACTGGAGGAGACACGCGACAGGGAAAGCTTCGTGGTAAAGGGGCGTGGGGAATTCCAGATGGCTATACTGGTTGAAACCATGCGCAGGGAGGGATTTGAGCTTTGCGTCGGACGGCCCCGGGTGATTTATAAAAACGACAAAGACGGCCGTCTCATGGAGCCGATCGAGGAGGTCATTGTCGAATGCGCGGAATCATACAGCGGAACCGTGACCGAGACGCTTCTTTCGAGAAAGGGACGCCTTATTCACATCGATTATCTTGATAACGGTCATGTCAATTTAAAGTTTTCCGTGCCCTCCAGGGCCATGATCGGCTATCGTGACATGTTTCTGACCGATACCCGGGGTACCGGCATCTTAAATTCATCCTACGCCGGATATGAAGCGTTTCGCGGAGAATTTCCCACCCGGTATTCAGGAAGCCTTGTTTCCGACCGCCAGGGCTTTGCCGTTCCCTTTGCCCTTTTCAACCTTGAGGCAAGGGGAAGGCTCTTTATCCGCCCGGGCGAAGCTGTATACGAGGGAATGGTGATCGGAGAGTACAACCGTGAAAAAGACATTTACGTAAATCCCTGCAAGACCAAAAAACTGACCAATATGCGGGCCTCTGGCAAGGATGACGCCGTGACCCTCACCCCTGTAGCGCCCCTTACGCTTGAAGCGGCGATCCGGTTCATCGGCGATGACGAACTGGTGGAGGTTACACCCAAATCAGTGCGCATCCGGAAAAAAATTCTTTCCCAGGCCATGAGCCGCGTCGCGTATAAGCTGAAATCGGCTTAATGCACAGGGCAGGCACAGGGGCCTGCCCCCGGTCCTGAATATTGCCCTGTTTGTAAGGGCAGGCCCCTGTGCCTGCCCTGCCCTGCCCCTGTGCCTGCCTGTGCATCGTCTGCCGACTGTTTTTTACCTTGCGCCGCAATGCTGACCGTGTTAATTTTTAAAAGATTATCAATCCCAAAATATGGAGAAAATCATGCCCTCAGACAATACGTTTCAACCCGACTGGAGTGAAAAACCGCCTAAGAAGGAGTCCTACCGTTCCGTATTTAAATGGGGAAGCCCCTATGAATTCAAACATCCGAGCAGCGCCTGGTATACGATGCTTAAAGAAAAGTTCAACCTGAAGGACTCGGATTTTAAAAAGCCTCGCCTTGAGGGCAACGAGAAGGTAGAAATCGACCGGGAGGTCCAATTATCAAAAGCCCGAATCAACAAATTCATTAAAATCGCAGGCAAAAAAAATGTGGCCACGGATGATTACAGCCGGGTGAAATACAGCCAGGGCAAGACCGTAGACGAGGCCATGGAACTCAGGCGGAATATCGTACGAAATGTTCCCGATATCGTGATTCACCCGAAAAACAAGAAAATTGTGAAGCAGATCGTCACTTATTGCAATACACAGAAAATCCCGATTTATATATTCGGCGGCGGATCGTCCGTAACCCTGGGGCTTCAAACACCCGAGGCCGGCGTCATGCTGGTTATGAGCACGCATATGAACAAACTGCTGGAGATAAATGAGCTTAATCAGACGGCCCGGGTTCAACCCGGCATGTTCGGGCCCGCCTATGAAGAAGATTTGAACAATGCGCCGGATCGGTTTGACACCGATCTCGCCTACACCTGCGGTCATTTCCCCCAGTCCTTTGAATACTCCACCGTGGGCGGATGGGTGGTAACACTCGGCTCCGGCCAGGCATCCACCTATTACGGGGACGCCTATGATATCGTCCTGAGCCAGGAATACGTGACCCCGGCGGGATCATTTAAAACCCTTGATTTTCCGGGGACCGCCACCGGCCCGAAGATAAACGATATCATGAAGGGGAGCGAAGGGTCATTCGGCATTCTTGTTGAACTGACCATGAAGATTTTCCGGCACACACCGCAAAACAGGCAGCGTTTTGCGTTCATGTTCCATTGTTGGGATGATGCTGCGGATGCCGCCCGGGAGGTTATCCAGGGGGAATTCGGCCGGCCGGCCATATTCAGGATATCCGATCCCGAGGAGACCGAGGTGGGCCTCAAGCTTTTCGGCATTCACGGTACGCCCATCGACAGCCTGGTGAACCTGCGTGGTTTTAAGTCCATGGAACGATGCATGTTCATCGGCACCGCCGAAGGAGAAAAGGGGTACGCAAAGCATGTCAAGGACCAGGTTTCAAGGATATGCAAGAAACACCGGGCCATGACCCTCACCGGGTTTGCCACCATGCTTTGGGAAAAGACGCGTTACAAGGAGCCCTACATGCGCGAAGACCTCATGGATTACGGCGTGATAATCGACACGGTTGAATCCGGAGTTACCTGGGACAACCTTCACCGGCTTCACCAGGGAGTAAGATCATATATCAAAAAACGTCCCCAGACCATATGCATGTCACATGCCTCCCACTTCTATCCCCAGGGGACCAACCTCTATTTTATCTTTATCCTCAAGGCAATGGAACTTAAGGAGTACAGAAAATTTCACGACGGCATCCTCAAGGCCATTCTCGAAAACGGCGGCTCCATCAGCCATCATCACGGAGTCGGAAAGCTCTTTGCCCCGCTAATGAAAAAACATCTCGGAAAAGAGCAGATGGCTGTTCTCAACGCCTTGAAAAAATCATTTTGACCCCAACAACATCATGAACCCCGGCGGTCATCTCGGGCTGGACAAAAAGGGAAAATAAGGATCAGAGGTAAAACGATAAGTACATATAACGCAGTCATACATAAAGAAGAAGATCTTTATGTAGCGGAATGTCCCGAAGTAGGAACAGCCAGCCAGGGTGAAACCCTTGAAGCGGCGTTAATGAATCTCCAGGAAGCGACTGAACTGTATCTGGAAGAGTTCCCCATGATGGAAACCTATCGGACCATTCTGACTACCTTTGAGGTACCGGCCATTGCCTGATCTGCCGAAAATTTCAGGGGATGAAGCGATCAAGGCATTTAAAAAGCTTGATTTTTAAATAGCCCGTCAAAGGGGTAGTCATGTTGTTCTCCGCAAAAAGCATAAAGGCTGTGTCGTTCCCCGGCATAAAAATCTCGCAGTTGGTATGCTCCGGAATGCAATCAGGCAGGCCGGTATTACAGTTGAAGAATTCATAGCAGCATATGAAAAGTAAAATAAGGTTCGTCTGCCTCCTCGGGCTTCAGCCCGACAAAAAACGCGCCGGGCTTTCGTTTCCTGCGGGGGCAGTCGGCCTGATCC
>JAADHK010000112.1 GCA_013151835.1 Deltaproteobacteria bacterium
CTGGCAAAAGAATTTAAACACCAGCCCGCCATACGATCAATCTTAAATAATGATCCGCCTTTTTTTACCTCTAATCACGCGCCGTTTTTTTTCTGATATCCGTCATTGTGGAGATGCTTTTTTGGGGTCTGATATTAAAAATGTCCGTAAATTCATGCAGGGACAGCTATATTATGCACACCGTAGCTTGACCCTGCGCCTTATCCGACTTATCTTACTAAAAGTAAAACCCGGAACATAGACTATCACCAATTATTCCTCATTAAATAGGGAGAAACCGTAATGGAAAATCTGAGTTTTTCGATCCCGAACATATCATGCGGCCATTGCGTCATGGCCATAGAAAACGGCTTGTCTGAAATCAACGGGGTTTCGTCGGTAAAAGGCGATGCCGCAGGAAAAACAATAGTTGTTGCATGGGATTTGCCGGCAACTCCCGATGAAATAAAGGCAAAACTGGATGAAATCGGCTATCCGGCCGCAGGATAGGCACATGCCCGCATCGACTAGACACATAACCCTTTTGATATCAAAGATGAGCTGCGTAAATTGCGCGGCAAACATCGAGCGGGTATTGTCGCGCAAGACAGACGGTGTGGCTCGCGCAAAGGTGAATTTCGCCACCGAGCGGGCAGAGGTTGAATACATACCATCCATCATCGGAACAGATGAGATAATCGCCGCTGTCAGGCATGCGGGGTATGGAGCCGAATTATCTGATTCGGAAACAGACATTCACAACGGGGAGACGGCGGCCCGCAAGGCCGGGGACCGGGACCAGTTGGTGCGTTTTGTCGTTGGTGTTTTGCTTACCATACCTGTTTTTTCCATTTCCATGGGGCGGGGTTTTCATCTTTTTGGCCCGTGGGCCGATTCTCCCTTTATCGGCTGGCTGCTTTTCATTCTTACAACGCCCGTGCTTTTTTATACGGGATGGGATTATTATACCGGCGGATTCAGAAGCCTTATGAATAAAAGCGCGAACATGGACGTGCTGGTCGCCATGGGCGCGTCAACCGCATATTTTTATTCCGTTGCCGTTCTCGTTATACCACGGCTTTCCGGGCATCTCCAATTTGAAACAGCGGCCATGATCGTTACATTGATAAAGCTCGGAAAGCTTTTAGAGGCGCGGGCTAAAAAGAAAACCGGCGCGGCAATACACAAACTCATGGAGCTTGCCCCGAAACTCGCCACAATAATCGAGGGCGATATTGAAAAGACAATACCCGTATCAATGGTGAAAAAAGGGGATATGATAATGGTCCGCCCGGGCGAGCGGATACCCGTGGACGGCAAGGTCATTTCCGGCAAGGCCTCGGTGGATGAAGCCATGATGACCGGAGAGCCTTATCCGGTCGCAAAGGGCGCGGGTGACGAGGTTGTGGGCGGGACCGTGAACCTCGACGGAATGATCAGGTTTTCGGCCACCCGGGTGGGGAAAGAGACTGTTTTATCCCAGATCATCCGGCTGGTCGAGCAGGCCCAGGGATCGCTTCCGCCGGTCCAGGATCTTGCGGACAGGGTTGCCGCTGTCTTTGTCCCTGTCGTGATCGCGGTTGCGCTCATTACATTTTCCATATGGTGGACTGTGACCGGCGATTTTGTTTCCGCAATGATCAGGATGGTCGCTGTTCTGGTGATAGCCTGCCCGTGCGCCATGGGACTTGCCACGCCCACTGCGGTGATGGCTGGAACGGGAAAAGGGGCCGAGGCCGGAGTCCTGTTCAAGTCCGGGGCCGCTCTTGAAGCAGCGGAAAAGCTTGATGTTCTTTTGATGGACAAGACCGGGACCATTACCAACGGCAGATTTTCAGTTACGGATGTCACAGGGGCGGCCGATTCAAAACAAGACGTAAATCACCTCATGGCCTGTGCCGGGAGCGTTGCGAAGAATTCAAACCATCCCGTGGCGGTCGCAGTGGCGCAAAAGGCAGTCCAAATGGGGCTAAACCTGCCTGAGAGCAGTGATTTTGTCGAGCACAGAGGAGACGGGGTATCGGCTACCATCGATGGAAAAGAGATTCGCCTGGGAAGGCCCGGATGGATCGAATCCCTGGGCGTGGATATTTCAGGCGTAAAAACACGAATAGCGGATTTGCGCGGCAAGGGAAAGACCGTGGTCGTATGCGCTTATGACATGCATCCGCTAAGCATAATCGCGCTGGCGGATACCGTAAAATCAGGGGCCCGTGATGCAATTCAAGGTTTTTACAATGCGGGTTTGAGACTCATTATGATTACGGGAGACAGCAGCCGAACCGCCGAAGCCGTCGCCGGACAACTCGGCATTGAGGAAGTCATGGCAGGCGTAAGGCCTGAGGAAAAGGCCGGAGTTGTGATGTCTTTAAGGGATTCGGGGCACAGGGTCGGCATGGTGGGAGACGGTATAAACGATGCTCCGGCCCTGGCAACGGCCGATGTCGGTTTTGCCATAGGCACGGGAACGGATATCGCCATTGAATCAGGGGATGTGGTGCTTTCGGGTGGAAGTCTTGCCGGGGTTATGCGGGCCATCGGTATAAGTCGCGCGACCATGGGAACCGTTAGGCAGAATCTATTCTGGGCCTTTTGTTATAACATTATTTTAATCCCCCTTGCGGCCGGAGTACTTGCACCGTTTGAGGCTGTTCCGGAGTTTTTGAGACAGTTAAACCCCATGCTTGCCGCAGCCGCCATGTCGCTTAGCAGTATTTCGGTTGTTACAAACAGCCTGTTGCTGTACAGGTCAAAATTATAACATTAATTCAGGAGACAAAACATGAATGAAAAAATAACTGTAGACCGGATGCTTTTACGGATCGTGGGAATTCTCATTTTAAGCGTAACCCTGCTGACATGGTTGCACAGCATATACTGGCTCTGGGCGCTGGCATTTATAGGCGCTAATCTTTTTCAGTCATCGATAACGGGTTTCTGTCCGCTTGCGATAATATTGAAAAAGATCGGAATCAAATCAGGGCAGGCGTTCTGAGAAGTTGACGAAACCGCCGACAATCGATGCCAGTACCGGACTTGGCGAGCGCCTTGAGTCCATTTATTCCCTGTATAACAGGCGTGAATATGTCCATCCGGACCCGCTTGAATTCCTCTATGATTATCCCGATCCGGCTGACAGAGAGGTGGCGGGCCTGATGGCATCGGCCCTGGCCTACGGGAACGTACGCCGGATATTAAAAAGCGTTTCATCAGTCCTAGATAAAATGGGCCCGAAGCCCGTGCTCTACCTTCTTTCAAACAACTTTTTCGATTTTGAAAATGATTTTTCCGATTTCGTGCACCGTTTTGCAAGGGGGGGGCACGTGGCGGCCCTTTTGGCCGGCGCAAAAAAAATTATTCAAAAATACGGTTCCCTTCACGAATGCATGTCCCAAAATATAGCCCGGGCAGACCCCGACGTTCTGCCCGGGCTTACCCTTTTTGCAGCGCAGCTTTGGGACAATGCTCCCGGACCAGGCCCCGGCCATTTGGTTCCGAGGCCGGAAAAAGGGAGCGCCTGCAAGCGGTTTCACCTGTTTTTGAGATGGATGGTAAGATGTGACGCAGTCGATCCTGGCGGGTGGGATGACATTTCCGCCTCGCTTTTGATCGTGCCGTTAGATGTCCACATGTTCAGGGTTGCCCGCCGCCTGTGCATGACTTCACGCCGCCAGGCGGGCATAAAAGCGGCCATCGAGGTAACCGAGGGGTTTAAACGTTATTCCCCTGATGATCCGGTTAAATACGATTTTGCCCTTACCCGGTTCGGGATCAGGGGGGATATTCCGGACCCTGTTTGTGGATGATCAGAATTTTTATGAGTCAGGCATTTTTAAATTGACTTGTGTTATACACTGTGTTACCAAAATCTGATTAAATTAACCCATGTGGGGATGTAGCTCAGCTGGGAGAGCGCGGCGTTCGCAATGCCGAGGTCAGGGGTTCGAGCCCCCTCATCTCCACCATTTTTCCCATCGTATCCATTATGACATTTTTCCCGTCTTTATATTCTTTGTACATATTTTCCGGTTAAGCCTTGATGATCTCGTAAAAAGTCAGGCAACCCGGTTAAGATGGCTAAGTAGAAAGTTTCATATACAAGGCGTAGTGGTGTCGCGAAAGCGGAGGCATACATATAGTGTTCCGAGCATTTCGCGACCCGCTACAACGCAGTAGATGTGACTTTTTACGACGCCATCAAGCCTTTAGATTTGGAGAATACCATGGATAGAACCTGCGAGATTGAACGGAAAACCAGCGAGACGAGAATTTTTGCCCGCTTGAATCTGGACGGCACGGGCATGCACGAGATATCGACCGGTATCCCCTTTTTTGACCACATGCTGACCCTTTTTTCCGTTCATGGCTTTTTTGATCTCAGAATAGAGGCTTCGGGCGATATAGATGTCGATTTTCACCATACTGTGGAAGATGTCGGGATCGTCATGGGGGATGCTATTTCAAAGGCCCTGGGAGATAAAAAGGGGATCGTACGGTACGGGCATGCAGCAACCCCCATGGACGAAACCATGGGGATGGTTGATATTGATCTTTCCGGGCGTCCCTTCCTTATTTACAATCTTCCTGAAACCATTCAACCCGCAACCGGATTTAATGCCTATCTGGGCAAGGAGTTTTTCAGGTCGGTAGCCAACCTGGGGGGTATGAACCTTCACGTGAATGTTTTGTACGGCGAAAACGATCATCATATCATAGAGTCCGTCTTCAAGTCATTCGGAAGGGCTCTTGACCGGGCAACCAGGATTGATGAGCGGGTTAAACGAATTCTTTCTTCAAAGGGAAGCCTTTAAATATGATCGTTATTCCGGCGATTGATATCAAAAACGGGAAATGCGTCCGCCTCATGCAGGGCGAGATGGACAGGGAGACCGTTTTTTCAGACGACCCGGCACAAATGGCCCGGCGATGGGCCAATGAGGGCGCAGAGCTCATCCATGTGGTTGATCTGGACGGTGCTGTTGAAAAAAAGCCTAAAAATTTAGATGTGATCCGCAGGGTAATCGAGGCGGCGAAGGTTCCGGTTCAAATCGGCGGAGGCATCCGGGATATTGAAACTGTCCGGATGTACATAAAAGCTGGAGTTGAGCGGGTTGTGATAGGGACTCAGGCCGTGAAAGATCCTGAACTGGTTGTCAATGCATGCGCCGGTTTTCCCGGCCGTATTATTGTGGGGATCGACGCCCGGGCAGGGCGGGTGGCAATTGACGGCTGGACTGAAACAACCGGTATTTCGGCGGTCGAACTTGCAGGGCGGTTTGAGGGGATCGGGCTGTGCGCCATCAATTTTACCGATATAGAACGCGATGGCATGCGCACGGGCCCCAATATTGAGGCGACACGGGAATTTGCCATGTCGGTCAATATCCCTGTTGTCGCATCCGGCGGGGTTTCGTCCATGGACGACATCAAGGATCTCGCGCCATTGGAATCAGTCGGGGTCTGCGGTGTTATCACGGGCAGGGCGCTTTATGACAACACGCTTGATCTTGCGGAGGCCATCGGGTTTTTGAAAAAGACCGGAATATCGTAGGGGCGGCCCCCTGTGGCCGCCCGGTTGTTTTTCGGCGTTTTTTGAACAGGCTGTCCGGTTATTTGTATTTTCAAATAATTGACAAATTGCAGCATATGTATTATTTTTATTCGATTCCGGTGGAAATTAATCCGCCGGAGTTTATGATCTCCTGAAAAGTTTGTGCAGCATTGGGAGGTGCGCTGGTTGGCGTTTCATATCCCTGATGACAAGTTGGCCGAGATACGCAATAAAGCCGATATCGTCGAAGTCATATCCGAACGGGTAATGCTTAAAAAATCCGGTAAGGATTATTCCGGACTATGCCCGTTTCATGCCGAGAAAACACCTTCGTTTTCCGTGAGCCAGGATAAGCAGATGTATTATTGTTTCGGCTGTGGGGCCGGCGGGGATATTTTCAGCTTTATCATGAAGTCCGACGGTATGAAATTTTCCGAGGCGGTCCTGTTTCTTGCCAGAAGATACGGCATTGATATTCCGAGCCGGGAAATGACCCGGTCTCAAAGGGAAGCGATCTCCAAACGTGAGAAGATACTTGCCTTAAATCGGCGTGTCATGGATTTTTATGCAGGATCTCTTGTCAGGAGTCCTGCAGGCGAGATTGCGCGCCAATATCTTAAAAAAAGGGGTATTTCACAAAAAATTATCGACCGGTTTAAATTGGGCTTTGCGCCGGATGGCTGGGATCGGCTTTCACGTTTTATTGCCCGGTCGGATGTCAAGCCTGAGCTTGCCGAGTCCGCCGGACTCATTGTTCCACGGAATGCCGGCAGGGGTAATACAGACAACGGGTATTACGACCGTTTCAGGAATCGAATTATTTTTCCCATAATCGATGTGGGCGGGCAGGTCATCGGTTTTGGCGGCCGGGTCATGGACGATTCAAAGCCGAAATATTTAAACTCCCCGGAAACGCCGGTTTATAACAAGTCAAAGACTCTTTATGGCCTGGATATAGCGCGAAATAAATGCAGACAAGCCGCCATGGTGTTTATCGTTGAGGGATATTTTGATCTCCTGGCCCTGCACCAGCACGGCATTGAAAATACGGTGGCAACCCTTGGCACGGCATTGACGGCCGCGCATGTCCGCCGTCTTAAGGGGTATGCAAAAAAAACCTGTCTGGTTTTTGACGCGGACACCGCCGGGATCAAGGCCGCCCAGCGGTCCGCCCCGATTTTTTTAGGCGAATCCATGACCGCTTCGGTTATGTTGCTCCCCGAAGGGCATGATCCCGATTCGTTTGTATTTGAACACGGTCCCGAACCCTTTTTAGCCCGCGCGCAAACGGCGGAAGGGATAGTTAAATTTCTTATAACCCGGGCCATGGCATCCCACGGGAACAGCATTGAAGGCAGGGTCGGTGTGGTTGCCGATATTGCCCCCGTCATAGGGGCCATGACGGACAGTGTTGCACGTTCCGAATATGCAGGATACCTGGCAGACCGGATAGGCGCCGATCCGAACGCCGTTATGGAAAAAATACGTGAAAACAGCGGTCGCATGGCCTCAAACCCGGAAACATACCGGGGGGGGTATGGCTTGGGACCGGAAAAAGGTTCCGGAGCCGGGCAGGACCTCACCGGCTCCCGGCGTATTGAACGTATGATTATCGCCATGATGATCCAGCACCCGGCCTCCATTGCCGATATTGTGCAAAAGGAGATTCTCGAAATGTTTACGGATTTGCATTTAAAAGAGATCGGGCAGGAAATTGTAAAATTTCCGCCTTCCGCTCATGGTGACATATCCCTTCTTATGAATCACCTTGAAGATGAAGATGATCAGCGCCTTGTAGCCTCCATGGCTATGGGTGGTGCAGGGGCTATGGGTGGTTTAGGGGCTATGGGTGAAATGCGCTGGAAGGAGAAGAGCTGCAACAGGATTATCGAGCAGTTCCTCGCCGGTTGCAGTAAAAAGAGCAATGACCTCGTATGCCGCATACGGGCGGCCGAGGAAAATAATGATCATGAATTGATAAGGCAATTACTGACTGAAAAGCAGGCACAGATTAAACGACGAGGCAGGTTTTGATGGCGTCGTAAAAAGTCCCATCTACTGCGTTGTAGCGGATCACGAAATGCTCGGAATACTTTATGTATGCCTCTGCTTTCGCGACACCACTACGCCTTGTATATGGAACTTTCTACTTAGCCATCGTAACCGGGTTGACGGACTTTTTAAGGGTCCGTCAGGTTGTAGTTGTTCCATTAATATTGTCCGATAACACCTTTTCTGGAGGCGAACATTTATGGCGAAACGACCGGTTACCCCAAAAACTGGTGAAACCGAAAAAATCCGCAAGGAAAAATTTACCGACCTTCTTTCAACGGGCAGGGAGCAGGGTTTTCTCACTTATGAGCAGATAAGTGAGGTCCTGCCCGAGGAAATGATGTCACCCGAGCAGATCGATGAAACCCTTATGTGGTTTGATGATCTCGATATTGAAGTTGTTGAAAAGGAAAAGAAGAAGCTCTCTTTAAAGCCGAAAACGGAAGAAAACGTGGCATCATTAAAACCGGGTGCAGTTGATGAAAGCCTGAAGTTTCGCGCTGTAAACGACCCGGTTAAAATGTATCTGCGCGAAATGGGCATGGTGACTCTCCTTTCACGGGAGGGAGAGGTCGTGATCGCAAAGAAGATAGAGGCGGGCGAGCAGGAAGTTATAAGGTCGATGATAGAAACCACGCTCGGGGTTGACAGTATCATAAATCTCGGGGAGCAGATCGCAAGTGGCACCTTGAGGCCCAAACATGTGCTTAGGGACATTGATGAAGGCGATACCATCGTTGATGAGTCCATTCAGATTGAAAAGTTTCTGGAAACCATAGATGCCATAAAACAGATCGACATGGAGAATCATGAATTCAGGGATCGTCTTTTTTTAGAGAAGAAAATGTTACCTGAGGAGCAAAGGCGTATCAACCGTTCCATCCGCAGGCGTAACCGGAAAATATTCGATTTGTTTAAGGACTGGCGCCTCGAAGGGAGCGTGGTAGAGGAGATCGAGTGCAAGATAGGGGAGCAGGTTAAATGGTTTGAAGATACAAACTCCGTGTTCACGGAGTGCGCGGCCATCATCGGCCTTCCGGTTTCCCGGGTGAAGGAAAATTTAAGAAACGAAAAAGACTTTGTTGAATGGGTCTGTAAGTGCACGGATGCCGATAAAAAGGAAATTACGATACTGTTTGGAGATTTAAAGAAGCTCCAGGCCCAGACCGATGTAAGGGAGCGGGAGATCAAGGCCAGCGGCAGGCACCTCAAACGGATCACGTGCCGCATTGCCGAGGGTCATGACAATGCAAAGGCGGCCAAGAGCGAATTGGTTCAGGCAAATCTGCGGCTCGTTGTGAGCATTGCAAAAAAGTACACGAACCGGGGGCTTCAGTTTCTGGATCTGATTCAGGAAGGCAATATCGGCCTGATGAAGGCGGTGGACAAGTTCGAGTACCGGAGAGGGTATAAGTTCAGCACCTACGCCACCTGGTGGATACGCCAGGCCATAACCCGCGCCATTGCGGACCAGGCAAGGACCATACGCATACCGGTCCATATGATAGAGACGATTAACAAGCTTATCCGGACCTCGCGCTATCTTGTCCAGGAAATGGGTCGCGAGCCGACTCCCGAGGAGATCGCAGGCAAGATGGAGGTCCCCATCGACAAGGTAAGAAAGGTTCTGCGTATCGCCCGGGAGCCGATTTCACTCGAAACCCCCATTGGTGAGGAGGACGACAGCCATCTCGGGGACTTTATCGAGGACAAGACCTTCATGTCTCCGACGGACGCGGCAATCAGCCTCAACCTGGCGGAACAGACGCGAAAGGTACTGGCGACACTGACACCGCGCGAGGAAAAGGTTCTGCGCATGCGCTTCGGGATAGGGGAAAAATCGGATCATACCTTAGAAGAGGTCGGAAATGATTTTGCCGTGACACGGGAGCGGATCCGGCAGATCGAGGCCAAGGCCCTGCGCAAGCTTCGGCATCCGACCAGGAGCCGGAAGCTGAAACAGTTTATCGAATAAGTATGGAAACGCCATGAAACCTGAGGATACGAAAAACGATGGTGAATTACGTCCCGAATACGATTTTGACTATTCAAAAGCCGTTCGGGGTAAGTATTATAAACGCATTCTTGATGAAGGCGCCAATATAGTTATGCTTGAGCCTGATGTGGCCGATGCGTTCGTTGATTCCGCCTCGGTAAATGATGCGTTGCGGTCGTTGCTTGAATTAACGCGAACAACCAATCGTCTGACCAAAACGGACCGAATTTCTGATGGCAGGCAATAAAATATCCGGATATTCGAAATTCAGATTCAGGCCTTGACAAAACAGGGTCGAGGCTGTAGGTAATTTTTGCTTTTTTCGCATCCCTTTTTTCATGTATTTGAGGATGCACTATTAATCCATGCGGGCCCATAGCTCAGCTGGCAGAGCCACCGGCTCATAACCGGTCGGTCCCAGGTTCGAATCCTGGTGGGCCCATACGATAAAGAATGCCCAATGAAAAAGCATACAGTATATAGCCGGGTAAAGGCGTGGCCAAAAAAGGCCGCGCCTTTTTCATACTCGTCCGGTTTGGGGATGATAAATGGCGCGGGTTCTCGATATAATTGAATTGATGGAGAACGTCGCCCCGGCAGCCCTGGCTGAAGACTGGGATAATCCAGGGCTTCAGGTGGGCTGGCCGGACGCCGAGGTACGACACGTTTTTGTAGCTCTCGACCCTTCTTTGGCCGTTGTTTCCGCTGCCTGCGCCGCAGGCGCGGATATGCTCATTTGCCACCACCCCCTGATTTTTTCTTCCATTAAAAAATTTGATTTCACAACCCCGGCAGGCCGTATCATTGAGAAAGCAGTTCTTTCCGGGCTTTCAATATTTGCCGCGCATACGAACCTGGATAGTGTCTCCGGGGGGCTGAACGATCTGCTGGCCGGCATAATCGGGGTTTTTAAGACCCGGCCTCTCATGCCGGGGCAAAGCGAACAGGAATACAAGCTGGTCTTTTTCGTTCCCGAGTCCCATACAGACATAATGATCAGTGAACTTACGGCGCTTCCAACGGGGATCATCGGAAATTACAGAGGTTGTTTTTTTTCAGTGGCAGGAACGGGACGCTTTATTCCGCATGAGGGGGCACATCCTTACTCCGGTCATGTGGGGGAGGCCTCCCAAGTTCCCGAGTTTCGTGTTGAAACCAGGGTTTGCGGCCGCCATTTAAAGGAAGTCATGGATAAAATCCAGGACATCCACCCCTATGAGACCGTGGCGATTGATGTCTATCCGGTTCTTTCGGGTAAAACCCGGCACGGCATCGGCCGGGTGGGGCGCCTTCCGGCTCCCATCGACCTTGCCGGCCTTGCCCGGAAAATCAAGACGTCCCTGCGTCTTAAATCGGTACGGGTCTCCGGGCCGCAGGATTTGAATGTGAGCCATGTGGCCTTGTGTACGGGGAGTGGCTCATCTTTGCTTAAATCATTTTTTTCAAGTAATGCTCAGGTATTTATCAGCGGCGACCTGAAATACCATGATGCAATGGACGTTATGGCCAGGGGGCGGGCCTTGATTGATGTCGGCCATTTTGCATCCGAGCACATAATTGTAAGCGAGCTTAAAAAGAGACTTGAACACGAGGCTGTAGAATCACGGCTTGATGTCCGGTTTACGGCATGGGACGGGGAGGCTGATCCATTTTATAGTCTATAATTAATGAACGTTCCCATCACCATATAAAACTCGGATCTAAGGGCTCGTAAAAAGCTCCATATGCAAGGCGCGCGCAACGCCGCAGATGGATTTTTTACGAGTCCGTCAATTACGGGAGACTGACATTGGTAACGACAAATACCCAGGCCGCCAGAACCATTGCGGCTGTTTCAAGGGACCAGCTTGAAGCCCTGGTCCTTCTTCAGGAGACGGAAATCGAGATTGAGGATATCCGCCTGAAATTGTCACACCTGCCTGAGAAACTGGCGGCTGAAGGAGCGATCCTGGACGAATTTCTGCTTGCTGTCGAGAAAAAAAAGGCGGAACGTGACACGCTTTTAAAAATTTACCGTAGTTTTGAAGCCGATCTTGAGACAAACCAGGCCAGGGTTTCGAAAAGGGAGGCACAGCTAAAGGACGTAAAGACAAACAAGGAATACCAGGTGGTTTTAAAGGAGATCCGGGACATAGGCGGAAAAAGCTCTGAAATTGAGGATAAGACTTTGAAATGCCTGGATGAAATTGATGTTCTCGATGATGCGGTTAAACAAAAAGAGAAGGATTGCCTTTCGGTACAATCCCGGGTAGAGTCGAAAAAAGATGAACTTGAGCGGGATGCGGAAAAACTTCGAAAAAAACTCGTTCTGATTGAGAAAAAAGGGGAGGAAATCCGGTCGACTCTGGATGAGAATCTGCTTGCTCAATACGGGACGATCAGGAAACAGGCGGGAGGCTCAGGGATCGTTGAAGTCTGTGATGCTGTGTGCCTGGGTTGCCACCTTAATATTCCCCCGCAGATGTACAACGATTTGCACAAGAAAGATACGCTTCAGATTTGTCCCCATTGCAGCCGGTTGATCTATGTGGGACTGGGTGAATGACGGAAAAACTTATTGTAAGATAATATTGCGGTCGGCGCAGGCCAGACGATCGCCGGTGTCATTAACGATACCGGAGGAAAGTCCGAACACCACAGGGCAGGGTGCTCCATAACGTGGAGTCGCGGCAACGCGAAGGAAAGTGCAACAGAGAGCAGACCGCCCGGCACTCAGTACGCTAAAGTGTCGGGTAAGGGTGAAACGGTGCGGTAAGAGCGCACCAGTTTTCCGGGTGACCGGGAAAGCTTGGTAAACCCCACCCGGTGCAAGACCAAATAGGGGAACGTTTCGGGCTGCCCGTCCGGGTTCCCGGGTAGGTCGCAGGAGGTGCCGGGCAACCGGCATCCATAGATGAATGATCGCCGCCCTTTTCGGGGGTGACCCTCAAAAGGGAACAGAATTCGGCTTACGGGTTGCGCCGGCCGCATTTTATCCGCAGATTCCCCTGTGTTTTTCGTCCTGTTTCAAGCTCAAGGAGGCTGACATGCCTGAAAAGTTTCAAAAGCAGAATCTATGTGATCTTTCCTTCATGGGCAGGGTGAGTTTTTATTCGCATAATTACCTGAGATGCATGCGTTACATCACATCGTTTGAGTCCCCCGGCAATTCATTTACAAAAAGTCTTTTTTCAAAGCTGGCCATGACTTCCCACCTGCTCGAGGATTTTCTTGATTTTCATGGGGCTAAAAACAATTCAGACTGGTATTTTTACAGGGAGATGGCTGCTGCTGTTCGTCACCTGAGCCGTGCCGGTTATACCCAGAAGCATATCAGCAACAGGCTGGTGCGCTATGATATTGACAACAAGAGGTCTTTTCGGAAGCACGGGGAACTTGTCCTGGAATTCGTAACAAGTTCCCTGAAAAACCTCGCAGTTGCCATTATTGCCGAGGCCAGGCGTCTTGAAATCAACATCCCGGACGACGGATACAGTGAGTCCAGTTTTCCCGGCGTTACCGCCGGCGAAATCCTGAAACCCGATATCGACGATGAAGACAAGGTCCAGGCCCGGGACCATGTCGTCCGGGTTGCCAATGAATTTATCACTATTGTGGATGAGTTTAAAACGTTGGGGTTTTACGAAAACGGCGATGGCGGCGCAAAGGAGAATTTCGCTCCCGACAGGGTAAACGAAGTTAAAATCCGGCGGTTTGAAATGCTGGTCCATAATCTCCAGTCCTCATTTGACACCTACGTCATCCAGGGCGGATTCGGCCATGGCAATCCGCAATTAAAAAAGTTCCGGTCCTATTTTTCAGTCATTTTTCATCTCCTCCAGATCATGGGCCGGTTTCTTCATTTTTATGAGCGCCATTGTATCGATGTGGGATATAAGAATATCTACAGGAACGCCAGGAACCGCATCTGCCAGCTCATTCCGCCAGATGAACTCCTTGATTGCACCATGGATTACGGCCTTTATTACGTTAATTACTATTTCGCCACCGGCCGGAAAATAGCCCGCCGGATTTTAAAGGAAAACATAGAGCGCAAGTCGATCCGTGTCCCGGTTCCCGTGGAACTCGGATTTCATACCCGTCCCAGCCTCATGGTTGCAAAGATCGTGCAGAAACACGGTGGACATGTTGACCTGGTCGTTGGCAAAGACAGGTTTGATGCGAGCAGTGTCCTTGATATACAATATGCAGGGGGCAAGATACAAAAAGACGGGATTCAGGAGGTGGTTTTTGAAGGCGATGCGCGCGCTCTTCGTGATATAGATATTCTCGCGGGTGTAAACTATGGCGAAAACCAGATCGGAAAAGGGATAGAGCTTCCCAAAAGCATTCAGTATCTCAGGCAGAGCCGGACAATTTAATACCTGTGCCGCATAAAATGGAAAGTGGATAATAATGGTTAAAAAAATAAATGTTAAAAATACAGAGATAAGAATTGTTTCTATCCATGATGAAGATTATATTTCCTTAACAGATATGCTGAAGGCCAAAGATGGAGATTTTTTTATATCAGACTGGCTGAGGAATAGAAATACCGTGGAGTTTCTGGGGATTTGGGAACGGGTATACAACCCTGATTTTAATTATGGCGAATATGCCATAATTAGAAACCAGTCAGGCTTAAACAGCTATAAAATCAGTGTAAAAGAATGGGTCGCCAAAACAAATGCCATCGGCCTGGTTGCCAAAGCCGGGCGTTACGGAAGCACCTATGCCCATAAGGATATTGCCTTTGAATTCGGCATGTGGATCAGCGCTGAATTTAAAATATATCTTATTAAAGAATTTCAACGCCTCAAGGAAATTGAACAAAAACATCTCGGCTGGGATATAAAACGGAATCTTGCCAGTATTAATTATCGTATCCATACCGATGCCATCAAGGAAAACCTTGTTCCCCCGGAGTTAACACCTCAGCAGATTAACCAGATTTACGCTCAGGAGGCAGATGTCTTAAACCTTGCCCTTTTTGGAATGACCGCAGCCCAGTGGCGGCGGAGCAATAAAGGGAAAAAAGGAAATATCAGGGATTACGCCAATGTCTCGCAACTGGTTTGTCTGTCTAATATGGAAGATCTGAATGCCCTGTTAATTGAGGAAGGACTGAATCAATCTGAAAGGCTGGTAAGACTCAATAAAATTGCAAGACATCAGATGAAAATATTGACCTCGAGCACAGGCACAAAAAAACTGGAAGGCAAATAAATGCTGGATAAAGACACAAAACAGTGAATCAACTTCGAATAGGGTCGGACCAAGATAACAAATTATAATAAAAGATAATATGCTATAATTTAGGCCCGATATTTTTGTTTGTAAATGCTTTCATTGTAGCCATTGCAAGAGCAAAGTGGCGTTATATTCTTGGGTATGTATGGCATATTGCTCACAGATGCCATGAAAAGTTTGATATCGTAAAAATTGATTGCCACGCTTCGTGGTATTTTTGTGCTAATCTGATACGAGGTCCAGTTCCTTGGTAGAAGAAGAAGAGGTCATGGAATGCCTGACGTTTTTGCCGTCATTGTCGCTGCGGGGCGCGGAACCAGGATGGGAGGCGATGTTTTAAAGCAGTATCTCGATATGGGCGGCCTTTCGATTCTTTCCCGTACCCTTGAAGTCTTTATCCTCCACCGCCAGATTGGCCGGATTTATCTGGTTGTGCCGGAAAATGATTTTGATTTTTGTCGAAAAATGGTGATTGCGCCTCTGATGGGCAGCGGCCGGGAAATCCATCTGATAGCCGGGGGAAAAACGCGCTTTGATTCCGTGGAAAACGGACTTGCCGCCATACCGGCCTCTGAAGGAATCGTCCTTGTTCATGACGGTGTCCGGCCATTTGTCACCCCGGATATTATAAGCGCATGTATGGCGGAGGCCGTTAAGACCAAAGCGTGCATTGCCGCCGTGCCTGTTGCGGATACCCTGAAGATGGTTTCCAACGGGCGGATCACTTCCACGCTTGAACGCAATTCAATCTTTATGGCCCAGACTCCGCAGGCCTTTGATCTGTCCCTGTTAAAAGCCTCCTTTGCATTTGCCCGCAGCACCGGCTTTACCGCTACGGACGAAGCTGCGCTTGTCGAGCATTACGGCAAGCCGGTTTCAATCGTGGCCGGAAGCCGCGCCAATATCAAGATAACCACCCCGGACGATCTCGCCCTTGCCCGTGCATTGTTGCACTTAGGGTGAGGTTGATACTTTTTCTCCCGGGACATAACTTTCAATCCAGTCAAGCACATTCAAAACTTATTGATGCATTAGTAATAGTCGGATATTTTACGGTTTTTACGGCTAAGAGACGGGCACCGCCTCAACTCAACTCAGGCCTGAGGGCTCGTAAAAAGCTCCATATGCAAGGCGCGCGAGCCGCAAAAGGGTGAAGGCGTACTTTTTGTACGTTGAGCTCTTTCGCGACTCGCGCAACGCCGCAGATGGGTTTTTTACGAGTCCGTCAAAGCACATTCCAAATATATTGACATATGCATGTTCCTTTGATAATTATATAAAGTTAAAGAAAAGCAGTTCCATGCGCCCCGTTGAGGACGGGCTTTTTATTAACGAAAAAATGGAAGTATATATGCTTGAAATTATGAGTAAAATAAGGTCGCATCTCATGAATAGGTCGGCGATGCCGGATATTTTACGGCAGATTATCACCCCGGCTGTCGTGCTTGTAACGGCGGTCGTTGTGTATGCCGGTACGTGGTATTGCGCGGATGTCAGGGATATCTACGCCAGGAGCCGTATTCAGCAGGGTGAAATCGTCCGTTTAAAGGCCGGTGTTGAGAAAAAAGATTCACAGTTGCGCCTGCTTTCCATGAGGCTCAAGATGTTGAACCGGAAGATGGCCGAGCTTTCCGACCTTGAAACCAGGATTCGTACCGTTGCCGGAGTAACTCCCGAAAAACATACCGGATTTTCAGGCGTTGGCGGTGAAATGACCGATGCCATTGACCCTGTGCGCACAGCGGCGATACACTATGATGATCTTGCCCGATATCTGGATACCCAGATTGACAGGCTCCAGATAACTTCCGCCCATAAATCCGAAAGCCTGAAAGAATTGTTGAATATTTTACAGACCGAAAAGGAGATATTATCGGTCATGCCGTCCATAAGCCCGGTTGAGGGCGGATCGATTTCATCCGGTTTCGGTTACCGCAAATCCCCGTTTTCAGGAAAGCGCGAGTTTCATACCGGCATTGATATCGCTGACGGGATCGGAGCTGGTGTCAGGGCTACTGCCGACGGTGTTGTTACTTTTTCCGGAAGACGCGGCACTTTCGGCAACCTGGTCGTGATCGATCACGGACACGGCATTGTTTCCATGTATGGACATTTGAGTAAATGCATTGTTGAGCAGGGTGAAAAGGTTATTAAGGGACAGGCTGTCGGCGCGGTTGGAAGTACCGGCAGGAGCACTGGCCCGCACATCCACTACGAGGTCCGGTTCAACGGGATTCCCATGGATGCCGGAAAATATCTGCCCGAACATTTTGCAAAGCGTTAAGGTATGACGGACTCGTAAAAGTCACAACAACTGTGTTGTCGTCTTTTTTCAGGCACGCATATAATAAATGCATGTTTCGTGCTTGAATAAAGATTACGCCTTGTATATGGTCCGCTGCGGCGGATTAACTTTCCCGTCCTGATCCGCCTGCCCGATATTTTATTTGCCTGTCCGGCGTCCCCTGTTTTCCATTCTGATTTATTTAATGTCTGGATAATACACATAAAAGGAATATGATTTAGATGAGTGCAAACGGTGTAGGTGCATTTTTAACCAGGATTTTCGGCAGCAAAAATGAACGGGTACTGAAAAAAATATATCCGATCGTCGACGCAGTCAACGCCCTGGAACCGGAGATTTCAGCCCTTGATGACGCCGCGCTTGCCGGGCGGACGACTTTGTTCAAAGAACGGATTGCCAAGGGAGAATCTCTTGACAACCTCCTGGTCGAAGCCTTTGCGGTTGTGCGCGAGGCATCGAAACGGACGCTTGGCATGAGACATTTTGATGTCCAGATTATCGGTGGCGCCATTCTGCACCAGGGTAATATCACTGAAATGAAGACGGGTGAAGGCAAGACCCTGGTGGCGACCCTTGCCGTGTATCTGAACGCCCTTGCCGGCAAGGGGGCGCACGTGATTACGGTAAATGATTACCTTGCGAGCCGTGATGCCGAGTGGATGGGCAAAATATATAAATTCCTGGGGCTTACCGTGGGCACAATTGTGCACGGCCTGGATGATGTGCAGCGTAAAGCCGCCTATAATGCCGACATTACCTATGGAACCAACAATGAATTCGGGTTCGATTATCTTCGGGACAACATGAAGTTCGACCGCGAATCCCTGGTTCAGCGGCCCCTTAATTTCGCCATCGTAGATGAGGTGGACTCCATCCTGATTGACGAGGCCAGAACGCCCCTCATCATTTCAGGCCCGGCCGAGGACTCGACAACTCTCTATTACCAGGTTAACAGTATCATTCCGCATCTTAAAGCCGAGGAACATTACACTATTGATGAAAAGGCCAGGACTGTTGCGCTAACGGATGAAGGTGTCGCCCGATCCGAGGCGCTTTTAAAGGTTGATAACCTTTATGATTCAAAGAACATCGAATTGCTTCACCATGTCAACCAGGCATTGAAGGCTCATTCCCTGTTCACCCGGGATATAGACTATATCGTAAAAAACGGGGAAGTTATCATTGTTGATGAATTCACGGGCCGGCTCATGCCCGGGCGGCGATACAGCGAGGGGCTTCACCAGGCACTTGAGGCCAAGGAGAAGGTAAAGATAGAAAATGAGAACCAGACCCTTGCCACCATTACATTTCAAAATTATTTCCGGATGTATGAAAAACTCTCCGGCATGACCGGAACCGCCGATACCGAGGCCGCAGAATTCAAGAAGATTTACGACCTGGATGTGGTGATCATCCCGACCAATATGCCCTTGATCCGGGAAGATTATCCCGACGTTATTTATATGACCAAAATGGAGAAATACGAGGCCGCCATCAAGGAGATCATAGAGCTGAACCGTATCGGCCGACCGGTCCTGGTGGGAACAATATCCATCGAGGTGTCCGAATTATTGAGCCGGTTGCTGAAGAAAAAAGGGGTTCGGCACAATGTATTAAATGCCAAGAAGCACGAGGCCGAGGCTGAGATCATCTCCGGAGCCGGGCAGGCGGGAGCGGTTACCATAGCAACCAACATGGCGGGCCGGGGGACGGACATCGTCCTGGGCGAGGGTGTGGTGGAAAAGGGTGGATTCCATATCCTCGGCACAGAGCGGCATGAAAGCCGGCGGATCGACAATCAGCTCCGGGGCCGTTCGGGGCGTCAGGGTGATCCCGGTTCTTCCAGGTTTTTCCTGTCACTCGAAGATGATCTTCTTCGTATCTTCGGGGGGGAGAAGATTGCTTCCATCATGAGTCGTCTCGGTATGCAGGAAGGTGAGCCCATCGAGCACAAGATGGTTTCCAAGGCCATTGAAAACGCCCAGCGAAAGGTTGAGGGGCACAATTTCGAAATACGAAAACAACTCCTGGATTTTGACGATGTAATGAACCAGCAGCGCGAGGTGATTTACCGCCAGAGGCAGCAGGCATTAAGTGACGAGAGCTTAAGGCCGGTGATAGGGGATATGATCCGGGAGAAAGCCGAGGAAATTGCCTGGGGGTTTACAGATGAAAAAACATCATCCGTCAACTGGGATTTCAAGGCCATTGCCGATGCAGTTGCCACACAGTTTAATCTCCGGATAAGGTTTGATGACAACATAAAATCGGGCCTCACTCCCGAGGGGCTTTCAGATTTGATTTTCGATGCCGCATGGAAGATGTACACGCATAAGGAGTCCGAAATCCCTGAGCCGGAATTCAGGCAGCTTGAACGTTACGTCATGCTCCAGACCGTTGACAATCTCTGGAAGGATCATCTGCTTTCAATGGACCATTTAAAGGAGGGGATCGGGCTTCGCGGATATGCACAGCAGGATCCGAAGCTCGTATATAAGAAAGAAGCCTTTGAGATGTTTAATGATATGATTCATCGGATCAAGAAGGAGACGCTTAAGATACTGTTTCGCATCCAGCTTGTTGAGCCGGAAAGCATGGAGGAGATGAACCGGAGGAAGGAGAGGGAAATGAATTTTTCCCATGGTGACGAACCGTCTAAGAAAAAGCCTTTTAAACGGAGCGAGGGAAAAGTGGGCCGCAACGATCCTTGTCCGTGCGGGAGCGGGAAAAAGTACAAGAAATGCTGCGGCCGCTGATATATTTATGCAATTACAACTCCAGGTCAGGTTCTCCGGAATTTGGCATTGAATTTTATATGCCCTGGGCGTTATAATAAAAGTAAGTTAACATTGATGATCTCGTAAAAAGTCGGGCAACCCGGTTACGATGGCTAAGTAGAAAGTCCCATATACAAGGCGTAGTGGTGTCGCGAAAGCGGAGGCATACATATAGTGTTCCGAGCATTTCGCGACCCGCTACAACGCAGTAGATGGGACTTTTTACGACGCCATCAACATTTACGAAAAGCCATTACAGGAGCCCGGTATTCATGCCGGAAATAAAGGAAAAGGTGAGGCCCGCGACCGTAAGGAAGGTCGTGGAACCGCCCATGTACAGGGTGTTGCTGCATAACGATGACTACACCACCATGCAATTTGTGGTAAATATCCTGGTTGCCGTGTTCGGAAAGCCGTTTGAACAGGCATTTACAATTATGTTGAATGTCCACCGCCAGGGCGTGGGAGAGTGCGGAATTTATACATACGAGGTTGCTGAAACCAAGGTTGAGACCGTTCATAAGCTTGCGGTGGAAAGTGGCTTTCCGCTGAAAAGTTCCATGGAAAAGGTGTGAATATATGAGCATGATAAGCAAAGGGCTGAGCATTGTCTTAAACCAGGCATTAAACGAGGCCAGGAAGCGTCGGCATGAATATGTGTGCGTTGAGCACATGCTGTATGCCATTCTCCACGACAGCGCCGGTATCGAGGTGATAGAGAGCTGCGGGGGGGATGCGGAACATCTCCAGGAGGAGATCGAACGTTTTTTTGAGGAAAAAATGATGACAATTCCCGAGGACCGGGAATATGTCCTCCAGCAGACCCTCCGCTTTCAGCGCGTTATCCAGCGGGCGGTAAATCATGCCCGCTCGGCCGAAAAGGATGCCGTATACGTCGGTGATATTCTGGCTTCGATTCTTGAGGAGAAAAAATCCCATGCCGCTTATTTCATTGCCGCAGAGGGGATTGCCCGGCTGGATGTGTTAAATGTAATTTCCCACGGCTCGTCGGACCCTCTTTTTGGAGATGCGTCCGATACCGGTCTTGTTGCAGGGAAAAAGAAACGAAAAAAGGTTGTTAACCCCCTCGAGGCGTTTACCATCGATCTTGTGGATCGCGCCGCAAAGGGAAAACTCGATCCCCTGATCGGGAGGAAGCCCGAAATGGAGCGGACAATCCAGGTTCTTTGCCGGAGGCGAAAGAACAACCCGGTTTTCGTGGGAGACCCTGGGGTGGGAAAGACCGCCATGGCCGAAGGCCTTGCAAGCAGGATCGCCGCCGGCGATGTGCCCGACATACTGGAGGGCACAAAGATATTTTCCCTTGACCTGGGCGCGCTTCTGGCGGGCACAAAATACAGGGGCGACTTTGAGCAGAGGCTCAAGGCCGTGATCAATGCATTAAAGAAAAAGGAAAACCCCATTCTTTTCATAGATGAAATTCATACCGTCGTCGGCGCCGGGGCTACCAGCAGCGGTTCCATGGATGCTTCCAATATCCTGAAGCCGTCGCTTATGACGGGCGAACTGAGATGTATTGGTTCCACCACCTATGAGGAATACAAGAATTTTTTTGGAAAAGACCGGGCCTTTTCCAGGCGGTTTGAAAAAATAGAGCTTGCGGAGCCGTCTACTGAAGATACGATTAAGATACTAAAAGGCCTTAAGTCCTGTTATGAGGAGCATCACGGCATCACCTATACAGATGCGGCACTTAAAGCCGCAGCGCAATTATCAGCCCGTTATATAAACGAAAGGTATCTGCCGGACAAGGCAATTGACGTGATCGACGAAGCCGGCGTACTGCTCCGGCTTGCGCCTTCGGGCCGCAGGAAAAGGGTCCATCCCACAGATATCGAAAAGGTAGTCGCAAAGATTTCACGGATCCCCGTACAGCGCATATCAACATCAGACAGGATCAACCTTGCGGGCCTGGGTGACCGGATGCGTGAAAAGATATTCGGCCAGGACGAGGCAGTTAATTCGCTGGTAACGGCTATAAAGCGATCCCGGGCAGGACTTTCAGCGCCTGAACGGCCCATAGGGTCTTTTCTTTTCACCGGTCCCACGGGTGTGGGAAAGACCGAGGTGGCCAGGCAGCTTTCCGCAAGCTTAGGAATCGGCTTTCTCCGCTTCGACATGAGCGAGTATATGGAAAAGCACTCGGTGGCAAGGCTTATCGGGGCGCCGCCAGGATATGTCGGATTTGAGCAGGGCGGTCTTCTCACCGATCAGATCCGAAAAAGCCCCTATGCCGTCCTTCTATTGGATGAAATCGAGAAGGCACATATCGATATGTATAATATCCTCCTCCAGGTCATGGATCATGCGACGCTTACGGACAATAACGGAAAGACCGCTGATTTCAGAAACGTTATCCTGATTATGACTTCCAATGCGGGCGCAAGGGAAATGGCCGCAAATTCGATCGGTTTTGGCGGGACTGGCGCACAGGACACCATTGATAAGGGACAAAAGGCAATTGAATCCTTTTTCAGCCCTGAATTCCGGAACCGGCTTGACGAGACAATACATTTCAGGTCGCTTAATCCTGCTATCATGGAATTGATCGTGGACAAGTTCATAAATGAGTTTTCTCCCCAGCTTGCCGTAAAAAAGATCAGTATCCGGCTTTCGGCAAATGCCAGGAAATGGCTTGCGGAAAAAGGATTTGATCCGAAGTTCGGGGCCCGTCCCTTAGACCGGGTGATCCAGCGGGAGATAAAGGATGTTTTAACGGACGATATACTGTTTGGCAGGCTTTCCAACGGGGGGAGCATTTTTGTTAAGGTCAAGGGGGGACGCCTGCTTTTTACTTATTCATTATAGCCAATATAAAATGCCGATTTTTCGCCTTCCTGAAAAAAATTCTTTTCCGCCGCCGCATTTTGCAGCTCCGAACGGTCTTCTCGCCGTGGGTGGAGACCTGAGTGAAAAACGGCTCATTGCCGCATATAGGAAAGGGATTTTTCCCTGGTATTCCAAAGGCGATCCCGTCCTGTGGTGGTCACCTGATCCCAGAATGGTCCTTTATCCACAAGCGTTCAGGATTTCGCGGAGTCTGAGACGGACCATATCACGTGAAGTTTTTACCGTTACGAGTGATACCGCTTTTAAGCAGGTGATTTGCGCATGTGCCAGGGTAAGGCAGAACTGCGATGAAGAGACATGGATTACCGATGAAATGATAGATGCTTATTGCCGTTTGTTTTCTAGCGGGTACGCACATTCCATAGAAGCATGGAAGGATGGCGATCTTGTTGGCGGTCTTTATGGAGTTGCGATCGGTGGCGTTTTTTTCGGTGAATCCATGTTCACGCGGGTTGCCAACGCCTCCAAGGTGGCGCTCGCTGCCTTGTGCAATTATCTTTCGGGGCTTTCCTTTGACATGATCGACTGCCAGGTGGCCACAGCGCATTTAAGAAGTCTCGGGGCCGTGGAAATCCCGCGTAAACGGTTTTTGGAAAAATTGTTAATATCCATACAAAGACCCACCATTCGGGGTGATTGGGATATTGCAGCCTGCAACCGGCATCGCGGCCTTTCAGCCTCCCAGGTGCAGGTATTTTAATAATTAAAAAAGGAGCACATATGCATTCAGATTGCCTGTTTTGTAAAATCGCCGGCAATGAAATGGGTACGGAATTTATCCATGAAACCGCTGAGCTCGTTGTATTCAAGGATATCAAGCCCCTGGCCCCGGTACATCTGCTGATTGTTCCAAAACGACATATCCGGGGTATCAACGATCTGGTTGATGACGACCGAGCCATTATCTCGGAATTGATTTTGACCGCAAGGGATATGGCGAAAAAAATGGGTGTCGAAAGATCGGGATACCGCATTTTTTTTAATGTTGAAAAAGGGGGCGGCCAGGAGGTTTTTCATCTTCATCTCCATTTGATCGGGGGATGGGAATAGACAAGAAACGCAAGTCGGATCAGGCCGGAGGCTGTAATCCGACAACTTCCGGGATTACCATTTTCCGGGCGAAAAAGATCACTTATCAGGAGTAAAAAATGGGAAAAACCATTGCACGGAAAATTTTTGATTCGCATTCTATAGATAATCCCGCCGGAGACATTCATGTGATCCGGCTTGATGCGGTATTCTGCCACGAGATTACAACTCCGGCTGCCATAAATGACCTTGTTTCCCGGGGAAAGGACCGGATATTCGATCCTTCGAAAATAAAGGCCGTAATCGATCATGTGACACCTGCCAAGGATTCCAAGACCGCCTTGCAGGGAAAGATTCTGAGGGACTGGGCGCGGCGGCACAAGATTGCCGATTTTTTCGATATCGGCAAAAACGGAGTTTGCCACGCCATTTTCCCTGAAAAAGGATTTGCGCGCCCCGGATTTACGATTATCATGGGCGATTCCCACACCTGTACGCACGGGGCATTCGGCGCGTTTGCCGCCGGAGTCGGAACCACGGACCTTGAGGTCGGGATTTTAAAGGGCGTGTGCGCGTTTCGTTATCCAAAGACCATAAAGATAGACGTTGTGGGCACACTCCGTCCCGGCGTGTTTGCAAAGGACGTTATTCTTCATATCATTGGAGAAATCGGGGTCTCGGGCGCAACCGATCACGTCATCGAGTTTGCCGGGCCGATAGTGGAAGACATGAGCATGGAAGCACGAATGACACTCTGCAATATGGCCGTGGAGGCCGGGGCCACAAGCGGAATCTGCTGTCCCGACATGACTACGGTTGATTACCTCTGGCCGCATATTGAAAATGAGTTTTCTTCAAAAGCCGAGGCCCTTAATAAATACAGTTGTTTTCTGCCGGACGCGGATGCCGAATATGAGTCAGTGATCAGCATCGATATTAGCGATCTTTCCCCGCAAGTTACGTTCGGGTTTCTGCCCGAGAATGTAAAACCCGTAAGCGGGATGGAAAAGACGCCCGTGGACCAGGTGTATATCGGTTCGTGTACCAACGGCCGGATCGAGGACCTCGAGGTTGCCGCGAAAATCCTTGAAGGCCGGCACATTGCCGATTCACTCCGGGCAATTGTTTCTCCCGCGACCCCCGAAATCTATCGCAAGGCGCTTGAAAAGGGGATCATCAAGGTTTTCATGGACGCGGGTTTTTGCGTTACCAACCCAACCTGCGGGGCCTGCCTCGGCATGAGCAACGGGGTTCTGGCAAAAGGGGAGGTCTGCGCCTCGACCACGAACCGGAATTTTAACGGCCGCATGGGAAAGGGCGGCATGGTTCATCTTATGAGCCCTGCTACGGCTGCGGCCACGGCAATTGCGGGATATATCACGAATTCTGAGCTGTATGAAGGGTAGGTTATAGCAGTGCCATTAACTTAAGTGATATTTGTAGGGGAGGGGTTTACCCCCTCCCCTACATTTCCCCACCTAACCTAATGGCATTGAGTTATAAAACGAACCGGAGAAGAGGATAAAAAACATGAGCTGTTTTGGTGGCAATGTACTCTTTTTAGACAGATCGGACATTAATACGGACGAGATCATACCGGCTAAATATTTGACGGAGATTTCAAAACAGGCCTTAAAGCCCTATCTGCTGGAAGATCTAAAGCTTCAGGGGTTTGACCCAACGATCGATATTAAGGATAAGCAGGTGATCATAACCCGCGCTAATTTCGGGTGCGGGTCTTCCCGTGAGCACGCCCCCTGGGCGCTTGAGATAAACGGTATTCATGTTGTTATAGCACAGGGATTTGCACGCATCTTCAGGCAGAATATGTTTAATTGCGGAATGCTTGCCATCGCCCTTGCCGGAAAAGACATAGACCGCCTGTTTGCGGAGTTTGCTCCCGGCCCGGCCGCTGTCGATGTGGACCTGGACCGGAATATTCTTTCGGTTTCCGGTAATGGACAGGATATCCGAATCCCGTTTACGATTTCCGATTTTGACCGCGCCCTTGTAGAAGCCGGGGGGTGGCTGGAATATGCGGATAAGAAATATTGACGGAATAGTTAAAATTCGCCTATTTCACAGGATGTTACGAGCATATTGGCAGATTAAGCATGATATTTTTCACATCGTCGACGTCGACGATGTGAAAAGGGTCGGATTTAAGGATGTCAAAAAAAACCCGGCTACGGCAGATATTTGCCGTGTGCCGGGTTTTTTTATCAGGCCCCATATTTCTTAATCGCTCTTGATCGCAATCTTTCTTGGTTTTGCCTTTTCCGCCTTTGGAAGGGTCAGCTTGAGCACACCGTTTTTCAGGTTTGCATCGATTCTTCCCTGATCAATGACCTCCGAGATGGTAAACTGCCTGAAGTAGCGGCCCACTTCGTATTCAATTGCAATGTCTTCTTCATCGGCCGATTCATAGGGCGCGATATCGCCGCTTAGAGTCAGGGTGTTTTCACGCAGATCAATGGAAATATCTTCCGCAGTTACACCCGGCATGTCCGCCGTTAGTATAATATTCTCTTGAGTCTCATATATGTCGACAGCCGGGACGAAGACAGGGCCGGGTTTTGTCTGTTCCGCCGGCCCGGCCACCTCGTGTTTTCCCATGACCTGGATTTCCTTGTTTTCAGTGGTATCCATAATAATTACCTCCTTTTTAGTTAAGGGTTCAAAAGGATACTTCAGGGCTTAACGGATCTTAATCTGTTTGGGCTTTGCCTCTTCCGCCTTTGGGATAGTAATGGTCAGTATCCCGTTTTTAAGCGTGGCATCGATTTTATCCCGCTCGATTTCACCCGGCAGGGTGAAGGCCCTGGAAAATCTGCCGAACTCCCGTTCTCTTCGGTGATACCCGGCGCTTTCGTCGGCAGGTGTTTCTCTGTGGCCGGTTATGGCGATGTTTCTGTCTGTGGACTGGATATCGAGTTCCTCCGCCGAAACGCCGGGGAGTTCCGCCCGGATAAAATAATTATTCTTATTCTCCGTAAGGTTAATTAAGGGAAAAACCCCGGCTCTTCGTGCCGGATAACCCTTTTCATCCGTTGCCTGGCCGAAAAGTTGATCGAGTTGTCGTTTCATTCGGTCGAGATCGGAAAACGGGCTTTTAAATCCAAATGCAGGAAAATCAATCCATCGTCTGGTAATCATGGTTATTCCTCCTTTCGTTTTTTGTTGTTTACGGGCTTGCACGCAGAAACACTGCATACAAGTTTGCATTTTTATAAATATATATCAGATTGTTATCACTCAATGTTCAATTATAAAATAATCACGCGGTAAATAGTGTCAAGGCTTGTATCCATTTTTTTATCAAGGTCAGGTCGACATAAATTGACTTTACAAAACTTAACGTTTACGTTATGTTTTAGACGGATTTTTACGAGTCCATACGATCAATATGGAGGAAATTTATGGATTTTGACCTTTCAACCGAGCAGGTGATGATCCAAAAGGAGATCAGGCGGTTCGCTGAAAAACAGATCGCGCCTATTGCTCTGGAGTTGGATGAAAACGAGACTTTTTCATCTGAACTGACACGCAAGATGGGAGAAATCGGCCTGTTCGGCATGTTCGTAAATGAAAAATACGGCGGTCAGGGGCTTGATTATGTCTCCTATATCATAGGGGTTGAAGAGATCGCCCGGGTGGACGGGTCCCAGGCCGCGACAGTTGCGGCCGGAAATTCGCTGGGGATAGGGCCGATTTATTATTTCGGGACGGAGGCCCAGAAGAATAAATACCTTCCAAAGTTGTGTTCGGGAAATGCCCTGTGGGGGTTCGGCCTGACCGAGCCTTCGGCAGGGTCGGATGCGGGCGGCACAAAGACTACGGCCGTGCATGATGGAAACCAGTGGGTCATCAACGGCTCCAAGATTTTTATCACAAACGCGGCCTGCGACCTGTCACTCGGGGTTACTGTTCAGGCCGTTACCGGACACAGGGACGACGGCAGGCCTGAGTATACCTGTTTTCTTGTCGAACACGGCACGCCCGGTTTCAAGGCGATTGCCATGCATAAAAAGATGATGTGGCGGGCTTCCAATACTGCGGAACTCTATTTTGACGATGTCCGGGTACCCGAAGAAAACGTGCTCGGAAACCCGGGCGAGGGATTCCATCAGATGCTCTCCACCCTTGACGGGGGGCGGCTATCCATTGCCTCAATGGGCCTTGGCGGGGCACAGGGGGCATTCGAGGCGGCGCTCAAGTATGCCAGGGGCCGGGTCCAGTTCGGCAAACCCATTTCCAGATACCAGGCAATATCGTTCAAGCTTGCCGACGCGGCCACCCAGATAGAGTGTGCGAGAAATTTGCTTTACAAGGCCTGCTGGCTCCGTGACAAAGGCCGGCCGTTCCAGAAACTCGCGGCAATGGCAAAGCTCTATTGCTCGGAACTCATGGGACGTGTGGCTGACAGCGCCGTGCAGATTCACGGGGGGTACGGGCTCATGAAGGAATATAATGTGGAGAGGTTTTACCGTGATCAGAAGCTTTTAGATATCGGTGAAGGGACATCTGAAATCCAGCGACTTGTCATTTCACGACATATAGGATGCTGAACATGAAGAAAGGGGGAAAAACCATGCCGCAAGAGACAGATGTGTTAAAATACGAGACAAGGGGGAAGATCGCTATCCTTACCCTTAATCGGCCGTCAGCCATGAACTCCTTTAATTTTGATCTGTTGAAAGCGTTTAAAAAAGAGGTCAAGGATATCCGGTTTAATCCGGCCATACGGGTGGTGATCATTACCGGGGCAGGAAAGAGAGCGTTTTGCGCGGGAGCGGATCTTAAAGAAAGGATCACTCTTTCGGAAATCCAGGTAAAGGAGTTTATTTACACGATCCGGACCCTGTTTTCGGAAATCGAGGGGCTCAACAAGCCGGTTATCGCCGCAGTCAACGGCGTGGCCCTCGGCGGCGGAACCGAGCTGGCCCTGGCCTGTGATATCCGGATGGCATCCGAAAACGCGAGCATGGGCCTGACCGAAACAAGGCTTGCCATTATTCCCGGCGCAGGCGGAACCCAGCGTCTTCCTCGGCTCATAGGGCGGGCAAAGGCCAAGGAACTCATATTTACCGGCCGCAGGGTCGATGCTTCCGAGGCCCTGGATATGGGGCTGGTAAACAGCGTGTGGTCTGGAGAATCACTTTTGGACGAGGCCGTGAAAATGGCGGACCTGATCTGCGAAGGCGGACCAATAGCCATTGAACAGGCAAAATATGCGATTGACGCAGGCCTTGAAACCGATTTGAAAACCGGGCTTGCCATTGAGTCAAATGCCTACTGGATCACCATACCCACCGAAGACAGGCTTGAAGGGCTTGCGGCTTTTTCGGAAAAGCGCAAACCTGTTTTCAAGGGAAAATAACTCTATCCGCAACATGGTAAAATCGATGATCGCGTAAAATTTAAAAGGGGGATAAGATGGGAGAAAATACCACTAATCGGGAATTCTGGTTAAGCGAGGAAAACAAGCTGGATGCCAGAGTCAGGGAAGCCATGTGGCCGGGCGGTCAAAAGGCGGTTGAAAAGCTTGCGGGCCAAGGGAAAAAACCGGTGCGGGACCTAATCACGCAACTGATCGATCCGGGCGCGCCCTTTTATGAATTATCCAGGATCGCGGGGTTCGGCATGAATTACCCCGGTGTTTCCGATGTTCCGTGCGGCGGCGTGGTAACGGGTATCGGAAAGATCCATGGCAACTGGACCATGATATTCGGCAATGATTCCCGCGTAAAGGCAGGCACCTATTTTCCCATTACCTTAAAAAAGCATATGCGCGCCCAGGCCATTGCCGAAAAAAACGGCCTTAACTGCGTATATATCGCCGATTCCGGTGGAGCGTTTCTTCCCATGCAGGCCGATGTTTTTCCGGATGACCAGCATTTTGGGACGATGTTTTACAATATGGCCCGGATGTCCGCCATGGGCCTGAAGCAGATCACCCTGAGCACGGGCGGAAACACGGCCGGAGGGGCCTATATGGTTTTCATGGCCTGCCAGGCGGTGATGATAGACAAGATGTCCTATTCATTTCTGGGAGGTCCGCCCCTTGTGAAGATGGCCACCGGTGAGGTGATTTCGGCCGAAGATCTGGGCGGAGCCAAGGTTCACACCCATGTTACCGGAGGCGCGGATTATTTCTGCCTCGACCAGGATACGGCCATCGACAAGGTCCGTGAGATGTTTTCCTTAGACCCCCCGCAGACCATTCATTTCCATCGATATGAAGCAAGGCCTCCCCGGGAGCCGGAGGACGGTCTTTATGACCTGCTGCCCGCGTCAATACACCAGGCAATAGACACAAGAGGCATTCTCTCCTGCATCGCCGATGACAGCCATTTTATAGAGTATAAAAGGGATTACGCGCCCGGCCGGGGGGATAACCTGATTTGCGGCAAAATTCGGATAATGGGGTTTCCAGTGGGCGTGATCGCTTCCAACCGCATTGGTGTGGTATTTGAAGAAGCGGCACGCAAGGCGGCCGAGTGGATCGTCAGGTGCAGCCATGAAAAACTGCCCATACTTTTTTTGCAGGCGTCTCCCGGCTACATGGTAGGCTCGGAATCCGAGCATAACGGGATCGGAAAATACGGCTCCGACATGGTTCGGGCCGTGTCCTGCGCTCAGGTGCCGAAGATTCAGCTCGTCATCGGGCCGGACAACGGGGCCGCCAATTACGGCATGTGCGGCCGGGCCTATCGCCCTAATTTTCTCTTTACCACCATGCGGGGCCGTACGTCGGTCATGAGCGGAAAGAGCGCTGCCGGGGTACTTCTCTCCATAGAGGAGCGCAAGCGGGCCATAAAAGGCGCTCCCATGACGGACGAAGAACGGGATGCTTTTTATGCGAAGATGAAGGCCAAGTACGACGGAGAAGCCCATCCGTTTTATTGCGGCGCGCGCATATTGAACGACCGGGCCTTAAAATTTTCCGAAATCCGGGACTGGCTTGCAATGGCCCTGGAGGTAAGTCTTTTAAAACCGATCGGGGAGCCGTCGTTTGGTAATTTTCGATTTTAACGGCTCCGTAAAAAGACCGTCTGCTGCGTTGCGCTTCACCGGGAAAATGCTACCGTACAAAAAGTACGCCTCCGCCTTTCCCGGCTCGCGCGCCTTGCATACGGAGCTTTTTACGAAGCCTTGGATCCGTTGGGTTAGCGCAACATCATTCGACCAAAAGGAGGAAAAATGGCGGAGTTAAATTATCCCAAAAAGGTTGTCTTAGGCGATATCACGGTCAGGGACGGGTTCCAGCACGAGGAAATACTCGTTCCCACCCGGGCCAAGCTGTGGCTGCTGGAAGAATCTATCCTCGCGGGATTCAGGCGCGTCGAGGTAACCAATTTCGGCAACCCGAAGCGGATGCCGCAATTTGCGGATGCGGACGATATCTATGAACAGCTTTTTTCAAGCCGCAGGGTTAAGCATTTGATGGAGAGTGTCGAGACCACGGCGATCACAATCAGGGAAAGAGCCGCCGACCGCGCCATTGCGGCAAAGCTTGCGGGACACGGACCCGATCGTATCCTTTTTATGGTTTCAACCTCCGAGTCCCATCACCGGACCAATTCCGGCCTTTCCCTTGAAGAATACTGGAAGATGTGCGAAAAATACATACAAAAGGCCCATGACGCAGGCATCAAGGTTTGTGGTACGGTGAGCACAATCTGGGGATGCCCCATCGAGGGGCCCACGGATATGAACAAGGCTGTGGAATTCACGCGGCGCTGGCTCGATATCGGCGCCGACGACATCGAGCATGCCGACCACGACGGCTCGGCGCCACCAAACCGGGTTTACGATTATTTTTCGCGGGTTCTGGACGCAATCCCGGAGCCTGAAAAACATCTGGCCCATTTCCACGTGACCCGGGGATGGGGTCTTGCCAATGTTCTTGCGGCCCTGCAGGCCGGGATCACCCATTTTGAATCGACTTTCGGCGGCACCGGCGGCCAGCCCGCGAATTTCGTTGACCGGGTGCCCGTGGGCGGCACGGGGGAATACTATTACAACGATCCGACTATCACCGGCCTGGTGTCAACTGAAGACATGGTTGTCATGATGGACGAGATGGGGATTGACACGGGCGTTGATGTGGATCGTGTCCTTAAAATCGGCCGGATGGTGGAAAAGATACTCGGCCGCAGGCTCCGTTCCGAGTGCGCCCATAGCGGCCGGATACCCAAGGAAATAACCGGAAGATGATAGGGGGAGACAGTGTCCAAACTACTCTGGCAACCGACCGAAGAACGGATCAACGCCACCAACATGTTTGCGTTCATCAGATTTGTCAATGCGCGCTTCAATCTGGATATTGACGGTTATAACGCCCTTTATCGCTGGTCGGTAAACCGTATTCCCGATTTCTGGGCCGCTGTCTGGAATTTTACCGACATCCGGGCGTCCGTGCCGTATACGCAGGTGATTGACGATCTGTCAAAAATGCCGGGAGCAAGATGGTTTCCCGGGGCTCGTCTTAATTTCGCCGAGAATTTGTTGAGGTTCAGGGACGACCGGACTGCAATTGTCTTTTACGGAGAAGACCGGGTGCGCAGGCGCTTGACCTATCGACAGCTCTACGACCGGGTTTCCCGCGTTGCCGGTGCGTTACGAAAAATGGGCGTGGCCGCCGGGGACAGGGTGGCGGGTTTCATGCCTAACATGCCGGAAACAATTATCGCCATGCTGGCAGCAACAAGCCTTGGGGCGACCTGGTCTTCCTGTTCCCCGGATTTTGGCATCAAGGGCGTGCTTGACCGGTTCGGACAGATCGCGCCCAGGGTACTCTTTGCGGCGGACGGCTATTTCTTCAAGGGAAAACGGATCGACTCCCTCGAGCGGATAGCCTCAATTGCAAAACAGATTCCGTCCATTGAACAACTCGTTATTGTCTCCTATACCGTGGATGATCCCGACCTTTCAAAGATCAAAAAGGCCGTGAAATACGAAGATTTCGTGGAGCGCGAGCCGGCATGCGAGATGTCGTTTGCACAGCTTCCGCCTGATCATCCCCTGTATATCATGTATTCCTCCGGGACCACCGGTCTTCCCAAGTGTATGATCCAGGGGGTGGGCGGAATATTGATCAATCATTTAAAAGAGCTTGTTCTGCACACGGACCTTAAACGTGATGATGTGATTTTTTATTTTACGACTTGCGGATGGATGATGTGGAACTGGCTTGCAAGCGCGCTTGCCGTGGGCGCAACCCTTGTCCTCTATGAAGGCAGCCCGTTTTATCCCGGGCCGGAGGCGCTCTGGGGCATGGCCGAAAAGGAAAAGATCACGGTGTTCGGCACCAGCGCGGGTTATCTTGCGGCGCTTCGTAACACGGGCCTTACGCCGGGCGAAGAATATGATCTCAAGTCATTAAAAACCCTTCTCTCTACCGGCTCCCCGCTTTCCGAGGAGGGGTTTGATTTTGTGTACGATGCCGTTAAATCCGACCTTCAGCTTTCCTCGATTTCAGGCGGCACCGATTTAAACGGCTGTTTTGCCTTGGGTAATCCCATGGGGCCGGTTTATTCCGGGGAGTTGCAATGTCGGGGGCTCGGCATGAAGGTGGAAGCCTTTGACGAAAACGGAAAGCCGGTTATCGGGCGCCAGGGCGAGCTGGTCTGCACGGCGCCGTTTCCGTCCATGCCGATTTATTTCTGGAATGATCCCGACGATAAAAAATACGTGGACGCCTATTTTGATGTCTATCCGGGAATCTGGCGGCATGGCGATTTTATTGAGATAAACGACCATGGCGGGGTTACGATTTACGGCCGTTCCGACACCACTTTAAATCCCGGGGGCGTTAGAATCGGGACAGCCGAGATTTACCGCCGGGTAGAGGAATTTGTCGAGATTGAAGACAGTCTGGTTGTGGGCCAGTCCTGGAAGGGGGACGTGCGTGTGGTTTTGTTCGTAAAACTTGGCGAAGGAGTAACCATAACAGACGAGCTTCAGACAAAAATCCGTACATCCATCAGGCAAAATGCCTCGCCGCGCCACGTGCCGGCAAAGATCATCGCGGTTGCTGATATTCCTTACACCCTGAACATGAAGAAGGTGGAACTGGCCGTAAAACATATTATTGAAAATCGGCCGGTATATAACCAGGACGCCTTGAAAAATCCGGAAGCCCTTGCGCTTTTCGAAAACCTGCCAGAACTTGCATCCGATTGATGTCTCTGCACTGGTGAAAGAGGGGATGAACATGTCTGAGGCAATAAAATTTGAAGTAAAGGAAGGGATCGCAACCCTTGTCCTAAACAGTCCGGAAACCCGGAATGCCATAACCGGGCGAGAAATGATAGACGGTATAATCCGGGCCTGCGATACCGTGAACGAGGATATGGACATCCGCGTGATGATCATCACGGGCGCTGATCCGGCCTTTTCCTCGGGCGGGAATATCAAGGATATGGCCGCAAAAAAGGGGATGTTTTCCGGCGGTTCGATGCAGCTTATGGAAAATTACAGAAATAACGTGCAGCGGATTCCCCTGGCCGTTCATAATGTTTCCGTGCCGACCATTGCTGCGGTAAACGGGCCGGCCATAGGCGCCGGGTGTGACCTTGCATGCATGTGCGACATGAGGATAGCGTCTGAAAAGGCCCGGTTCGGCGAGACCTTTCTTGCCGTGGGCCTGATCCCCGGGGACGGGGGCGCGTATTTTCTTCCCCGCATCATAGGGATGGCCCGGGCCTGTGAGCTGACCTTTACGGCACGGGTCATAGATGCCGCAAAGGCGCTTGAATACGGGCTGGTAAACTCGGTAACCCCACATGAAAGCCTGATGGATGCCGCATATGAACTCGCGCGGGAGATAGCCTCAAAGCCCGGACCTGCCCTTCGTATGGCAAAGCGGCTTCTTTACGCGGGCAGGGAATCGAGTCTTGAAACTCTTCTGGAACAGTCAGCCGCATACCAGGCACTCTGCCATCAGTCCGATGACCACATGGAGGCGCTTTCGGCTATTTTTGAAAAGCGTAAACCCGCATTTTCAGGCAAGTAAAAGACAATTTTATAAACACAGATTGTCACAGCAGACACAAGCGTTAAACAGCACCCCGTTCTATCTGTCCAGACCGGCCTTGCGATAATTGGTGCCAGCTCATTGTTCAATCGTCTTTCTTCCAGATTTCAATTATTCTGTCTGCGACCTGTCCGGGTGTCAGTTGCTCTGTATCAATTTCGTATTGAGCGGCGCTCGCGTATTTTGGAGCCCTTCGCTCCAGAACTTCTGCCACCTCTGCCGTGAAGTTTTTTTCGCCTGTCAAGGAGGGCCTTTCTATGTCTCCTTGAATCCGCGAGACGATCATGTCTACTGAAGCCTTGAGCCAGACAATACAGGATGTCGCTTGCAGGATCTCAATGTTTTCAGTCCGTTCAATAACGCCCCCGCCTGTATCAATAATTATATTGTCAAGCTTTGCCAACTCCCGGGTGACTTCAGATTCCATGTCGCGAAATGTCGTCCAGCCATGATTTTCCACGATATCAGGAATTGACATTCCCGCCTTCTCAACGATTCTCGCATCCATGGAAATGCATTTCATTTGAAGGCGCTCGGAGACTATCTTTCCGACAACACTCTTTCCCGTGCCGCGATATCCGATCAGTACGATGTTCATGATTGATGATCCAGTTGCTCCATGACGACCCGGCGCATAACCCCAACCGGCGCATCAACGCCGGTGAAGTGTTCAAACTGCAGCGCCGCCTGGTTGATAAACATCTCAACGCCGGGAATCGTCTTAAGACCGCAAGATTTGGCTTCTGCCAGCAGTTTCGTTTCAAGGGGGGTATATACAACGTCGAAGACAACCTGCTCAGGCCGAAATAATCCGGGCGGTATTAAAGAGGCATCTACGTTTGGATGCATGCCGATCGGCGTACAATTGATGATTAAATCCGCTTTTTCCATCTCTGTCGACAGCGTGTTTTCACTCACCCCTCCGGACTTGATGACGGCATCCGTACCGGCCTTAAGATCAGTTGTCAATTCCTGAAGTTGATTTTCATTGATATCTATGAGCGAAAGTTCCTTCAGTCTTGTATTTAGGGCAAGCGTAAATGCAATCGCCCGCGCTACTCCGCCGGCCCCCAACATCAGGATGTTCTTGCCGTCAATCGCCACGCCGTTATCAACGAGCGCCTTTAATGCACCCATTCCATCCGTGCCCAAGCCGATCAATTTGTCCTGTTCATGAACAACCGTATTTATTGAACCAATGTTACGGTCCACGGCGGCAATCTCATCCACATATTTCATGACTTCAATTTTGTGCGGAATCGTGACGCTCATTCCCCGGAAGTTTTTTATCGCACGCATGCCTGCCAATGCACCTTTGACATCCTCAACCGGACACGCCACATAGACGAAATTCAGGTCCAAAAATTCATAGGCGGCATTATGAATTGCCGGTGAAAGGCTGTGCGCGATCGGATTGCCGATAACCGCGCAAACCTGGGTGTTGCAGTCAATTGATCTCATATTTTTTTGAAACCTCCTTAGTTATAAGAATTCAGTTAAAACTCACGCAATTTTTTGAGTAAGGTTAACCATGCATTTACCTTCGCAAAAAGTAACAGGCCGACAACCAGTTTAAATATTTCAGCAAAAATCCAGAGTCCTTGCTCCAATTTGAGGTCGCCGAATGATTTTACGTATTGTAACATATGATTGGGTATTGTGGCTAAGGACGTAATGAAGAAATATAGCCCTAAAATTTGTAATAAAAATCGTTCAATGTCATCGGATTCATTTTTGATAGTTGAGTCTGGAAGCTCATTCACAACCTTGGTGCCAAGACTCCAAATGATTTTTATGGCAATTAAACTGGCAGTCAATAAAGAAATGAAGATGATAACGGGCCATACGATTGATATCTTTTCAGGAGAGCGAAAATCCCTCAACATTAAATGGCTCTGCCAGATGAATGGAATTGATAGTATGGTCCTTACAAGTAACCAGATAGCAAAGAGTTTAAAAGCAATTCCTGCAATTATTTTTGAAGTCATAATTTATTCTTATAATGTACGGCTGAGGCGCAGCGTTTTCGCCGTCGCTTCCAAGCGTTAAACTCTAGTGATTTATTAGGTTTTTTTAAGCTCTAAGACATTCTTAAATTTCCCATCTTCATCCAGAAATCTCAGTTCAGTCTCTGTTGATTTTTTGGGTTCATGTGAAATCAATTCTTCTACAATTGGTGCTATTTGAGCTAAAGTTTTAAATGCCCTGGCTTTTGGTGTCAGGCGTACTTGATTGTTTGGTGATAATTTCTGGCATTTCATATTCAATTCTATTATTTTGCCAAACAGGCACTTTATAATTATTTTTTTTTGCGTCCTCAGCCACTTTGGTAGCCGCGCGTTGCAACGCCTTAAGTCCTAATAATGAATATTTATTATATTTCTCCATTGATCATCCCCGACTCTGCAATAATTAAAGGTAATTTCCCGGAGTTATCAAACATAGTCCAAGAGTTCACCAGATGCTTGTAAATCTCTTGAAAATTTTCCCAACTTCTATCATACCGACGCCTGATGACATGCTCCGGAACATTATGCCCGCCCTGAGCGACTCTTAACCTCACGCGTTCAATTGCTAAATCAACTGATGGTAATTTAAGATAATAAATGATGACTTCGTAATTTTGAGCCCTCCAATTTTTAATTTTGTCGGCGTATTAATGTTTTATAAACACGAGTTGTAAACACGAGAAATAAGGATTTCAGCGCGACAAAAGGAAGGATGCAGACAAGAAATTTATAGATCAGTGTCTTTTTTCCAGGGGTTTTCATGGAGATCAACCTGCAATTTTTAGGGGACAGTTATGAGCTATAGCTCATAACTGCCTGAAATGCGTCCAGCTCAAGTCGATTTTGCATATGCAATGAAAAAACAATTTTATCAAGGTGTTAAATTGAAAAAAACGGGCTGTTTTCATGGCCCGAAAATGCGTCTTTTACTTGCCACGCGCGTGGCAAGTAAAAAAATCGGGGATGATCAGGGAGGGGCGCTTTCCCCGTTTTCCAGCAATTCGAGCAGAGCGGTACATTGGTGCCGTATGTTTTCCATATGATCCAGCCATTGTATTACCTGATAAAGGGTGCTCCCGAATTCCACGACGGTCTTTTATATGTCTATTGCAAACCCAAGGCCCTTGTACCCATGGGTAATCTCTTTCTCTTGTTTTGCTCAGTTCCTGTTGTAAAGCGGGTTTTTCATTTCTTAAATGACGCTGCAGCGTTCGTTTGTTCACGGCGAGTTTTTTTGCCACGTCATGGGTTGAACTCAAGCCACTGGGCAATAATTCAAAAAGCGAGCTGCGCACCCGGCCGGCAGTTTTAAAAAAAAGGCATACAGCGAAAAGAGTGTAAAAGAAAATTTCATGATCCGGACATTACTTGAGCTATTGTAGAGACGCACGGCTGTGCGTCTCTACAATATGCAGAATTATCCGTTTTGCAGTTCACACGCCATAATAGTCTGCTTGCACAGCACCGATGTCGTGACCGAACCAACTCCTGCGGGCACGGGCGTGATCTTTTCCACAACAGGCTCGACGCTTGCGAAATCCACATCCCCGCAATATTTGCCCGGGTTGTCGGGATCGGCGTTAATGCCCACATCAATGACGATCTGGCCGGGTTTCACGAAATCCGCGTTGATCATCTTGGCTCGCCCGACAGCCGCGATAAGGATTTCAGCCTCCCGGCATACGCCCGGCAGGTCCTGGGTTCTCGAATGGCAGATGGTGACGGTTCCGTGTTCCCGCAAAAGGAGCATGGACAGGGGTTTCCCCACGACCATGGAACGGCCCACGACAACACAGCGTTTCCCTTTTAAGGTAATTCCGTAATGGTGCAGCATCTCCATGCATGCCGTGGGCGTACACGGAGGAAAGCCGGTGGCGTCATCTGTAAATACCTTGGCCGCGCCGCCCAGGGTCAGGCAGTCCACATCCTTTTCAACGGGAATAAGCGTTCTGATTTTTCTTTCATCCAGATGTTTGGGAAGAGGGGAGAACATCAAAATTCCGTTAACATCTTTTTTAGCCCCCACTTCAATAACAGCGGCTTCAAAAGCTGCCTGATCAATGTTTTCCGGATATTCAAATACCTGCGAGTCCATACCCACCGCAATGCATGTCTTTTTCGCCCCGCCTTCATAAAACAGGTCATCGGGACGTGCGCCCACCCGGATGATTCCAAGCTTAGGCGCGATCCCTTTGGCTTTGAGGTCCCCGACCTTTTTGGTGAGTTCAGCCTTTATGGCGTCTGCCACCGGTTTTCCTTTTAGAACTTCCGCCATTTTTTTTATCTCCTATTTTGTAAGTTTTGATATCACGAGGCTCAAGGTGTCATCGGCCATTTTGGAGCCTTGCAAAAGGAGGGTTTCCATCTCTTTTTTCGTGGTTTCGATGAACTCCTGATCCTTGATTGCGTTTAAATTTATGATAACATTTAATTGTCCGGCAATGAGCGCTGACTTCAGGAAGACGACCCCGCAGCCCACGTCGGATATAGCTATCATTGTCCCTATTTCTCCCATGCGGGCGTGGATTTTAATGCCCTCATATGCCTGGCGCATGATCTCCATGGGAACCGAGCATGCCGTCTTGCAGCAATTTTCCATGGTTTCCGCCTTGAACTTGACTTCCTCGGGCGTGTTTTTCGGCAGTCCGTATGCCCTGGAAAGAGGTTCGAAAACCTCGGCGTCCTTGTCCACCAGGCTCTCAAGATCGGCGATTACCTTTTTGCCCTGCTCAAGAAGGTCTTTTACCTCGTCTTCGACATCGGCGTATTTCTTTTTTCCCACAGTCAGGTTGCCCACCATGTTGGAAAGGGCCATGCCGATGGCGCCGCCCATTGCAGCCGCGCCGCCTCCGCCGGGGACCGGGGACTTGGACGCGAGAACGTCGATGAAATCAGTGCAGGTTTTGTCGAGCATTGTCATTTTGGTTCCTCCTTATTTTTATGGATGTATATGAAAAACGTGTTGGTTTGTAAAATCGGGTGGACTTTATGATGACAGGTCCATGTGTTTGAATACTGCACGAATTATATTGAACGCCGGATTTTGTCAAGATTAAAGGGGGGTGTGGGGATGTGCTGTAGCGCATAGTATAGTGGGATAGTATTGCTTCAGGCATGCTCATGGAAAAGGGCCTTGATCATCGTTTCGGCCAAATCCGGTTTTTGTAGGGGCAACCCCCTGTGGTTGCCCTATGATCAGGGTAAGCACAGGGGCTTACCCCTACCGGATGCCCGAAACGATGATCAAGGCCTGGAAAAGCCGTTGACGTAGTGCATGAGTAAGGATAATCTGGCAGATATTCGAGGGCCATGTAAATTAAAGCAGGGATCGGCTGGAAGTGCCAAATAAATCAATTTAATAATTACAAAATTTCTGCTTTTTACGACGCCATCAAATTTTAACAAAGGGGATTCACATGAAGCTTATCCTTAAAATCACCGGCATTATCGTTGCGCTGCTTATAATAGCGATTATTTCCATTGCGGTGGTGGCACATTTTGTAATTACTCCCGAGCGGGTCCGGGCCCGTGTGATTCCTCTGGCCGAAAATGCTTTAAACAGGAAGGTTGACCTTAAGGACATAAGAATATCTATTTTTTCGGGCATAACGATTACGGGATTTTCCATTGCGGAAGCCGACGGCAAGACCCCTTTTGTCTCGGCCGATACGGCTGTTTTAAAATACAGGCTCATGCCCCTTTTACACGGGAAAGTCGAGGTGGATGAAATCGGCCTTTCCCATCCCAAAATCAGGGTCGTGCGGAACCGGGACGGGACTTTTAATTTCAGTGATCTTATCGTCTCAAAACAGGAAGAAGGAAAAAAAGATGCGAAAAAAACCAAGCCTGATACAAAACAGGGGAAAAACCCTGTTGCGCTCCTGGTTTCAAAAGCGGCTGTCTCAGGTTGTGATATAAATTTTACAGACCATGCAGCCCCGGGGAAAACCCCTTTTATTCTGCGCATCACCGGGCTTGACCTGAGAGCAAGCGATATATCCCTTAACAAGCCGTTTCCGTTTAATTTTAAAGCCGACCTTAACGGCAGGCGACTGTCTGCCGCAGGTTCGGTTGATCCCTCAAAATCGGCGTTTGAGGCCAAAATCAATATTTCCGGGTTTCCTTTAACCGATTTTGAGGCGTATTTTAAAAAAGCCGTGCCAGGCAAGCTTGAATCAGCCGAATTAAGCGTTGATGTGAAGATTACGGCCGACAGCAAAAAGGTTTTGTCTTCCGGAATCATAGGGGTAAAAAATATAGGCATGACCCTTGATTCCATGCCGGATGCACGGATCAAAAATGCCCACCTGTCACTTGATTACGATATTGGTGTCGACCTGAAGGCATCGGCTGTTACCATAAAAAAGGCGTCGGCTAATGTAAACGGCATAAAGATTAACGCAAAGGGTTTAGTGACCCGCTATGACAAGACGCCCGTGCTCGATGTGGGTGTGACCATCCCGGATACGAGTCTTTCAGATGTGCTTGGTGCCATGCCGGCAGGTATTGCCGCAAAGGTCAAAGACCTGAACCTGAAAGGGAAGGTTATGGCCGAAGCCCGTATTGCCGGACCGGTCTCTTCTCCTGAAAAACTCCTGGATATGGCCTGGGTATCGCTTGAGAATGTGTCTGCAAAGGCCGGAGGGCTTGAGCCGGTTGTTTTTGGCAAGATAAATGCCGCCCACGACAGCGTAAACACCAAAGGCCTTGTGATTGCGCTTGGCAAAGACAAGTTGTCAATTGATCTTGACGTTAAAAATCTCTTGGCACATCCAATGCTTGTCAAGGCGGATATAAGCTCTGATCATATTGATGTGGACGCACTTATGGCCGCTATGCAAAAGCCGGCAGCGCAGCAAAAGAAAATGCAAAAAAAGGAAGAGCTGCCCGTTTCCTCGAAAAAGCCTGTCGAAATCGGGCCTTTTGATATTCCCGTTACTGCGGATGCAAAGATCGTGATTGCTAACGCGCTTTACAAGGGGCTCGATATTTCGGACATCCGCCTTATGTGCAGGCTTGAAAAGAACGTCTTTTATCTGAAAGACTTTTCCGCAAAGGTCGCAGGTGGAACGATTGCGTCAACCGGCCGGGTTGATCTGTCCCGCAGGGGCCTCGGATATGTTGCAAACCTGAAGACCGCCGGGGTCAAGGCCGAACCGCTGGTGGCGGCGTTTGTGCCGTCCGCTTCGGGCACTGTGTTTGGAACCATTAATCTGACCGCAGATGTTAAGGGAAATGGAACGGACCCGGATGCCATTAAAAAGAACCTTTCTTCAAATATGGAAATAAAGATTGCGGACGGCCGTGTGACTGGCCAGGGGCTTGCGGCCGGCCTTGCCGATTTTTTTAATACAAAAAAACTTAAGGTTATTGATTTTAAAAAATTCGCCGGAAACGTTAAAATTTCAGGCGGCAAGGCAATGATAGATTCTGATTTCAGCGGGCATGACGTACGCATGAGGCCCAAGGGCAAAATCGGGCTTGACGGCGGCCTCGATCTTGCGCTCGATCTTCGTCTTGCCCCGGAGTTAGCAAAAAAAATAGACAAACACGGTTCGGTTACGAAGTTTCTTTCCGATGATTCCGGGTGGAGCATGATCCCGCTTAAGCTTGCTGGTACCTTTTCATCCCCCAAATTTTCTATGGATCTTTCCGCCGTGACCACCCAGGCGAAAAAGAAAGCGGCGGCCATGATAGAGAATAAGATTAAGGAAAAGCTTTTTAAAAGATTTCTGCCAAAGACTAAAAAAGGGGAAAGCCGGGATGATTCCGGGAACAAACAGGTGGAAGAGGAGGCAGGCAAACTAATTAACAACGCCTTAAAGGGGCTTTTCGGAAAATAGCGCCCGGCCGGTTGACGGACTTCCGAATAACTCATTTATAATATCTTGAAATTGTTATCGGCAATTATGTGGCAAGGATATCTTAGGAGGAAAATGAACATGTTTAATATGACGTCTGAACTCCTTTTCGTTCACCAGAGTCCCGGCGGTTATTTTCGACGCACCGGCAGTTCCCGGCGACAGATGACGCCCGATTTTCTGGCCCGGCTGTTTCAGCAGCGAAGCCAGACCCGCCCTTAGTCCATAGATATTTCTGTCAGCCTTTAGCAGCGCTCTGAAATGCCTCTTCAAGCCTTGTTTCCACATAGCGAATGTCTTGTTCATTAAATTCTTCCAGATCAAAACATACTGCATCTTCCCCCAGCAATCCTTTGGGTACATAATTGCCTTTTTCCTTGGGATCATGTATGAATTCACTGTAAAAACAGATAGACAGCCAGCGTGGCTGATCCTCAATAACGTCTATCATCGTAAACAGGGCCTTGTCGGTCTGGTTTTCGTGAACCGCTCTTAATGAATAGGTTAATTCAGGCCGGGGATGAAATTCCAGGCTTACCCCTGGTTTGGATTCCAGGAATGCTTTTAAGCGTAAAAAAATCTTTTTATTTTGTTCGGAAGATTCAGGCCAGTCTTTAATAAATGTGTCCAGTCCGGACAGATTTTCTTTCATTTTTTCCTCTTATGAGCGCCTTGGCTTCTTAATAAATTCATTAAGGTATATCAGATCTTTACGGTGTTAGGTGTCCGGCTTAGGTGCCCGGCCGGCTCGTTTTCGGGCAAATTGTTTCAAATGACAACCAATGGGTTTCGGCCCGGGCCGTTTCCGTTCCGGAGGTCGTGTTAATCAATGTGTGCAAACAGTTAAAACCGTTACTTTCAGGGTTGCACTCACTTTTTGTCAAAATTACATCACCATAAAGCGATTCATTTGTAAAATGCACACGGATTAGATCAGGACGGAATTGCATGGCTATATCCGGTGGAACACTTTCGGTCGCCCATTGAACGTATACGGCGTTGTTTACATGCCGGTTGAAATCAAGGTCGTGCATGCGGACGGAAAATCGGTTCTCATGATCCGGATTATCGGGCGGGGCCAGTTCAAAAAGGTCGTTTGCGACCTTGGGCCCGGATTCATCAAAAAGTTCCGCCGGCAGGTGCCGGTTTAAGCGCAAGGGTTTTTTTGATTTCAGATCGATTAATATCCATGAGCTTTTCGCACGGGCGATTACATTTTTATCAATGTCCAGGACCTCGAATGCCCGTAGCTCATAAAGGTTTTTATCCGGGCTCCGCCATGTCATGATACAGATATTCTCTTTCCAGACCGGGTAGCGGAAAAATTTTATTTCATACTTGTGAACCACCCAGGCAAGGCCGAGTCTGGCAAGGTCGAGAGCGGAAACACCGAGCCTGTCACAATGATCGCTCGCCACATCCTGGAACCAGTTGAATATGCTGACGGGCTTTATTGTGCCCGCAATACCGGTCTCGGCGTAACGGACTGAAAAAGATTGGGTAAATGGCATATCTTTAATCAAACCTTTGGATGGTCAAAAACCCATTCCCCGGTCGTATCGTTAAGGGACATGTCCTGGAATACATGGGGGTATTCTTTTTTGCATATTTCCGCGATCTGCGAACAGACAATGCGTATTTCCTCTTCCGCATGCACGGATGTGCGCATTTCAATGATATGGCGCCACGATCTCAGGTTTCCGGTGACAACGATGGTTGTTCCGATCCCGATGGGCGCAAGCCTTCGGAACATGGAGGTGAGCATTTTTTTTGAGGTGAAATCTTCAAGGTCATCAAAGTTAAATATCCTTGCCATCTCTTTTTGGGCATTTTCCAGAAAATCAATGACATCAGCGAATTTTTTTTCAGCCTCCGGGTTGGCCCTGGCGCTGTCCGGAATCCAGACGGGGAGATCGTCGAGCCTCACATACCTAAGGCTTTCCTGGCTGTAAGCCATCCCGGCCCTGTGGCGGACAAGTTCATGGGTGAAGACCCGGGAGACGTTTCGGCAGATAAAGGTCATGCTGACGTGTTCGAGTATGGAGCCATGACCGCTTTTCAAAACATTGCCAATGTAGCCGGCGTTTCCTTTCCGCACGCGTCCCACGTTCGGGTTGGTGGCCTCGGGCTTTGACGGGTCATAGGGTTGCCAGCTTCTGTAACACATCCTGCCTGCCGCCTCGATGAGATTTTCACCGTCCGCAGCCGCCTTGTCGGGCTCCCAATCGGGATTGCCGATGTCTTTGAGATATTCGTTTAAACCCTCATTCACAAGCATGCTTTTTGCCACGAGATATGCTTTTGGTTTTTCGATATTCCGCATTATGCCCCCTTTTTTCTCGTTTAAACGATGATGATGTGATTTTTTGCTTTACGGCAAATCTCTGCCATGCCGGCCTCGGCTCCGAAATTAATACAAAAAGGAAATATTGATCGATCCGAACTGATTTGCATTTTTCTGTGTTTCAAATGTTTTGCTCTGGTAGACATAGGCCATGCTGGCTTTTAAGCGCTCCGCATTGAAGGCGATGCCGCCCACGAGCTCGCTTACCAGGGGTTTTTTTGTAACACTGTGGCTGCTGGAAAAAGAATTTCCGTCTAGAAATATATTCCGGATCACGGCATTGCCGTTAACGGAAAAAAACAGGTGTATGCCCAGGTTATGTTCGGATGGAGATGTTTTTTCATTTAATATGGCATTAAATACGCTTGCCGGCCGTATGGGGTAGTTGCCGAAGTCGTCCGGGATGTTAATGCCGAGCCGGAAGAGAAGCCCCATAGAGTAATAGGTCTGGGCGTTTCCAATTCCCCCGCCCGTGTTGAAAATCAGGTCATGGCCGAATCCATTGCCCAGGTTTGAATCGAGCATTCTTTTTTTGTATTCATAAATAATGCCTATGACAGGTTCATCATTGAGCTGGTTGTCCCATCCTTTGGGGTCTTTTGTGTTTATCAGGCTGTGAACCGATGACTGGACTTCTTCGGCATATGAATCCGGGCCTACAAGGCCGCCGTAGAACTCAAGCGTATCCATGTGCCGGCCGTTTCTCTGGTGAAAACCGATTTCAAAATAGGTGATCCCGGCGTATGGCCTGTCGTCTTTAACAATGTCCGGGTCTTCGATATCATCCGGCGTGTAAATGTTCTGCCCGATTGAGAAGGTGATGGCCTTGACTGAACCCGGAGTTTTTCCGAAACCGACAAAATTTACTACTGGATATAGCAATTTGTATGGATAAATGTCGGGATACTTATCCATGCCGAAACGACTCCAGGTAAGCTTCAGGCCGTTAGTGTACTGGCTGTCCTGGCCGGCGAATACGTCATTTTCCATGTAAAAGGAAAAGGAGCGCTGGGACCCTGAAATATCCGGCAACGCGGATTCCGCAGCCGCACTCAGGGGCATGAGCAGGATAATAAATAAAAAAGCGCAGAGCCCGGGTTTTAAAATCCGGGCAGGGCATGATGATTGTTCCATAAACATTCTCCAAAGTTTTAAGTGTTCGCGGATTCCAGTCGTGGGGGAATATTGCCTTCGGCTCCGGGAGCGTCGGACCGTAAAAACCAGGCATTGATCAAGGCGTGGACCAGCGTGGCAAGAGGGATTGCAAAAAAGAGTCCCCATATACCCCATAAACCGCCGAAAATCAGAATGGCCCCTATGATGGCAACGGGGTGGAGGTTGACCACACCGGAAAGCAGGATCGGAACCAGGATGTTGCCGTCAATGAGCTGGATTACACTGTAGGCTGTTACCGCATAGACAAATTGATGGCCGATGCCCCACTGGAAGAAAGCCATGAGCGCGACGGGTATGGTCATAATTGTCGCGCCTATATAGGGAACAAGCACGGACAGTCCGATAAAAAAGGATATGAGCATGGCGAAATTCAGTTTAAGGAATGAAAAAGCCATATATGTCGCGGACCAGACAATTATAATTTCCCATATTTTGCCTTGGACATAGTTTGCAATTTGTGAATTGACCTCGTTCCAGATATTTGATGCAAGCTTTGTATGTTCCGGGAGGAAATTTTTAAACCAGTTCAGGATGAGGTTTTTATCCTTTAAAAAGAAAAAAACCAGAAAAGGCACGAGGATCAGGTATACCATAAGCGTTATCAGGTTTCTCACCGATGCAACGGAATAGAGGACGATATTCTGGCCGATAATGGTAAGTTCCGATTTCATGTAAACGATAAGTTCGCGAATCAGGCTTTCTGAAATAAATTCGGGGTATTTTTGCGGAAGTTGCATGAGCCGTTTCTGCCCGTTTGCTATCAGGGCCGGGAGTTCGTGGATCAACTGGCCCACCTGTCTGGACAGGAGCGGTATAAGCCATATGACGAGGAGGAGCATGCATATAATAAAGAGAAAAAAGGTCAGTATAATTGCGGCATTCCTGGGCAGGCTGAGCCTTGTAAACCAGTGGACCATTCCCTCAAGCAGGTATGCAATGATAAGGCCGGCAAACAGGGGCGTAAGCATTTTGCCGAAAAAGAAAATGCATAGAAATGAACCGATGAGGATCAGCCACAGGATCACGACCTGGGGGTCTGAAAGCCTGCGTTCAAACCAGTCTTTCAACATGTTTAACATGTCGAAAATCTCGTGCTGATTTTAATAACCCGGGGTGCCATTTGCCGTTTTGAATCAGACGTGGTCATCAATCCAGCTTTCAAGGTCAGAAAGAACACGCTGCCGGCTGTCTCCCTTTTCATTGTATATTTCATGAAAAAGCCCGTCATAGAAATGAAGGGTTTTATCGGTTGACCCCACGGTTTTAAAAAAGTTTTTCGAAGTGGCCGGGCTGACGATATGGTCGCTGCCGGCAACCTGCAAAAGAAACGGTATCTTAATATTGGCGCCGGATTTTACCGTTTCATCCATGGCCTTTAAAAACTCCGTAAACCACCTTGAGCTTATCCGCCGGTGAACAAGGGGATCGCTTACATAACTTTCAACAACCTGCCGATCATGGCTCAGGTCGTCAGGGTTGAGTTCATTGTCGAATGTGAGTGAAGGCCAGATACTTGACATCAGTTTGCCGAGGGTTCCCTTTACCACCGGTACCTTGTCGGCCGGGGCAAGGCCCGGTGAGGAAGCGATAACCGCGCTTATTTTATCCGGGAATTTTTCAATATAATTTAAAACGATGAGTCCGCCCATGCTGTGTCCGAGCAAGAGTATTTTCATGCCGCCGGGCATTTGATCGACTGCCTTGTCTATAATCAGGGAAAGGTCGGCTACGTATTCGTCAAACCGCAGGACATGGCCGCGTTTCCCCTCGCTTTTACCATGTCCCCGGTGATCATAGGTTGTTACTGATATTCCCTTGTTGTTTAAAAGACTGATTACATGGCCGTAACGACCGGAGTGCTCGCCCAAGCCATGAACAAGGACAAGTCGGGCGGTCTCGTTTTCAACCGGGTAGTTGCGAAAAAAGAGTTTTATCCCATCTGATGCCTGCACTGTGCCGGTTTGTTCTGAATTAGCTGGTCCCATAATACGCTCCTCCCCCAGGAAAATTTATAGTTGTTCATTTGATGAAAATGGCCGGTAGTGATTTATCAGATTCCAAGCCTTGAAAGAAGGTTGCAAATGTCATTGGCAAGGCTTGTCAGCTTTGGATAGGATGCGCCGATTTCCCGTGCGGATTCAGCTAACCCGTCTGCGGATATCTTAAGAAGGTCGGGGTTTATTTCTTCTCGAACCGCCTGTTGGGTGGAAACCTCGGTAAACCCTGCGATGCTTTTTGCCTTTTCCCGGTCATCGTTGCTAAGCAGGTTGATTTGTGTGTTTAACTCGGTTAACAAGGACAGGTATTCGTCTTTTTTGTCATCGGGAATGTTCGGCGATGCCTTTATCTTTGTTTCGAGTTTTGAAAGGGTATGGGTAAGCATGGTAAGTATCTCCGCTGTCCGGTTTTGACGATTCCGTAAAAAGTCCGTCTGCGGCGTTGCGCTCACCGTAAAAGGCCTCAACGTACAAAAAGTACGCCTTCGCCCTTTTCCGACTCGCGCGCCTTGCATACGGATCTTTTTACGAAGCCGTCGACCGTGTTTTCAAGTGGGTTGAAGTCCTTTTTGCGGATTAAAATTTCGACTTTTTACGACGCCATCAATTTTGCGCCGCCCGGTAAAGAAACAGAAAGTAAGTCCGTTATTCACCGTACAGCAGTTCAGCAAGGTCGGCCAGATCCATTGATTCAAGTACGCCCCTTTTGGGCACGCCGTTTTCATTAAACCCGCGGAGTGCATAAAATTCGGAAAGCATTTTATTCATGTCGGGAATGCTCCCTTCCGTGGGGCCGTCGTTGATCGGCGTCATCAGTCGCGCAGGAAGGTGGTCGTCGGCCGCCCGGGCTCCAAAAAGGTTGGTTAGCCCTCGTTTTGCGTACCAGACCCGTTTTCCGATTGTAAGCACTTCGTCCAGGGAATAGTTAAACCCGGTAACCGCATTTACTATTCCCACAGTCTGGGTCGCATTCAGGGGTACGGCCCCCAGGTTGCAGAAGATGGCGCAATTGGAAAAAAACATGCCGTAATCCTCTGCCGCCGCGTTTAATACCGCACGGCCTTCACTGGAATGCTCTTCATAGTCTTCGGCCAGGATCTCTATTTCCGGGACATACATGGCCCCGCCCTCTACTTCAAAGGTCAGGCTCGCCTCGTGGCATGCGCCTCTGGGAGAAACGCCGTAAGCAAGGCCGTATCCGTGGAATCCCCTCGGGTCGTGCATGGGCGCCTCGAGTCCCTTGACGGTGGTGAGAAACCGTTCCGCTCCCTTTCCTATCTTTTTTGCGGCCGTCGCGCTGCCCAGGGCCAGAACCGCGCCAAACCCTTCCTGTCGCCCGATTTTTTCGGTCATGGCGACAATGGCTTCGGCATTTCCCCAGTTAAGTCGGATGCCGTCCGTCGTTGATTCATCGATCAGGCCGTTTTCAAAACATTCGATGGCAAAAGCAATGGTCGACCCGCAGGTGATGGTGTCCATGCCGTATCGATTGCAGATCTCGTTCGCCTTTGCAATGGATTCAATGTCTTTGTTCAGGCACATTGCGCCGAACGCGACCACGGTTTCATATTCCGGCCCCGGTCCATTTTCCATGGAAAAGGGACCGTTTTTAACCTCGGCGTTTTTCTTGCATGCCACCCCGCAACCGTAGCAGGTCCTGTGGCCGGTATGTATTTTTTCCTCTATTGCCGATGGGCCGATATCATCAATGTCCTCCCATTGGTTTTCCGAATAATTCTTGATGGGAATGTCGCCTCCTATGATCCCAACATCGATGTGAGCCGGGGTGCCGGAAGCGTGGATAGCGTCTATGAAGATGCTCTCCTCATAAACGGTTTTAAGCTCGTCACGCAGTGCTTTCAGGCGGTCCGGATCTGCCGGCTCAACCCTGTTTGTTCCGGTGGCATAGATGGCCTTGAGATTTTTTGAGCCCCAGACCGCGCCCATTCCTGTTCTGCCGCAGGCATAGCCTTTGTGGTTTAGAAGGGATGCGAACTTCACGAGGTTTTCCCCGGCCGGGCCGATACAGAGTACATGGCCCGGTTTCGTGCTTTCCGGTTTAAGGGCTTCGGTCATCCTGTCCGTGGTATCGTATACATCAAGTCCCCAATAGACAGCAGCATCACGGATTTCAACGGTTTTGTCGTTGATATGGATATAAACCGGTTTTTCCGATTTGCCGGTGATGACCATGCCGTCATACCCGGCAAATTTCAAAGATGAACCGAAATAGCCGCCGGTATTGCTGTCCCCCCAGAAACCTGTAAGCGGAGACCGGGTGCCCACGGCCCAGCGGGCCACGCCGTTAAGTTTCATCCCGGTCAGGGGCCCGGTCATGATAATAAAGGGATTGTCCGGGGAGAGCGGATCCGGCGCGGGTCCTTTTTTAATCAGGTCTATATACAGCCGGGTGATAAAACCGAGCCCGCCGATATTGTCGCGGGCAAAATCGGTGTCCAGCGCCTTTTTTTTGATATCGCCGGATGTCAGGTCGATGTATAGAATCTGTCCTGCATACCCTCCCATGAGCTGGCCTCCTTTTGCCTTATGGTCAGTTGCCGGGTGGCGGGCCGTTTGTGCGGCCCATCCACCTCATGTGGCTGATCGTTCAAGGTGCTTCCCCCGGAATTCCGCTTGTTAACGGCCATTCCGGAGGGCCTGGTTTTACGCCGGTGCAACGGGTTTATACGCCTTTAAGATATTGTATTGTTCATACCCGTTTTCGTCCAGATACTTCGGGTACATATTATACGACGGCTTGATTGCGGGAAGAAGCTTTAACACCTTGGGTATTGGACCCTTTGCTATCATCTCCCTGCGGGTCAGGGCCTTTGTGAGGTTGATTTTGCCGAACCAGAATTTATGCGCGATATCCGAGGACATAGACATTTCCACAATGGCCTTTGTATCGGTGTCATTGGGACGCACGTCGATTTTATCACCGGAACAGTCAATAACCATGACAAGATCGGGATCTGTATAGCGAAAGCGGATGATGAGTTTTGATTTCAAGAGCTTGTCTGCAATCACCGGTGTCTCGCCCATTAGTTTAAAAAATCCTCCCAGGACTTCTTCAAATTTTTCCGAGGTTTGAAAATATGGCATTTTCTTCTCCTTCAAGTTATAGTGGTTAGGTTAGTAGGCTTTCTGAATATACGGCAGCAGTGTCTCTTCTTCCATTTCGCGGGGGTTGTAAAAAGATGTCCCGTCGTTTATGGCCCCTTCGGCAATGGCCTCAAGGCCGTCTTTCGGAATTCCGATATCCCTGAGGCGTAAAGGGAGGGCATCGAGTTTATTCAATTCTTTTCGCACTTCGAAGACCTTTTCTATAACCGCGCGTGCAAGGAATTTGTCATCTTTTCCGGATGCGTCGATCCCCATGGGAGATGCGAGCTTTGCGAGTTTTTCGTAAATTTCTTCGAAATTGTATTCCAGGCCGTAGGGGAGATAAATGCCGTTTGCAACGCCGTGGGGAACCCGGTAGAGCGCGCCGGTGGCATGGGCCATGCCGTGAACGCATCCCACCATGGAGTGGGTAAAAGAGATGCCGGCCATGCAGGATCCGATGAGCATGGCACCACGGGCCTCAACATCATCGCCGTTTTGTACGGCGGCAACGAGATTTTTTATGATAAGTTCGATGGCGCAGTATGCAAATGCATCCGAGATCGGGGATGCCGCCGTACCCACAAATGCCTCCATTGAGTGGGTCAGGGCATCCATTCCGGTTGAGGCCGTCAGTTTCGGCGGGAGGGACAGGGTCATTTCCGGGTCGAGCACCGCAACGTCAGGGAGAAGGTACTTGTCGACAAACGCCAGCTTTTCCTTGTTGTCGCGATCATAGACCATGGAGACCATGGTGACCTCGCTTCCTGTCCCGGCCGTGGTCGGTATAACGATAAGCGGATTTAAACGGCTTGTTAATGTCTGGGCGCCTGAATAATCCTCCACAAGGTCGCCGCCCTTTGAAAACAAGATGTTGGCGGCCTTTGCGGTGTCTATGACGCTTCCGCCGCCAATTGCGATTATGCCCTGTGCACCGGAAGCCTTGATCTGCCCAGCGCATCGTTTGACGCCTTCAAGGTCCGCATCCTGGGTCACCTCGGTGTATTTTCCGGTTACAATAAAGCCCGATTCAACAAGCCCGTCTTCGACCTTCCGTACAAGACCGAGGTCTGCGATCGGTTTGTCCGATACGATAAAATACTTTTCAATACCGATGATGTCGAGTTCGGGTTTGAGGTCGGTTGCGACACCAGTTTCGTAAACCACCTTGGTTGGATTATGAAATTCAAAGAACTCCGGTAGCATGACTATACCTCCGATTAGTGTTGTTGGATTTTTAAGCCGGTCGGCTGTTATAGTTTTTTAACAAAGCCGGGCAAGACGGTCAATAGATAAGTGATAAATATGACACTTCCTAAAGGATGCAGGGAAGGCGGTTTCTGAGCCGTATGCCCACAAGGTCGAGATGAACATCAAAGGCGATGATTCCCACCCCGGCCTCGGCGGCTTTTCTAAGTTGCCGCCCGTATTCCGGGTCGATGTCATCTGCCGGTTTTAAAATTTCAGCGTCCATGCGCTGGATCACAAAGAACATGAAACAGCTCAAGCCGTTTTCAACCTGACGCCGCAGTTCTTTCAGGTGAGCCTGGCCCCGTGTTGTGACCGCGTCCGGAAAGAATGCAATTTTCCCCTTTACCAGCGTGCAGTTTTTTACCTCGACAAAGCAGGGCGGCAGGTCTCCGGCCGTTAATTGGAGATCGAACCGGGTATGTCTGCCCGATCTCACCTCGCGCCGCACTTTATCATAGGGTAAAAATTCCTCTATCTTTTTGTTTTGGGCGGCAAGCTGGACCAGCCTGTTCGGTACAAGGGTATTGACGCCCACCATGCTTTCGGGCATTCGGATCAACTCCCAGCCGAATTTGAGTTTTCGGGATGCCTTGTCATGATAGGAAAGAAAGACCGGATGCCCCTGGTCCGAACATGTAGTCATTCGGCCTGAATTAGGGCAGTGGGCCGTAACCACGCTTCCGTCTTCAAGCCGGACATCGGCCATAAAACGTTTATATCGCCGAATGAGCGTGCCGGGCGTAAGTTTTGGCCAGCGGATATCGTATTTTTCTTTAAATTCTTCCATGTATCCGTTCATACTCCCGGCCAGGTTGAAAATCCAGGGAATTTCCATGTTTGATGGACTCGTAAAAGTCGCAAAACTCCTTTTTACTCGACGGGGGATGGTTCCCCTCCCCCGGCATCCGAAATGAATTCAGATGGTTCTATCCCCACCCCGGCCGGAGCTACCGCGCTCGGCCGGTTGACGGACTTTTACGAGTCCGTCAATGTTTCTTGTAACTTGAATCATTTTTGTGTCTTAAAAAATATGATACAGTTTTGGACAGATTTAATTAGAAAGGGATTTTGGAAGTATATAAAAAATCTTTTAAAATCGAGAAATTATATAAAAAACAGATCAAAACACTAAACTTGGCACGTAATTTGGATAGTATTTTAAAAAAGCGAAACGAGACGTCTTTTAAAAAAAACCCGGCCTGCGGCCATGTAAGGGTTATTTTTAATGGTGCAGTTCCCAGAAACCACACCTTAATTAAGGTCTGTTTCCGTATTGAAACCAGCCAATGAAAATATTAATAGAATACTGAATCTCGTGGAGCAGATGATAGCCCTTGCCGACAAGGTTGATGACGAGCGCGAGGACGTGGGATGCGGTGTTCTTTGCGGTATTCTACGGGATGCGGGCTATAAGATAAAAAAGCTGGCTGAAGCCGAAAAAAAGGCGCATATGCGCAAGGGATACTGGCCGTAACCCGCGCAATTTTTACCAAAATGACAGGCCTGTTACGAAGATGTAATACTTAGGGCCCATGCAAAAATCTGTGAACTTATTCCTGCGCGAGCCCTTAGAATGTCCTATGGTTAGGCCATCGTGCCGAATCACTGTTACCACCAGGTGGGAAATTTAATAAAACACTACAACAAAACGGAGGAAAAAATGGCGAGTTTAAAAGGAAGTCAGACCGAGAAGAATTTACTCACCGCATTTGCCGGAGAGTCACAGGCGAGAAACCGTTACACGTATTTCGCCAGTAAGGCTAAAAAAGAGGGTTATGTTCAGATCTCGGCCATATTCGAGGAGACGGCGGATCAGGAAAAGGAACATGCAAAAAGGCTTTTCAAGCTCCTCGAAGGCGGCGAGGTCGGGATTGCTGCCGCTTTTCCGGCGGGTGTCATAGGGGCGACCGTAGATAACCTGAAGGCCTCCGCAGCAGGAGAAAATTACGAGCATACCGAGATGTACCCTTCGTTTGCCAAAACCGCGCGGGAGGAAGGCTTTGATGCCATTGCCGCAGTGTTTATGGCAATAGCAGTCGCCGAGAAGCAACACGAGAAACGGTATAACGACCTTGCGGCCAATATCGAAAACAGCCGTGTATTTAAACGTGATGATGAGGTCGTGTGGCGCTGCCGAAATTGCGGATATCTTCACACAGGCACCGAGGCCCCTGAACAATGCCCGGCCTGTGCCCATTCACAGGCATATTTTGAGCTGCTCGGCGAGAATTATTGATCGTTAGAACTGGCGGACTCGTAAAGTCAGTCTGGGGTGTTGCGCGAGCCGGGAAAGGTCTTAACGTACAAAAAGTACGTTTTCGCCCTTTCCCGGCTTGCGCGCCTTGCATGCGGAGCTTTAAAATAATATATTAAGGAGATGGAAAATGACTGAAAGACTTGAAATCTACAAATGCGAATTGTGCGGCAATATTGTGGAGGTTATGGACGGAAACGACGGTACCCTGGTCTGTTGCGGCCAGCCCATGGCAAAGATGGAAGAAAACACGGTTGATGCGGCCAGGGAAAAACATGTGCCCGTGGTTGAAAAAACAGCCGACGGGTATAAGGTGAGCGTCGGGGCCGTTGCCCATCCCATGGTGGAGGAACATTATATCGAATGGATCGAGCTTGTGGCAGGCGACAGGAGCTACACGAAGTTTTTAAAACCCGGCGATGCACCCGAAGCCGTTTTCTGTGTTGATGCACAATCCGTTATTGCGCGCGCTTATTGCAACCTCCATGGCCATTGGAAGGCTTAAAGGAGAGAATAGAATGTCGAAAGTATTGATTGTATTTGCGAGCCGGACGGGTGAAACCGAGGCCATAGGAAATCTGATTGCCGAGGGGCTCAGGTTTTCCGGCCATGAAGTGAGCGTTGTTCCGGTAAAAGAAATCAAGTCCGATAAAGACCTGATCGGCTACGATGCTTATGTATTAGGATCCGCCACATACCACGGCGGCATGATGGAAAAGATGAAGACCATGCTGTTTATTGCGGAAAAGGCGGGCCTCGAAAACAAGGTCGGCGGAGCCTTTGGCGCGTTTGGCTGGAGCGGGGAAGCGCCCGAGCGGATATATGACACCATGGAGAATATTTTTAAGATGGATATGGTGGGAGACCCCCTGATGCTCAAATCAAGCAAGCTTGGGGGCGGGATGCAGATGGCTCATGAGTATGGCAAAAAACTCGCCTCTAAATTGACGGACTCGTAAAAAGTCCATCTGCGGCGTTGCGCGAGCCGGGAAAGGCCTCAACGTACAAAAAGTACGCCTTCGCCCTTTCCCGACTCGTGCGCCTTGCATATGGAGCTTTTTACGAGCCCTTATGCCCGAGTTTTAGGAATTTCTATGGAGTAGGCCGGGTTTCTTACCCGGTGATCCTTTATCAACATAAACAGGCGATACCGGCGGAGAGTTTTCTGCTTTCTGCCGGTGCGCCCAAACAATAAGGAGGCGCCCCATGAGCACACCACAACATTGTCCGGGATTCGAACAGTTCAAGAACCTTAAATCCTTTACCTGCAATTGCCCGAATTGCGGTGAGCCGAAAGAAATTTTTTCAGATGAGTTCGGCAAGATCCAGAAGTGTGATAAATGTGGAAAAGAGATAGACTTTACACAATGCACGCTTGAAGGCTCCGCATAATAGAGGGTTTTTGCCGGATATAGGAGGAAAAGATGGATGTATTAATGCTTTCCCGGCTACAGTTTGCCGCAGCCACGCTTTTTCATTTTTTGTTCGTCCCTTTAACCCTCGGTCTCTCGGTTATCATAGCCGTAATGGAGACAAAATACGCGAGAACCGGGGATAAGATTTACCTTTCCATGACGAAATTCTGGGGCAAGCTCTTTTTAATAAATTTTGCTGTGGGGATCGTAACCGGCATTACTCTGGAATTCCAGTTTGGCACCAACTGGTCCGAATATTCAAAATATGTGGGCGATATTTTCGGCCCGCTTCTCGCAATAGAGGCGTCAGTCGCCTTTTTTCTCGAATCGACATTTCTCGGCATCTGGATATTCGGATGGAAAAAACTTTCCGCAAAGGCGCACGCAGCAGTAATGTGGCTTGTTGCCATTGCAGGCAACTTGTCCGCCATCTGGATATTGATGGCAAACGGATGGATGCAGCATCCGGTCGGGTATGTAATAAGAAACGGCAGGGCAGAGCTTAAAGATTTCACGGCAGTTGTTTTCAATACCTTCGGGCTTCTCGAGTTTTTTCATACAGTCAGCGGTGCGCTGCTCCTCGGCGGTTTTTTTGTCATGGGCGTAAGCGCCTATCACCTCCTTAAAAAGCAGCATGTGGATTTTTTTACCCGTTCCTTTAAAATAGGCCTTGTTTTTGGGCTGGTTTTTTCAATCATCACGGCCGGGAGCGGTGACAGTCATGGCGTTCATGTGGCGAAAGTCCAGCCGGTAAAGCTTGCGGCCATGGAATCCCAGTGGGTGACCGAAAGCCATGCGCCGATCCACTTATTTGCGATCCCGGATGAGAAGAATGAAAAGAATCTTATCCAGATCGGTACGATTCCCGGCCTGCTTTCCTTTCTTGGGTATCATGATTTTTCGGCCACAGTCAAAGGACTAAGGGATTTTCCCCGTAAAGACAGACCCCCTGTTCTTATCACCTTTCTTTCGTTCAGGATTATGGTGGGCCTGGGCACTCTTTTTATCTTTTTAACGTTCGTTGGATTTTTTCTTCGAAACAAGCTGCTGGAAAATCCGCTTTTTCTTAAGATCATGCTTTTTTCCATCCCACTTCCATACCTTGCAATCGAGTTTGGATGGACCCTTGCCGAGGTGGGACGTCAGCCGTGGATCGTCTATGGGCTGATGCGGACCTCGGACGCCGTCTCGCCGGTGGCCGGATATCAGGTTCTTATATCGCTTATTGGTTTTGTAGTCGTTTATTCGCTTTTAGGTGCGGCCGGATTTTATCTCATGGTGACCAACGCGAAAAAAGGCCCTGTGCCGGAGGCGGCCGCCTGATTGTGTGAATAATTTTTCAAATATTGTGAGGAAATTATGATATTGCAATCAATATGGTTTTTTATATGGGGCCTGTTGTGGGCGATCTTTTTCATGACCGACGGGTTTGATTTCGGAGTCGGTGCGCTTCTCCCTTTTGCCGGGAAGACCGAAACGGATAAACGAATAATGATCAATGCAATAGGCCCCCTATGGGATGGGAATGAAGTCTGGTTGATAACCGCCGGAGGTGTGACATTTGCCGCCTTTCCGACCTTGTACGCCGTCATGTTTTCGTCTTTTTACACCCCGCTGCTCCTGATCCTGTTCGCCCTGATTATTCGAGGGGTTTCCTTTGAATTCAGGGGAAAGATCGACAGCCCGGCCTGGAGACGGGTATGGGATACATGTATATTTATCGGGAGCGTGGCCCCGGCCGTGCTTTTGGGCGTTGCATTCGCGAATATTTTCCGGGGCCTTCCCATTGGTCCGCACGGTTCTTATCATGGAAACCTTTTAATGCTTTTAAACCCCTATGGGCTGCTGGGGGGCGCTCTTTTCCTGGCATTGTTCGTCATGCACGGGGCTTTATGGCTTTGCATCCGCACGGAAGGGAACCTCCAGACGCGCTTTTTTGAAATTGCAGAGGCACTCTGGCTGCCGCTCGTAATACTTGCGATTCTTTTTTTTGTTGCGAGTTATTTTGCAACGCCTCTTTATGCAAATTATTTCGCCCATCCCATCCTTTTTTCGGTGATTTTGCTTGCGGTGGCAGGGCTTTTTGGGATAAAAATTTTTATTGCGGGAAATTCTTATTTCAAGGCATGGATATCATCGTGCGTTGCAATCGTTTCTTCAACGTTTTTCGGCATCATAGGGCTTTATCCCAACATGTTTCCGTCATACATTGACCCGGCTTACAGCCTTACGGCTTACAATTCATCTTCAAGCGAGCATACGCTTACCATAATGCTCGTGGTCGTTTTGATCTTTATCCCGATCGTGATCGCTTACCAGGTTTGGGCGTATAAGATGTTTACGGACAAGGTGAACGAAGACGACCTTGCCTATGAAGAAGCTTATTAATTGAAAAGGAGGTAAAAATGGACAATTACGTATGTGAGGTATGTGGGTATGTCTATGACCCTGAAAAAGGTGACCCGGACAACGGGATTGATCCCGGCACGTCGTTTGATGATCTGCCGGATGACTGGGAATGTCCCGTATGCGGAGCCGGGAAGGACGATTTCGAAAAAGAGCTATAGGGCAGGCCCCCGTGCCTGCCCTATAGCCCCCGTGCCTGCCCTATAGCCCCCGTGCCTGCCCGGGTGCAACACGCCTAACGGCAAAAAACGGGGAATCACCGGAAATCTGGCGAACATATGGGCAACCACAGGGGGTTGCCCCTACTGATAAGGAACAAGAATGAAACCTGTTGAAATTGCTAAGGGGATTTACAGCGTCGGCGTTGCGGACTTTAATATTCGTGATTTTCACGGCTATTCCACCGAAGCGGGCACGACATATAACGCGTTTTTAATCGTAGACGAAAAGGTCGTGTTGATTGACACGGTTAAAAAGGAGTTCGCGGACGAACTTCTTGCTAATATATCCGAAATCATCGACCCGAAAAAAATTGACATAGTGATAAGCAATCACACCGAGATGGATCACTCAGGCGCCCTGCCCAGGATCATGCATTATATTGGCGAGGATAAGCCTCTGTATTGCTCCAGGATGGGGAAAAAGAACCTGTCCGCGCATTTTTCCCAGTCCTGGAATCTTCACCCTGTTAAAGACGGTGAGGAGCTGTCCCTTGGAAGCCGGACCCTGATGTTCATGGAAACCCGGATGCTCCACTGGCCGGACAGCATGTTTACGTATGTGAAGGAAGATGAAATTCTTTTTTCAAGTGATGCGTTCGGTCAGCATTATGCCGGGTATGAACTCTATGATGACGTGCTCGGGGATGCTGCAATGTTCCAGGCCAAAAAATATTTTGCAAACATTCTCATGCTCTATGCGCCCCAGGTGCTGAAGCTTGTGGAAAAGGTCTCCGACATGGGCCTTTCCTTTAAGATGATATGCCCGGATCACGGCGTATTCTGGCGAACCGGCATCGGTTCGATCATCGATGCCTATGTCCGCTGGAGCAGCCATGAGACCGGGAAAAGGGCGGTGGTTATTTATGATACCATGTGGAAGAGCACGCGGAAGATGGCCGAAGCCATCGCCGACGGGATATCCGAAACAGGCGCGGCCGTTTCCGTCATTCACATCCGTTCATCTCACAGGAGCGAAATAATGACTGCGGTGCTTGATTCTAAGGCCGTTATCATCGGTTCTCCAACTTTAAACAATTGTATTTTCCCCACGGTCGCCGACGTGCTCACCTATATGAAGGGCCTGCGTCCGAAAAACCGCATAGGCGCCGCGTTCGGCTCCTATGGCTGGAGCGGCGAGGCCGTGAAACAGATGAGTGGAGAGCTTTCGTCAATGGGTATGGAGCTTCTGGACGAGGGTTTGAAGATTCAGTATGTTCCGGACAGCGATGCCATTGCCTCCTGCCGTGAATACGGGAGGAAGATAGGAGAGGCGGTTTGCGACCGGAAATGACCAGGCCGCCGGTCGTTGATTTGAGTTTATGTATTTGCTGCGGGGTATGCACCGAGTGCTGCCCCGCGGTTTTTGTTTTAAATCCCGCCGGGTATATCGAGGTGGCGGACCTGCCGGATTATTTGGATCCGGATATTGAGGAGGCCGTTAGAGACTGCCCGGTAGACTGCATTGCATTCGATGAGTGCATGCCATGAATCATGCGGGAGATGACAGCGGTATTGGATCATTCGGGCGGACTGTTTCCCATCGCCGCCTCAAGGCGATTATCGGAACGTGGCTTACGGCATACGATATTGATGAGATCATGGAGCGGCTATCGGAAATTGCGCCAAGGCGAAGTATAAACTGCCTGATTTCCTGTTTCTGCCATATATATCCCGATGCCGCATGGATGGCCCGGGTGGCGGCCGGACGTATAACCGCAAACCTTGAACAATCCGATATCGAATCTGCCCGGGTTATCATGCGCCGATTCATGTGGATGTTAAACGATGAATCCGGCGGCATCGGCTGGGGCGTGCCCGAGGCCATGGCCGAAGCCGTGGCGTGCAGCTTGCGCCTTGCGGATGAATATGCGTCCTTACTCTGTTCCTATTTGCTGCCGGATATGAATTATCTTGAATTTCCCGCCCTCCAGCAGGGCCTGCTATGGGGAATCGGTCGGGTGGCCGAAACCCGGCCCGACCTCATGGCCGAAACAGGTGATGCACTCATAGGTTTTATGTCTTCATCAGACCCGGTACACAGGGGGTATGCGGCCCTTGCCGCCGGAAGACTCGGTGTCGGCGGAAAGGCGCTTGAAGCCCTGACCGGCGATGATTCCTGCATCATGATTTTCATGGATGAACAACTGATGGAGACCACGGTCTCCGGACTGGCGGTTGCCGCATTGTCCAGGTTAGCCGTTAGCCGTTAGCCGTTAGCCGTTAGCCGTTAGCTAAAAGCTAAAAGCTAAAAGCTAAAAGCTAAAAGCTAAAAGCTAAAAGCTAAAAGCTAAAAGCTAAAAGCTAAAAGCTAAAAGCTAA
>JAADHK010000041.1 GCA_013151835.1 Deltaproteobacteria bacterium
CCTACGATACATATCCGACTGTTTTTATCGATTGTCATTACCACCTCCTGTTTAAAGGTTTATAGCTTTTATTCTTGATGGCGTTGTAAAAAGTCAAAATTCTTAAAATCCCAGCCCCGCAGGGGATGGGTCGGACCAGGGCATTTTCTGCCGGTAAATTTTTTTTAGTCGACACCGGGTCATTCCAAGAAGCTCTTTGATAATATAAAAGGCATATTTTAGACTCGAACTGCCTCTGTTTTCAGATGCTGGCTCCGGATTTATCACAATCCATACGGCGGCTGCCCTTAGGGTTCGTCCGTTACTGCTATATCGCCCAGCAAAATTGATACACCTATGCTCAGGTAAATTGATACACTTTTCATTCAGCAACTTCAAATCCTTTTATCCTTCTTCCCATAGTTTCCCCGGCTTTTCAGGTGATTGATTATTATCCCCTTACCATTAAGATATCTATCTCCAATCAGGGCAATGGTGTCACACAAGATGTGACACCATTATCCCAGCGTCAGCTCGGACATGGATGGCCTCAAGATTCCGGCAGATTGAGCCGGAAACGCCATGCCGGCAATATCTATTTTTCCTGCGCCGATCTTTATTTGGTTCTCTTAATTCCGCGTCACAACTGTACCGGATTTCAAGCCGTATTCGGCCATTGCCTCGCTCAAAGCCGCGAGTTCCCGTTTCCTGGTTTGTGGCTCGGCCATTGATTCGCAGACTTGAACCAGCATGCGCGAATGGTCTTGCAACTGAGCCGGGAAATCCACCTACAGACCGCCCTTTGTCTTGTAATAATAGATATCAGGGCTGATACGCCGGAGCGCTGTGAACACAAGGTTCTCCAACAGATACCCGGTGTTTTCCGTATTCTTTTTCTCTGGATAGAGTGAATAATAGGCCTCGGTGATCAATCCGAGCCCTTCCCGCCAAAAATTGAAACAAAAAAAATGTTGACAAAATGTTAGGCACGCCTTATTTTTTTAGTCATCATTAAATGACTTGATGCGAGGTGAAAAATGACCGCAAACGCAGTGCTCAGTGAAAGCCTTGAAGACTACCTGGAGGCTATCTTTCATATTATCGCCGAAAAACAGGCGGCAAGGGCAAAGGATATCTCAAGGCAGCTCAAGGTCGCCGGATCGTCTGTAACGGGCGCTCTGCGCTCCCTGGCAAAAAAGGGGCTGATAAATTATGCGCCCTATGACCTAATTACGCTTACTCCGGCCGGGAGAAAGGCGGCAAAGGACGTTGTGCGCAGGCACGAGGCTTTACGGGATTTTTTCGTAAATGTTCTGGCAGTGGGGTATGCGGAGGCAGACGAGGCCGCATGCCGGATAGAGCATGTGATTTCGAAAAATATCCTCGAAAGGCTCATACAATTCGCGGAGTTTGTGGAAATTTGTCCCAGGGGCGGTTCCAAATGGATAGCGGGGTTCGGATATCATTGCGACCACGGCGATACCCGTGAAAATTGCGAGAAATGTATATCTTTGATTCTGGAAGATCTGAAAAGAAAAAAAACAGGAGGCAAAAGCATGTCAATCATTAATCTCAAGGATTTGAAACAGGGCCAGAGGGCAAGGGTCGAGAAGATTACGGCTCGTGGAGACACAAACAAGAGGCTCGTGGAAATGGGGGTGACACCCGGGGCGGTAATCGAGGTGGAGAGGCTCGCGCCCCTGGGAGACCCGGTTGAAGTAAAGGTCAAGGGGTATCATCTTTCATTAAGAAAATCCGAGGCAGAGGGGATTGACGTTGAACTCATCTAAGATGCCGGGTCGCGGGACGGCCGCAAGCATTGCCGTGGGTTAAATTTTTTTACTTTATATATTAGTCTAACCTAAAATTTTTGGCCGACCCGTAATCAGGAAGGATAATAAAAATGAAAACAAAGATCGTGGTTGGTCTTGCCGGAAACCCCAACTCCGGCAAGACCACCATATTCAACAACTTGACGGGCACCCGGCAGCATGTGGGAAATTACCCCGGGGTCACGGTTGAGCGGAAGGAAGGTTTTTGCAGGCATGGGGATGTGGAAATAGCGGTCGTGGACCTTCCCGGAACTTATAGCCTGACCGCCTATTCGGCCGAGGAGGTGGTGGCTAGAAATTTTATCATAGATGAAAAGCCGGATGTGGTCGTGGATATTATTGACGCGTCAAACCTGGAGAGAAATCTCTATCTTGCCGTCCAGCTCGTGGAACTCGGAGTACCTCTTGTGCTGGCATTCAACATGAGCGACATGGCAAAGGCGCATGGACATGAATTTGATATCAAAATGCTGTCTTCCTTCTTCGGCGCACCCATCGTGCAGACAGTTGGAAATAAAAAAAAGGGGATGAGCGAACTCCTTGATGCCGTTGTGCGGGTGGCGGGTGCCGGTGAGAAAAACAGGGTCGGAAATATCGATTATGGCAGGGAAATAGAGGAGGAACTTGGGGTAATTGAATCGCTGATCGCAAAGGATGCGAGGCTTTGCCGCAGGTACAGTCCCCGATGGCTTGCGGTAAAACTCCTTGAAAACGACAGGGATGTATGGGCCGGAATAGATTCCCCAAACCTGGAAAGCGCGGTCGAAAAAAGCGCTTTTCGCATTGAAAAGATTATCGGCGAGCATCCCGAAACAGCAATTGCGGGCCGCAGGTACGGATTTATCTCCGGGGCCTGCCAGGAAGCAGTGCGGTCCACCATTGAAATCCGCCATACCGTATCCGACAGGATAGACGCGGTGATGACGAATCGCCTCCTTGGGATTCCAATTTTTCTGGGACTAATGTATATCGTGTTTCAGCTTACCTTTACGCTGGGAGCCCCGCCCATGGATTGGCTAGGCGCGGGTTTTTCATGGCTTTCGGGCATTGTCACGGGCTGGTGGCCAAACGGCTCCGAAAGCCTGCTTAAGTCTCTTCTGGTGGATGGGCTCATAGCCGGTGTCGGAGGGGTGGTCATTTTTCTTCCCAATATCCTGCTTCTTTTCCTGGCAATCGCGATCCTGGAAGATTCAGGCTATATGGCGCGGGCCGCGTTTATCATGGACCGGCTGATGCATAAAATCGGACTCCACGGCAAAAGTTTCATCCCCATGCTGGTGGGATTCGGCTGCACGGTTCCGGCAATCATGGCGACGCGGACACTGGAAAACCGCAGGGACCGGCTCACTACCATGCTCGTATTGCCGCTCATCAGTTGCGGGGCGCGGCTCCCCATTTACGTGCTTATTATCCCCGCTTTTTTCCCGCAGGCATGGCAGGGCCGTATGCTCTGGATCATCTATATGACGGGTATCTTCCTTGCAATACTTCTCGCAAAGCTTCTCAGGATTTCACTGCTCAAGGGCGAGTCCGTCCCCTTTGTCATGGAGCTTCCCCCTTACAGGATGCCGACGGTTAAAGGAATTTTTATCCATATGTGGGAGCGCGGCCGGCTCTTTTTGAAAAAGGCGGGGACCGTCATACTCGGCGTTTCCGTTCTCCTCTGGGCCGCGACCACGTTCCCGGGCCTGCCGGAGAATGTCAAAGCCCGTTTTGAAAACGAGATAAACAAGGTTCAGGTCAGCAGTATGGCAAAAAATATAAAAGCCGAACGGATTGAACAAGTTGCCAACAAAAAGGCCGAAGCGGCCCTGGAATACAGCATGGCCGGCCGTATGGGGCATGCCCTTGAACCGGTTTTTGCTCCCATGGGCTTTGACTGGAGGCTCGTCACGCCAGTCATAGGGGCCATTGCCGCAAAAGAGGTCTTTGTCGCGCAATTGGGAATTGTGTTTTCAGTGGGCGAGGCAAACGAGGAATCCGGGTCGTTAAGAAGCAGGCTCAGGGACAGGTATACGCCCCTGACCGGATTTTGCATCCTGCTTTTCATGCTGATCGTCGCCCCGTGCATGGCAACCTTTGCGGTCATGAAAAGCGAAAGCGGTTCGTGGGGATGGGCGACTTTCCAATTTACGGGCCTTACGGTGCTGGCCTGGATTCTTACGACTCTTGTCTATCAGGCAGGGTCTTTTGCCGGGATCGGCATATAGGGAGGTTTATCATGGAAGCCATTGTAGTCACGGCAATTGCAGCCGGAGCTGTTTTCATGGCCGGAAGATCATTTTACAGGACAATGACGGGTAAAAACAAGAATGGTTGCTCAGGATGCGCGGGTTGCCCTTACTCGAACTCCTGTACAAAGCCTTCGGAACATCCCGGGCAGGGAAGTGACGTTAAGGCACGGGGCGATTCACAAGACAATCATAACCAATTTGAAAATAGATAGTGGCCGAACGAAAACCGCCAATTTTCCCAATTTCTGTGTTGGGCTCAGATTTTAATCCTCAAAATACCATATGTATTCCTGCGGTTAAAATTTTCGCCCGCCTTGAACTTGAAAAAATGAAAAAATTTTCAGGTTTTCGTTCAGGCACTAGATAAGCGGGCTTTACTCTCTAAACTGAAGTAGCTTTTTCAAACACACACAAATTCCTGGCGGTGAAGCCGTCAGGAACCAGTTTTTACGAGTGCATCAGTTTTGCAGTAATAGAGTTTTTCTATAAATATCCTCATTGTCATCGAAAATTTCAATTTGACAAATTTATTTATTCTATTTATAAATTAACAATTATTTAGCAATATTCATAAGGATTTTATCCATGTAC
>JAADHK010000066.1 GCA_013151835.1 Deltaproteobacteria bacterium
AGGGAGGATTATTAACATGCTATTCTTTTTTCCTGTTATTCTCAACGATCTTTTTAAATCGGGCTGGGATTATCAATTTTGCTGAGCGCTATAGTACAGCCGTTTTTTTGCCCTCCGTCCTATCCCGACCAGTTTTTTCTTGCTGACAAATATACCTTTTTATCCTCCTGTTGTATACTATGCCGACGATGCCGACGGATGTAATCCGCCACAAAGACGCCTTTGGCTATCCCTCGGATTTTGTACCTGATGTATAAAATTGGAATTCGCTTGAAGAGTTGCATTATTTTGTGCATTGTTTTTAATATGTCTTTTTTATTATAGCTTGAATTTATAGAGTATTTTAAAGACTACATCGCTCTTGAAGACGCTGAATACCGTTACACTATTTCGATCTTAATAACCGAACTGCCGTGGTACGTGATCCGTATGCCCGGTGGTGTGGGAGGAGGGGAGCCGTGAGGCTTCCCACTATCCCGATTCGGCGATTGGATTAATTAAAAAATAAACTTATTGCTTGCCTTTTGTAATCTTGTACGTTACATTGTAACTATGATTAAGGCTTTTCGTGATAATTGGCTACGAAAGTTTTTCGTAGAGGATATTCAGGCAAAAAAAATACCCGCTGATATTCGTTCACGATTGTTTAGGAAATTACAACTGTTGGATGATGCAACGAATGATACTGACTTGAGAAGTCCACCCAGCAATCATTTTGAAAAATTATCTGGCAAATTAAAAGATAAATGCTCCATACGTGTCAATGATCAATGGCGTTTAATTTTTGCTTGGGATGATGAACACGGGGAGGCGGATGACATTTTTCTTGATAATCATTCATATAAATGAGGTATAAAATGATTATAACCAAACGTAAACCCGTCAGTGTCGGTGAAATGATTAATGAAGAATTTATTGCACCTTTGGGAATTACTCAGGGGCAACTATCTTCTGCAATGGGCGTCAGCCGTAGAACTGTAAATGAACTTTGCACTGGTAAGAGATCCATAACCGTTGATACAGCTTTAATATTAGCTAAAGTGTTCGGAAATACAGCGAATTTTTGGCTTAATTTACAGCAAAGAAATGATATATGGGTTGCATTACATTCCCCGAAGCGAATGGAAAGAATTGAGCGTGTTAGTCCAATTCGTGAAGCAATTGTATAGAAAATTATCAGCCATTTCTATTAGAAAATCAGTAGGGAAGCGGTGTCGCATCTTGAATTAAGTCATTAATTGACATATTAATGGAATGTCCGGGTTGCTGCTTGATGCCGAATCATGTGCTGTTTCAGACTCCGAATGCTAATATTTTCAAGAGCATGTGTCATTTGAACGGGGTATTCATCCAGAGATACAACAACCGGCACTAATGTGATGGGCAGCTTTTTCGAGGGCGCATGAAAAAACGATTAACCGCTGATAGAAATTTGGCCCGGAAGATGGAAAAATTGAATGGCTTAATTATAAAAAGTCAAGAATGGACTTGACCCCTTTAGACCCCTTTACTTGTAAACGAAGTGGTCCTCAGGACGTCAGATACCTATTCCGACGTCGGCACAGTTAAAAATCTTCCCCGCTTCCGGAGCCTCCACCACCGGAAGAATCGCCTCCAGACGCACCAACCTCGCCGCCATCATCACCCTCACCCGCAGAGAAAGTCCTTGGGTCAGATCTTGAATAGTGCCATTGCGCTGTTTTAGACACCGTTGACTACCAACTACCCAACGTTCTTTAACGGATACTCCCCTAAAACGGCACAAACAACTTTTGAGGAATCCTTCATAAAGGCTTAACTTGATTTGGCAGGGGCAATTTGAAATCGAATGATAGCTCCTGGCATTAAATCAGGAATCGTCTTTAGCAATGAGCTTCTTGATCCCGCCCACGATAAACAGGAAATAGTGCACCCATTACTTGTCTTTCTTAAAGCCGATAACGCCACGATTGCGAAGATTTCTTTAGAATACTTTTGCGTTTATTGAGGCAGGAGATACAATTGCACCCCGGGGTCAGTGGGTGAGGCCCCTTTTTCTGGGCCAAGGCCATCCCTTCGTCGATCATTTCCACGATCAAACGCCAATCCTCAGCCCGGCAGCTTTTTACGAATTTATGGTCCATTGAATTCATACTATCTGAATTTATTTTATTTTTCAAGGTAATTGGAACAGGTATTGTCTACAACAATGAGATTCTTTATCCCGCCCACGATAAATGCAACGGTTTCCCGGCCAAGGGCCATAATCTGATCGGGCTTCTTTTCCCAGAGTCTATAGTAGAGCACCAACCAGCCAAATATTGCCGTTGTACAGACTGACATGACTTCTGCGGAAATATCAGAGGAATACTCTATGCCAAATTTATCTGTTGTATTTTTAAGCGCATGATTCACATCAGCGGTCATTTTCAGCATAAAGTTCTTGCGGGCATTTAAAAATTCAGGACTGTAGCCAATGGATTCATCATAGAGAAGAAGCACTTTTTCCGGATGCGGGAGACAGAGTTCTTCGAAAAAGGCCATGCCGGCCCGCTCGATTCCATCCAGCGTTGAATCCGCTTCCCCAAAGGCTCTTGCGGCAAGTCTCCTGATATAAGCGCCTATATCATCCAATACATTAATCAAAAGCTCCTCTTTATTTGTAAAATACCCGTAGACGGTTCCCACGGAAACCTCGGCTGCGTCGGACACTTCTTCTATCCTGGTTTTCCGGTATCCTTTTTTAGCAAATAAAGTTTCGGCTGCCCGCAATATGGATTCACGGCGCAATATCTTTTCGCGCTGTCTTCGCCGGGCGCTTTTGGTTAAGCTGTCTTTTTTTGACATTGTGTTCATGATTCTTCTTAATACCCGGCTGTTTTAAATATAACTTCGCTCATCACTTCTGAAGCGCCTCCGCCGATTGCAAGCAGCCGCGAATCACGGTAGGCGCGCGATACCCACATCTCGTTCATGAATCCCATGCCGCCGTGCATTTGCAGGCATCCATCCGTTACCGCGTTCATGAGGTTGCCTGCCAGGAGTTTGCCCATGGAAATTTCCTTTGTCACATCCATGCTTTTTTCCTTCATGCGGACTATATGATAGGTAAGCTGCTGCAGGGCTTCGATATCGGCAAGCCATTGGGATATACGGTGCCGCAATACCTGTTTTGCAATAAGGGGCTTGCCGAAAACCACCCGGCCCTTGAGATATTCAACAGTCCGGTCGATGAACTTTTTTGCGGATACATAGGCCATGGGCAGCACCGCAAACCGTTCATGCTGAAATTGCATCATTTGCTGAATAAAGCCCTGCCCTTCGACGCCGATAAGATTTTCAGCCGGTATTTTCATGTTATCAAAAAACAGCTCCGCCGTGTCCGACGAGCGCATGCCCAGTTTATCCAGCTTTTTGCTGACAACAAAGCCGGGAAGGTTCGTGGGCACCACAAATAAAGAAAATGAATGGTATCCGGGATCATCGCTGGTACGTGCCAGGAGGGTGAGAAAGTCAGCCTGGGTGCCGTTGGTGATAAACGTCTTTGAGCCGTTTAAGATATAATGGTCGCCCTGACGTCTTGCCGTAGTGGCAATTGCGGAAACATCGGAACCCGCGCCCGGTTCAGTAACTGCAATGGCCGTCACCATATCGCCCGCGATGGCCGGTTTAAGGTATTTCTCCTTTAAATATTCACTGCCGAATTCATTGATGGCAGGGGTGGCCATGTTGGTCTGGACTGTAATGGCCATGGGCACGCCGCCGCAATCCGCCCTTGCAAGTTCCTCTATAAACGCCGTCTCGGCCCAATAATCCATCCCCTGGCCCCCGTACTTTGGATCAAACCTGATGCCCAAAAACCCAAGGTCTCCCATTTTTTTAAACAAATCGTGAAGCGGTATGGTTCCAGCCTCTTCCCATTCATCAACATAGGGATTGATCTCTTTTTTAACAAAATCCCGGACCGCATGGCGAACCATGTTGACCTCTTTAGTGAAATATAGATCCTTAGCCATATATTTTGCCTCCATGCTAAAAGATTGATTTAGAGCTGTTAGCTGTTAATATCTTATCTTGTTTTACAACTAATGGCTAATTGCTAACGGCTAATTGCCATATTTATCAATTCCCATGATTGCGCGGGCCTCAGCGGGTGTGGCGACTTCCCGGCCTTTACTGCGAACGATTTTTACCAGCGCCTCCACAAGTTGTCCGTTATCCGTGGCCCTGTCCCCATTGGGAAGATAAAAGGTATCTTCGAGCCCGGTCCGGACATTGCCTCCGAGCTCTACACATTTTTCATGGAGCTTCCAGATTTTTTCGCGGCCCGGACCCGTTGCAATAACCTGCCAGTGTGCGTTTTCAGGGAGTTCATCTTTTAAAATGGGAAGCAGATCCGGCCGTGCCGGCATGCCGGAATCAACACCCATAACAAAGGAGAGATGCGGATCGCCTTTAAACATGCCGTTTGCCTTAAACATGCCCACGCTTCTAACAATGCCGGTATCAAAGCATTCGAATTCAGGTATAATGTTGTGGGCGGTCATTACGTCTAAAAAACCTTTTACCTTGTCAACCGGGTTGTCAAAAAGGATCGGCGGCCATGCCCAGGTGCCATCCTCACGGATTTTAAGATAGTTTAAGGAGCCTGCGTTACAAGCCGCCATATCCGGTTCAAATGCCTCAAGACAGGACACCGGCCCAGAGATATCCGGCCCCATCAGGCCGGTGCTCATGTTGATGATGATTTCGGGAACCTGTGCTTTGATTGCCGCAAGGATATCGCCCACTTCTTTTACGTCCCATGTCGGCCATGCACCAAGGCCTTCCTGCTGACACCTGAAGTGCGCATGAACGATGGTGGCGCCTGCGTCAAATGCCTGCTGCGTTGCATCGGCCATCTGCCTGGGGCTCACCGGCACGTTGAACTTTTTGGGATCAGTGAGCAATCCTGTGATTGCGCAGGTTACAACGACTTTTTTGTTATCATTCATGATTTTCTCCTCGCATGATTTTATGTCATTTACCGGTAAAATTGGGTTCCCGTTTTTCGATAAAAGCCGTGATCCCTTCCACGGCGTCTTGGGTCGAAGCGACTTCTCCAATCTTTTGGGCCAGAAAATCAAGTGCCTCTTCAAAGGGTTTGTCCTCGGCCGCGTAAAAAGCAAGCTTTCCGATCTTCATTCCAATGGGACTTTTTTTAACAATCACCCCAAGGACGCGATCCATTTCAGCATCCAGGTTTTCAGGCGCAACGACCCGGGTAATCATCCCCATTTCAAGGGCCTGTTGGGCGCTGATTTTTTCGCCCAACAGAACCATCTCCATGGCTTTTTTTCTTAACACATTCCTGAAAATAAGGGCGCCGATCATCATGGGAAATAGTCCGACATTTACTTCAGGAGTTCCGAATTTAGCATGGCTGCCCGCAATAACGATATCGCACGCCAGCATAAAACCTGTCCCGCCCGCAACACAAGAACCATTCACCCGTGCCACAGTTGGTTTCGGAAAACCCGTGAGCCTTTTTAAAAGCTCTGCATAACGCTTAAAGGCGGCCATGCCCGCAGCGCCGCTTCCGCCAAGACCGCCGCCCAGGTCAGCGCCCGCGCAAAACACCCTGTCCCCTGCCCCGGTCACACAAACCGCACGCACGGAACCGTCCGCCAATGCCCGGTCAAGATATGCGTGAAACAGATCAAGGGCCTCGATGCTGATTGCGTTTCGCTGTTTTTCACGATTAATGGTAATGTATGCAACACCGTCTTTTACCGCATAGAGCAAATGGCTTTCATTCATTTCAGTCTATCTCCTTGCCTGATGTGTCCGCCTGATCCGCTTCGCTCTTTTCTATCTCCACCAGAATCTGACCCGGGGCGACTCTTTCATTGATGGCCGTGTTAATTTTCAAAACCTTTCCATCATAGGGGGCGCACAGGGTGGTCTCCATTTTCATGGCGCTCACCGCAATTATTTTCTGCCCTTTTTCAACACAGTCTCCGACTTTAACATGAATTTTTACAACCACGGCCGGCGTAGCCGGAGTGATCAGGTCAGGCGTGTCCGGCATGCTTCCCTTGCCACCCCTTTGCCTTTGGGTTTCAAGGTCTTTAACTAGGTAATACCTCCCGTTTATTGCAATAGTTTTTCCCTCGGGGCCATCTGACACATATGCATTCACCTGCCTTGCATGACCGTTTTCATCAACTGTCATAAGGATACGGTGGTCTGAAATTATATCATAATGGACATCATACAAATTCTTATCAGTATCTTTGTCCGTATTCTCTTCTATTTTTCTGCAAATGGAAGCGCGCAAGCCCCGGTCTTCCTGAGCATCAACGTCCACATGGATATTATCCCGGTTGACTTTTAGTTCATATTCCACTTTTTTTATCCCCTTATTGGTTCACGAATCACATGCGCCAGTTGCCCAGAGTCTGCCATGGCGTTTCATTGACTTTTGACAGACAAATCCCGGACTGCCTATGTTTTTTCCCGGCCATCTCATCTATGATATAGATAAGGGCTGCCAGATCCGCGTCATCAGCATTCTGCTTCCAACCGTCAAAGCTGGTTTCAATAAAATCCGTAAAGGTTTCTCCCTCTTGAAACTGTTCTGAGGCAAGCACATCCATTAAAAAGGCAATGGGCGTTTTAATACCCATGACCACATATTGTGAAAGCGCATTTATCATGCGGCAGGTGGCCTCTTTTCTGTCCGCAGCATAGACGATCAGTTTTGAAATAATAGGGTCATATTCCATTGGCACCTCAAACCCGGAATAAACACCACAATCGTTCCTGACTCCCGGACCTGCAGGCTCTTTTATATAAGAAATTTTCCCGGGGGATGGGAAAAAACTGTTTTCCGGATCCTCTCCGTAAATACGGCATTCAATAGCGTGTCCCCGGCCTCTTATTTCATTTTGTGTAAAATCAAGCGGCATGCCTGCGGCAATCTGTATCTGCTGTCTAACAATATCAATATTGGTTATCATTTCAGTTATGGGGTGCTCCACCTGGAGACGGGTGTTAACTTCCAGAAAATAGAATTTCCCGTCTGTATCAAGCAAAAATTCAACAGTGCCCGCATTCACGTAACCGGATGCACGGGCAGCAGCCACGGCCGCCTTTCCCATCTCTTCTCTTAGTTCCGGTGTCATGGCAAAAGACGGCGTTTCTTCGATAATCTTCTGGTGCCGCCTTTGAATTGAACATTCTCTTTCCAGGAGATGAACGACATTTCCCCGGGTATCAGCCAGGACCTGAAACTCCACGTGCCGGGTCTTTTTCAGGTATTTTTCCAGATAAACAGCGTTGTTTCCAAAAGCGGCTTTTGCCTCGCTTTGGGCCTGATTGCAGGCATCCTCCATTTCCGTTTCAGAATCGACAACCCGCATACCCTTACCGCCCCCGCCGGCAGCAGCCTTGATCAGAACAGGATATCCGATTTTCTTTGCTTCTTTTGCCATAACAGCATGATCCGGGCATGATTGTGTCATGCCGGGGATGACCGGCACCCCTCCTTTTTTCATAATCAAGCGAGCTTTTGTCTTATCCCCGAGGTCGTCAATCACCCGTGCCGGAGGACCGATGAAAACGATATTTTCCGATTCACAACGCCGGGCAAAATCCGCGTTTTCCGATAAAAAACCGTATCCCGGATGAATGGCGTCAGCATGGGTCTCTTTTGCGGCATCAATTATTTTATCCATGTTAAGATAACTGTCTGCGGGATCGGATTTACCAATATATACCGCCTGGTCAGCATTTATTTTATGCAGGGCCATGCTGTCCGCATCCGAATAAACGGCAATGGTCGCAATCCCCATCTCCCGGCAGGTATTCATGACCCGCAGGGCAATTTCCCCCCGGTTTGCAATTAATATTTTTTTAAACATGATTTTACCACTCCAATTTTAAATTCCATTTACATTCAAGATGATCCCAAGGCGGCAAGAAGGAGGCGACGCAGGCATACTCAATGTATGTTGAGGAGCCGACGACGCAGCCAACGCAGGTAGCGCTTGAATGCAAATGGAATTTACATTCTGAAAACGCCGTATCCATAAACATCATCCCTGATCGGAGCATTTAAGGCCGCTGAAATGGAGAGTCCAAGGACGTCCCGGGTTTTGGCCGGATCAATGATACCATCATCCCAGATGCGCGCCGTGGCATAATAGGCGTTGCCCTCTTTTTCGGCTGCGGCAATGATGGGTTCCCTTATGGCCTCCTCTTCATCGGCGGTTAAGCGCGGCATTCCCAGCCGCTCGTTCTGGTCGTTTGTAATGGATACCAGAACCCCGGCAGCCTCGGCGCCACCCATTACGCCGATCTTTCCATTGGGCCACATGTAAAGAAAACGGGGAGAATATCCCCGACCGCACATGGCATAATTTCCGGCCCCATATGATGCGCCGACAATAACCGTAAATTTCGGGACCGTGCTGGTAGAAACCGCATTAACCATTTTATGGCCGTTTTTGGTAATACCCCCGCGTTCATAGTCACGACCGATAATAAAGCCGTTAATATTCTGTAAAAAAACAAGAGGGATTTTGCGTTTATCGCAGATCTGGATAAACTGGGTGGCCTTTTCCGCACTGTCCGGAAAAAGAATCCCGTTGTTTCCAAGAATCCCCACCGGATATCCGTGGATATGCGCATATCCGCAGATAAGCGTTGTGCCGTAGAGCTCCTTGAATTCAAGGAACTCACTGCCGTCTACAATGCGCGCGATAACTTCCCGGATGTCAAAAAAAGTGGCCAGATCGCGGCTGACGATGCCGTAAAGCTCCCTGGGATCATAAAGCGGGGGTTTGGGATCAACCATGGATAAGCGGCTCTTTTCGGTTTCAGGAAGATTCCCTATAATATCACGCAAAATAGATATGGCATGGGCATCATCTTCCGCAATATAATCCGACACACCCGATTCCGAGCAATGGAGCATGGCGCCGCCAAGCTCATCCGCCGTCACCTCCTCTCCGGTGGCGGCTTTCACAAGCGGCGGTCCGCCAAGAAAAATAGCGCCATTTCCCTTAACATGCACAATCTCATCGCTCATGGCCGCCCCGTATGCGCCTCCGGCCGTACACAGGCCCATTACCGCCACAATTTGGGGGATTCCCATTTTAGACATCATGGCCTGGTTGCGAAACACCCTTCCCCCGCCGTCAATATCCGGAAATATCTGGGCCTGTAAAGGAAGATAGGCTCCGGCGGAATCAATCATATGAACGGAAGGCAGGCGATTTTCCATACATATGGTTTGCATGCGGAGAGATTTTTTAACGGACATGGGATAACTCGCCCCGCCCTTGATCGTGGCATCATTCATGCTGACCACGACTTCCTTTCCGGAAACAATTCCGACACCGGCAATCACGCCTGCGGCATGAATCTTTCCGTCATACATGTCTTTGGCGGCTAAAGGGGCGATTTCCAGAAAAGGCGTGTTTTTATCCAAAAGAAGATCAAGTTTTTTTTGCGCCGGAAGTTTGCCTGACTGAGCCAGCCGGTCCAGGGATTTTTTAGACCGTTCGGTCCGGGCCCTTTTCAATTCATGGCGCAAATCCTTGACCAATGCATCCATTGCCTCAAAATTTTTTCTATATTCCTCTGAATTGGTATCAATTTTTGATTCAATAATATTCATGATTTTCCTCTCAAAGATACAAAGATATTTAGCGCAGCATTTATGAATATTTCATTAAAATATTCATTTAATGAAGTCAAGAGGAAAATATTCAACTATGATGAATTAAGCCACTTATTGACATCCTTTTTTTTCCAAAGCGACACTCCGCGCAGACTGGTATAGACCATCCACCATACGGCAATTGCCAGCAGACCGGCCGGGACATAGAACAACAGGGGGTGCCGTAAGGATAATACAGTTGTTTTTTCGGAAAATATGTTCATATCATCCATATAATAAAATTTTTATTATATCCGTAAGAATATCCGCACAAATAAATTGTGAGCCGAAACTATATATCGTTAAATGGCAATATATGCACTACAAAGTGCCTGCCAATAAAAAACCGGTGCTAAGCGCTCGACCATATGATTATAGATCCAATTATTTTGTTTGTTGAAAACCACATGGAATATGCTATGTAAAAAGGATGCTAATTTTCAGGCTCGCAATTCAACAACCCACAGGAGGTGCGATATGGTTGCAAAAATTTCATCAATTTCGGCAATGGAGATTCTCGATTCCAGGGGGAACCCGACCGTACGGGTCTACGTCGGCCTTGACGACGGCACGAGGGCGGATGCATCCGTTCCGTCAGGGGCATCTACCGGCGAAAACGAGGCCATTGAATTACGCGACGGCGATTCCGCACGCTACGCCGGCAAGGGAGTTCTTAAGGCCGTTGCAAATGTGAACGAGAAAATCGCTCCTGAAATCATCGGCATGGACGTGTGTATGCAGGCCGCCATCGACCGGAAGATGATCGGGCTTGACGGCACGGAGAATAAATCAAATCTCGGGGCAAACGCCATCCTGGGTGTTTCCATGGCCGTGGCCAGGGCCGCCGCTTCTTGTGCCGACATACCCTTATACGAATATATCGGGGGCGCGGGCGCCCGGCGAATCCCGGTCCCGTGCATGAATATTTTAAACGGCGGAGAGCATGCTGACAACAGCGTGGACATTCAGGAATTCATGGCTGTTCCCCTGGGCGCCCCTAATTTCCGCGAAGGGTTGCGATATGTAGCCGAGACTTTCCACATCCTGAAAAAGATATTAAAAGACCGGGGACTTTCAACCGGGGTCGGTGACGAAGGCGGGTTTGCGCCCAACCTTGAGAGCAACGAGGCGGCCCTTCAAGTAATCATAGAGGCCATTGAAAAAGCCGGCTACAGGCCCGGCGAGGACATTGCCATCGCCCTTGACAGCGCGGCAACATCCTTTGCCATAGACGCGCCCGGGGAATATGACTTGAAATGGTCAGGCGCGGGCAGGATGACAAGTGGCGACATCATCGCCCTTGCCGCAGACTGGGCGAAAAAATTCCCGATCGTTTTATGGGAGGATCCTCTTTCCGAAAATGACTGGGATGGTTTTGCAAAGTTTACGGAAGCACTCGGGGAAAAAATGGAAGTTGTCGGGGACGACCTGTTTGTGACAAACACAAAATATATCAAACGCGGCATTGCGGAAAAATCCGCCAACTCAGCGCTCATTAAGCTTAACCAGATCGGAACGGTTTCAGAGACTATTGAGGCCGTGCGCATGTGCCGGGATGCCGGATGGAGGTATTTCCTGTCCCACCGGTCGGGCGAAACGGAAGATGCGTTTCTGGCAGATTTTGCCATGGCAATGGATGGCGGGCACCTTAAAACAGGCTCCGCATGCAGGAGCGAACGGATCGCAAAGTATAACCGGCTTCTTGAAATTGAGGCCGAGTTAGGGGATGCGGCCCTTTATTACTGGTGATGGCGTCGTAAAAGTCCCATCGGCTCCGTTGTAGCGGTGTCGCGAAATGCTCGGAATACGATGTGTATGCCTCCGCTTTCGTGACACCGCTACGCCTTGTATATGGAACTTTCTACTTAGCCATCTTTACCGGGTGAACAAATTTTTTACGCAGGACTCTTTTATCTCGGTCATCGACCAAGCAGATATGCCCGTACGGCATTGAGAAAATCTTCTGCGTCCTTTATCGAGTCTTCGGCTTATTCCATCCCAAGGGGTTCCATGGCATGGTAATCAGATACCTGGCGTGCAGTGAAAAGGGGGTGAAGTATTTTGGAGAATTGCTTTGGAAAAATGCCCTGTTTGACGAATTCATGGTCAAACAGGCTTATAACTCCACTATGTTTCCTGGGTACTTTGCCTGTTTTTTGCAAAAGAGCAAGGCTTGCATAAAATACAGCATAATATGAACGGTTTATTACACCTAGAGGAGACCTGTTCCCATTAAAAATAAATTTTGCATCGGAAAGTGATTCTCGAGCCTGATCGAGACGATATTTTACCAAAACATCAATTTCATCTTCTTTCATATTGCCATCCCTTCCAGAGAAACCGCCTTTTCAAGCAAGGAATGCCGGTACGGGCCGCTTTCCCAGTCAGACCTGAAAACGACTACTGCATTAATGATTATTCCATCTTCAAACCCCGCCTCCCAGGCACAATCATAGATAATCCGTTTAATTTTAGGCGTAACTTTCCCCTCCAATAACACGAGCACGTCCAGGTCCGATTCGGGCTTGGCATCACCTCTGGCCCTGGAGCCGAATACACTTAGCTTTGACCCGGGGAAACGCCGACATACAGTATTTTTGAATTTGAGCAGGACTCTTTTATCTCTATCATCCATTATGCGTCCCCTACCCCCTTTCCGGCACCACCAGCACCGGCACTCTGGTTTTGCGCAAAACCTTGTGGGCCGTGCTTCCGATAAAAAACTCCTCGACAACGCCGTAGCCCATGGTCCCCATGATCAGAAGGTCGAATTTTCCTGAATCAAGATGCGACAGAATAATATGAACCGGGTCGCCCGGTTCGATGATTACACGGCCTGCGTCAAATCCGCACCCCGGCATGCTGCATGCTGCATCCCTGCACAACCCGGAGATATGATCTTTTACCCGCTCCATCAAATTCGATTGCGTGGCGGCGCGCAATGCTTCGGGATCATCATAGTTGAGAAGGGCCGATAGCATAAGCTCAGCATTGGGCCTGAGCTTTTCGAGCACATGCAGCACAGTCACTTCCACGCCCAGGGCGTTTGCAAAATTAGCCGCATATTTGAACGCATGATCCGCAACAGGGGAAAGATCGGTTGCAAAAAGTATTCTTGTAATTTTCATAGTCCCGCTCATCATTGACGTATCTCTCCTTATTATTGTATGTCTTGTTCCGGGAGGAAACGCATGTCAAAATATTATCAGAGAAAAACGTACCGGTCAACACGCTGGGAGGTATCATGGCAAGCCGAAATGCGGATATGATAGTCGGAATAAGCGCTTCGGTCGTGTTTGTAGTTATCGGGTGCGTGCTCTGTTATTTCGGAATTTATCTCTACAATAAAAACAATGCCCTCAGAGCAACCGGAATCGTAACAAAAGGGGCTGTGCTTAGGCTTGAAACCCATCGCACATCCTCGACCGGCAACGAAAAAATAATTGTCCCGGTTATCGGCTTTACCACAAAAGCCGGAAAAACGATAACCTTTAACGGCTCCATGAACAACAAATCTTTGCTGACAAAAAGCTATAAACCAGGCGAAAATGTTGAGGTTGTCTACGATCCGCATGATCCTTCCAATGCAAAGGTCAATGCATTTGCGGAGTTCTGGTTCGCCCCCTTGCTGCTTTTGTTCATAGGAGCGGCATTTATCTTTTTCCCTCCGTTTACCATCTGGAAATACTGGAAAGAAACCATTAAAAGTTGCAAAAAAGTTTAATTTAAAAGTTCATTGTGTAAAAGGAAATCAATCAAATTTAGTCGCTTGATCCCGGCGGAATCATGGCCAAAAATTTTATCCATGCTTATCACATACTTGGGATGGTTATCCTTAATTCGTTCAAGGGTTGAAAATTCTCTTTCAATGGTTTCAGTAGATGCAAGCAGGTAGGCGACTTGAATATATATTTTTTTATTTTCTTTTTCAGCTATAAAATCAATTTCTTTGTTATCGTACTTTCCAACATGGATATTATACCCTCTTCTTTTAAGCTCAAGGAACACTATATTTTCAAGCATTCCCGAAATAGCGGTCTCTTTGTATCCCAGCATGGCATACTTCAGGCTTGAATCCCCTATATAATACTTTTCATGCAGTTCCAGCAGGCGTTTTCCCCTTATGTCATAGCGGGATGTTTTATGAATCGCAAATGCAGATAAAAGATATGAAATATAGTTCTGAACAGTTTCCATGCTCACTTTTATTTTTTGAGATTTGATAAAATCGGATATTTTTTTTGCTGAAAAAATATTACCTACATTGTCGAAGATATACCGTATGATCTTTTCAAGAAGATACACGTTTCTTACACCATTTCTTTTAACGACGTCTTTCAAAAGTATTGTGTTGTATAATGAATTAACATATTGATAAATAACCTCTTCATTTAAATCAAAATAATGAATGGCGGGAAACCCTCCAAACTTCATGTAATTTAGAAATTCCGTTTCAATATCTTCTTTTTTATCCTTTCTGAATAAAAGGAATTCCGCAAAGCTCAACGTATAAACAGGAAACTCAATAAATCGCCCGGAGATAAGAGTTGCAATTTCGGAAGACAAAAGATGGGCATTTGAACCGGTAACATAAATATCAATGTTACCTTTTGAAAACAATGAGGTTATCGCCTTCTCCCATTCATCTATTTCCTGTATCTCATCAACAAAAAGATATTTTTCCCCTTTAATTCCCTTGAAAAATTTATTCACATAGCGGTTAAGATCTTTAAAATCAGAAATAAATTCAAAATCCAGAGACTCTTTATTGATATAAAGTATACGGTTTCTATCCTCCATGTCTTGTTTGAGCATTTCGATAATCAATTTTATCAAGCAGCTTTTCCCAACCCGTCTCATCCCTGTAATGACCTTAATAACGGGTTTATTAATAAATGGTCTGATTTTATCTATGTATAAGTTTCTTTCGTACATGATTCTTTTCCATATTTGGTTAAAAGGTTTCTATATATCGAAAGGTATCTGAAAAAAGGGCCACAGGTCAAGAAAATTCTTTCTTCTCCACCTGTATATTTATCAAGAGAGGGATGCTGAAAAACGCCTTGAACACGGGCTGGGCTGTTACGAGCTATGCAAATGGGATGAAGCCGGCGCATATTTTCTTCAGGGACTCAAACACGAGCCGGGACATGTAGATTTGCTCGTGCAAATTGATCGAGCTCATCAACAAAAATTATCTCTTTGCGCTGAATTATTTCAACGATGCGACGGAAATCGGGCTTTATGGATATCTCGAGTTTCGGCCTTTTTTCAGAGCATTAACCAACAGAGCTATTTTCAAGGGCGGTATTGATTGCTTCATTCATGGTAACGGGCCGGTCGGAAATAGCTGCCTGCGGAAGCGGTCCCCGCAGCGCCTTTGTTTGGAAATGTGCGGCAGGCGCGGGGGAATATGGATCTGTGGGTGAAACCAATGCACAACCGATGAGAGTCATGATTGTAAAGCATAAAAGGATTGCCGTTATAATCTGTTTTGCCATTACAGTCTCCTGTTATCTGTCACTCGTACGCGCACGGACACGTTTCATAAAGCTTAGTCGCAGCATATAAATTCATTATTAGGAATATATATTTTTTCTAAAATGTCAATCTTATTTTTTTATTTATCCATTATTAAAGGATTAAATGAAGAATATATTAAAATTATAATTTTACTTGACCTTTGATAATTGAGTATTATATTCCTATATACTACAAATAAGGACATTTTGAATACTAATCAAAAGGAGAAAAAAGATGAAAACATTTGACGAAGTTTTTCCCATAGGGCTTGAATTTCACGGACACCGGTGCCCGGCCATGCCAATGGGCATCAAGGCGGGTCTTGCGGCTATGGAGAGACTTGGCGTGGAGCACTCCGCAGACAAGGAACTTTCGGTAATTTCCGAAACCGGTAAAGGGCATGCTGCCGGGTGCTTTCTTGACGGGATCATGACAGCTACCGGCTGTACCTACGGAAAATCAAACATAGAGAAGCTCTACTATAACAAAATGGCCTTTACCCTCATCGACAACAAAACCGGCAAATCCGTCCGGGTCTCCCTGAAGCCCGATTTTTTTGAAAAAGCGCTTGGCTCACCCTTTGTCCAGCAGCGCAAAGCCGGGGTTCCACCTCAGGATATCGACCCTGAGATAGCAAATCCCTTAATCGAGAAAGTCATCGGCTTAAAAGACGAAATGTTTCTCGATATCGGGGAGGTTAAAACTATTGAGCTTAAAAAGAAAAATGGTGTGTTTGAAACAAAGCGCTGTGATTTTTGCGGTGAAGTGACGTTTGTCAACAAACTCAGATTAACACCGGACGGGAAGACGGCTTGTATTCCTTGTTCCGGATATGTGGAGTGATAAACATCGAATATTTAACGTCCAACATCGAATGACGAATCAAAGAATCGTTATTGAACAGCAAATACCGAGAGGAAAATAAAGGAATAGCCGATGCTGCTTGCGATCGTTACATTTCTTATATTCGCGCTCTCGATAATTTTTGCCATGCTGGGTCTGGGCGGGGCCATGCTCTATATCCCGGTCTTTCACTGGTTCGCCTATGATTTCAAATCGGTTGCCATACCAACGGGGCTACTGTTAAACGGTGTTACCGCGCTATCGGCGGCGGTCTTTTATCTGAAAGCCAAAATGGTGGATGTCAAAGGATCGATCCCCCTGACGGTATCCTCTTTTATCGGCGCGCCGGTTGGGGCATGGTTTACGAAGATAGTGCCCACAAATTCCTTGATTCTGCTTTTCTGCATCGGTATGGTCTTTGCCGGGAGCCGGATGTTGATGACATCGGGCGCTCCTGAAAAGAACGAAATGATGGCCCCCGGCCTCCGGTATGCCATTATGGGGACCGGCGGTTTTTTCATCGGCATGATCGCGGGCTTGCTGGGCATCGGCGGTGGGTTTCTCTTTGTGCCCATGATGATCGCCATGGGATATCCCACCAAGCGGGCTGCGGCAACCAGCGCGTTTGTGGTAATCTTCTCCTCTTTTTCCGGTTTTGCGGGTCACATTGCCGAAGGGCATTTCAACTGGCCGCTCATGGCCGCAGCTACTATTGCCGTCATCATAGGGTCTCAGGTCGGCGCCAGGGTCATGAAGGACAAAATGAAATCCTCCTGGATCAAGAAAATGTTCGGGGTGGTGATGCTGAGCGTAGCCTTGAAATTATTGTGGAAACTTACGATTACGTATTTATAAAAAAGGAGAAAAACCACATGGAAAACGTGGCTGCCAAAAAACTGTCCTTTCTTGACCGTTTCCTGACACTCTGGATTTTTCTTGCCATGTTCATCGGGGTGGGCTCCGGATATCTTTATCCGGGTATACGGGATTTTATCAATAAATTCCAGGTAGGCACCACCAATATACCCATTGCCATCGGCCTGATTTTGATGATGTACCCTCCCCTTGCAAAGGTAAGGTACGAGGAACTCGGTGAGGTCTTCAAGGACGTTAAGGTACTCTCCCTGTCACTTATTCAGAACTGGGTGATCGGACCCGTTCTTATGTTCCTGCTGGCCGTCTGTTTTCTTTCCGGCCATTATCATTACATGGTCGGCCTGATCATGATCGGCCTTGCCCGATGCATTGCAATGGTGATCGTGTGGAACGACCTTGCCTCAGGGGACACGGAATACTGCGCCGGACTCGTGGCCTTTAATTCCATTTTCCAGGTTCTTTTCTTTTCGGTATACGCCTATATTTTTATCACGGTAATTCCGGGATGGCTCGGCCTCCAGTCCTCCATCGTCCATGTCTCCATGAAAGATATTGCCGAAAGCGTTTTTATCTATCTTGGCATCCCCTTTATCGCGGGCATGATTTCCAGATTCATCGGGCTTAAGACAATGGGAAAAGACTGGTATGAACAAAAATTCATCCCGAAGGTCAGCCCCATCACCCTGATTGCGCTCCTTTTCACCATCCTTGTTATGTTCTCACTCAAAGGTGAATATATCGTCGAACTGCCCTTTGATGTGATCCGAATCGCCATCCCCCTTTGCATCTATTTTGTGGTCATGTTCTTTGTGTCGTTCTACATGTCCATGAAGGTAGGGGCAACCTATGAGCAGTCGGCCACCTTGAGTTTCACGGCCGCGTCCAATAACTTCGAACTTGCCATCGCCGTTGCCGTGGCGGTTTTCGGGATCGATTCGGGCGAAGCCTTTGCCGCAGTCATCGGCCCTTTGGTGGAAGTGCCGGTGCTTATCAGCCTGGTGAGCGTTGCGCTGTTCTTTAAGAAAAAATACTTTCCTGTCGCGGTGAACACACCCACAGGGGTTTGTCATGTACGAAGTTTAAAATAAGGTCGCCTGCCATGTATATACTTTACATAGCCACGGGGCTTGCTCTTTTAATCTCCCTTATTGCGGACAGGGAAAAAACACACCGGGCAGTAAAAATTTCAGTCAAGAAGCTGCTGAACATCCTGCCTGCATTTATCACCATGCTTGTCCTGGTCTCCATAGTCTTATACCTTGTGCCGGACAGCATGATCACAGCGCTCCTTTCCGGCAGGAATATCTTTTCAGGCACGATTATCGCCTCCATTGCAGGATCGATCACCCTGATGCCCGGATTCATCGCCTACCCCCTCTGCGGAATTCTTCTGAAAAAAGGCGTGACCTACATGGTGCTTTCCGCGTTTTCAACCACGCTCATGATGGTGGGCGTCCTGACCTTCCCCATTGAAAAAGCCTATTTTGGAACATGGGTTACAATCCTGCGCAACCTGGTAAGCTTCGGGATCGCAATCGCGGTTGCCGTGGCCACAGGCATCGTGTTCGGGGAAATTTCGCTGTGAATAAAAAAATCATCAGCTTTACCCTTGCCGGCGCCTATGTTGTTTTTATTGCAATCTCGTTTGCAGCCGGCTTTACGCCCGGAAAAGAAATCGGCATAAATTTTTTCGACTTTTCATGGGCCATGCTTAAAATCCTTCCCTGCGCGTTTATCCTGATCGGCCTGTTCGAAGTATGGGTAAAAAAAGAGACCATTGAAAAACATATGGGCGAAAATTCAGGCTTTGTTGCATATATCTGGGCCATCCTGTTTGCCGGCACGACCGTCGGCGGGCTTTATGTTGCATTCCCTGTAGCTTACACACTACACGGCAAGGGCGCCAGGCTTTCCATTATATTCACATATATTGCCGCATCGGCAATCTGCCGGGTCCCGATGACCATATTTGAGGCATCTTTTATGGGAATCAAATTTTCCATCATCCGCCTTTGCGTCTCCATCCCGCTGGTTATTATCAGCTCCATGATTCTTGGGGCATGGCTTGAAAAAAAGGGATACAAGATGTCAAAAGGCCGCTGAGCCTATGGTATTTCTTTTCATACTAGAATTGTCCTAGCATTTCTCCCGCATTAATTCCGTAATTCAAAATCCTGTAACTATGCTATCCTTGCGTCCATAAGACAGGTTATCGTATATAAATCGGCATTCACAAGGCCGTAACAAGAATATAAAGGCGCAAATCATGAGTATCGAAGCTGTATTCAACACAATTCGGGAAAAAAATGGATTTGAAATTGAAAAAAACAGGCTGCCATACAAAACCGTATTTTCCCTTCCGGTCCGCAAATGTGCGCGTTACCTTAAGAAAAGGCGGGCAGATGTTATTGCGGGCAACTCGCCTGTTAACGATACAATAAATTCAGCCATAGTTGACCGGCCACCGGCAGCATACCTGTCCGAAGAATTACGCAAAAAAAACAACCTGACCGGTTTTTCGGAACAAGACGTTCCCGCCCGGCTCATGTCGCTCCAGGCCACGGCCATCCTCAACTTCCCGTTCATGCGCCATGTAATAAAAACCTTTAAAGGCCTTCCGGGATACCGTCTCCAGCGGCTTATAATTATTGCCCTGCTATGGCTTTGCGCCAAGGCCTGTCCTAAAAAAATAGTACTCGGCCACAAGACCAACGACGAAATCCGCCTGGCCCGCACGGCTTTTGCCAGCGATATAGGCAGATTCAGCCTTTATGACGTGTTAGGAGAGGCATACCCGGTCTATCACGCCGAGATGACACGACGCATTCCGGCCTATGTTGCGCATAACGCGGATGCCCTGATCCGTGACGGCATTAAAGGAAAACTTGGCTTTGGTTCATCTTTACTTGTATGGGGAAAAACAAAGCAACGCTTTCTCGGGCTCTACCCGGTCATAGAGGTGCCGGAATCAGAACTCGGCCCCGATGCTTCATGGGTTTCCCAGGATAATCTCGGAAGAAGAGAGATATGCAAAAAGGTTTTTGAAGATGCAAAGGCCGCCTTGACGAAAAATCCCGATCAACCTGTCTATGTTATTGATTACGGCGGCGGCGTGGGAAATCTTTCCGAAATCCTTCTTAAACGGATTTACGGGATTGAGGATGATAAAACAAGGCGACTGCTTGCGGATAATGTCCGTGTCATTGTCCGGGACGCATCCGCACAGCAAATTTCCGGAGGCATAAAGCGATTTGAAAACATGGCAAAGGATGAGAACGGGTCCGACGTCGATCTTTCAGGCATTCGCTCCAATATTCTTTTTTTAACCTCCGATATCACGGCTCCCATGACAGGCGACAACCCGCTTCTTCACAATGGCAAACCTCCCATTGATGCGATTTGCGCCAAATGGCCGGACTTTGACAAATCAAATGGATATGTAATCGGGATGTGCGCCTATGTATTAGGCGCAATTCCATCTTCCTTAATGAAAAAAACAGCCCGTGAAATCAGCCGGCAGTGCAACCGTTTCTACGGGGTTGATTTCTCATCCCCCATGTGGCGCAAAAATGCATTTCTTGCCGACACCGGAGAATGGGGTCGCTCCTATTTACGGGCTATGCATGGAAAGACCGACGGAATTTTAGATGCCATGACCCACCCCCATGCAAAACTCATGACCCTTTCTCCCGGCCTTGCCTCCCAGTATGCCTCATGGCCCGGCGCGGACGGACATTGCGGCGGTTATACCATAGATGAGGACGGCATGCTCATACCCCCCAACATCCAGGTGGTTGCTGAAAATATAAATTCCTTAAATGGGAAAAAAGTT